>JANMSI010000063.1:0-2897 GCA_031389115.1 Akkermansiaceae bacterium
GTGGCGGGAGATATTTAGCGCCCCAGAAAATGCAGAGGGACTTTTTTGATCCGCTAAGTCGGAACCCCGCCAGCGGGCCCGCCAAGGCGTCCCGAGGCCACGCTAGAGGAGATTATTCACTCCAATGTTGGACACCGTTGCCGGGTAGGCAAAGGGACGGTGGTTGCTGGTGGTCATGCAGAAAAAGTGGAACGGCCTTCCCGCCGCGGCGGCTTTGTCGGCTTCGGAGATCGTCTTGTTGAAGAGATCCTCGTCGCACGAGCCCCATGAGGTTTTGAAAGTGGTGTCGCTCTTTTCCCATGCGCCGGCGTCCATGATCCGGCAGCCGGCGGTACCGAAATAGCGGTTCATATAGTCGAACCGGCCGTCGCCGCCGTAGAAGAAACCGCAGTCGTAGCCGCGTTTCAAAAACGGCGTGAAGGTGATGACCAGGTCCGTGCCTTCCGGCCGATAGATGATCGCTTGTCCGGGCGTGGGCGGCAGGTTCAGGGTGATTGCTTCCATGCCGCGCACCGTGCGGGTTCCGGTGGCCAGCAGGTTGTCGAAGAACAGCGATTCATTGGCGAGTTTATCCAGGCAAGGGGTCATCATGATCTTGCTGCCGCCGTAGGTCATGTAGTCCGCGCTCATGCTTTCCATGCAGACGAGAATCACGTTCCAACGTTTTTCCGGGCCGTTGCCTTTGATCGTGCGGTGGAGATCTTCGGGCGACGGGGATGTCGCTGTCTCGTTAGAAGTGACGAGCAGCCGTTTCGCCTCGGCGCGCGCGTCGGCCGGCGGCAGCATTGGATACCACTGGGTATACTCCAGTTCCATTTGCTTGACGGCGGCGAAGAACGACCAACAGCCGTTTTTCGCCAACTCGGCGTTGTATTGGTTCGCGAACGCCGGCAACGACGGCTGGCTAACAAACATCGCGGCGAGCGTGGCCAGACCGAGGCCCGCGGCCAATGTCCCGCAACGGTCGATCCAAGTGGTGGTTCCCGCGAAGACCCAGGCGAAGACGCCTTTCCACATCATCAACCACGACACCAGGACTCCCGCCAGCACGATGCCGCCGATAATCGGCACCATCGGGTAGGACTCGGAAATATTTCCCCAGACTTCCTGCGTCCAGACGAGGTAGTCCACCGCGATGAAATTGAAGCGCGCGCTGAACTCGTCCCAGAAGAGCCATTCCGAAGTGGTGATGAAAATGAAGATGCTCGCGTACACCGTCATCAGCGCCGCGACGAGCAGCAGGCCAGCCTTGGATTTCAACGCGCGGACGGGCGCCACCACGCCGACCAGCATCCATGGCAGCGCGGCGAACAAGCCGGCAGCGACATCGAAATAAAATCCGCACGCGACCACCGCCCCGAGCGAAAGGTCCCAACTCAGGTCGTGGCGGGCCGCCAGCAGCAGCAGGACTCGCGACAGCACGGACAACGCGAAAAACAACGAAAAGGCGATGGCGGAAAGACGGGCCGGCGAGGAACGGAATAAATTGCGCATGGGATCGTAGATGAACCTGGCTTCACTACCATGCCGAACATGAGAAACCGGTGAGAGCGCCCCGCCACGCGAGGACCAGGGAAGTGAGTTAACAGATCATTTGGGCATGCCCAACACGAACTCAATTCCATCATCCGTTCTCTCCGCCCGCAACGTCGCGTTCATCGCGGTGGCCGCTTCCAGGCTGAGAGTGAGGCCGATTCCGAGGTGCGATCCGGCATCCGTCCGCGAGAAGTCACGGCGGAACAAGGGCTCGAACAAACGGTTAAGGTTGTCGGGCAGATCATCGCTGCGGTTGGCGATCCGGATCTCCACCCGATCATCGCCGATGCCCCCCGAGATGCGGATTTCACTTTCTGACGGAGCATAGGAAAGGGCGTTATCGAGAAGGTTGTTCAATACGATTCGCACCAGTGGCGGATCGCCTCTTGCAGTTAGAGGGAGGCTGGGAAACTTCATTTTCACCTCCAATCGCCGGTCGCGGAATTGCGGCACGAAGGGCTTCAGGCACTCGGTTAGGAGTGCGCCCACGTCCACCGGCTCATTTACGGCCGCAGATGTTATCACGCCGATGCGGGAAAGCGCTGACAAGCTTTTCACCAGCTCCCCCAACTCGATGGAGGTTTTCTGGCAGGTCGCGAGATGATCCGCATAGGCGGCGGCATCGCGCGACTGGGAGAGCGCCAGATCCGTCGTCGCGCGCAGCCCGGCGATGGGAGTGCGCAGCTCGTGCGCAGCATGCCGGATGAAATCCCGCTCGCGTTGACGGATCGCCGCGACCCGGGCCAGCAGCAGGTCAAAATTTTCCGCCAGGCCGGCCAACTCGACGGGCAGCTTCTCCGGCAGCACCAAAGCCGAGTCGAGCTGGTGCTCCGCCCGGCTTTTCATTTGCATGGCGAGTTCATCGATTGGCCGCAGCGCCACTCCCACCGCCCGGTGGATCAACGCGAAGCCCAGCCCCAGCGTCAAAACGGCCCCGCAGCCGAGAACCCAGCGCAGGCGATGAAGCGTGCTACGGACAGGCTCGGCGTCACGGGCGACCACCAGGATGTGCGGATACGATTTTGGATCAATCACTCGCCCCCGTTCGTGCATCCGTTGAATCTCTTCCGGTAGGACGAACGGATAAATCACCAGACTGACAGCCCTTCCGTGGTGGTTGCCCGCCAGCCGGATATTCTTCAAACGGGGCCTCCCTCCTTTCTCCCGGATCTGCGGAAGGTCGTGAGAACCCAGCGCCGGAGAACGCACGGTCGTCCCCGCCTTCACGTTCCAAAATTGGAAGAGCGCCTCTTCGAGCAACGCGGAATTGGTACCCAGTCCTTCCTGCCATTCATAGGTGATGGATTCGTTCTCGAGCTCCATCTGATTGGCGAGGATGGCCGCCGTTTGAACGATGGATT
>JANMSI010000130.1:0-22358 GCA_031389115.1 Akkermansiaceae bacterium
GTCGGGCAAGCGGGAAATTGCCAACCCATTCCGATGGCGGCGGTCTATCTGCCCGGTCGCCGGGAAGTTTTGCGACGATTGTCCTGACGAATCAGTTCCGTTCGTCGTATGGATGAAGCTGCAAACCAAACCCGCCATGTCCGAAAACACCACCAGCACGATCCGACTCCACCGAGTCCTTCGCGCGTCTCCCGAACGCGTTTACCGCGCCTTCCTCGATCCCGACGCCAAAGCGAAATGGCTGCCTCCGCACGGGTTTACCGGAAAAATCCATCACCTCGAAGCCAAGGTGGGCGGCACCTACAAAATGTCCTTCACCAATTTCACCACCGGCAGCAGCCACAGCTTCGGTGGAACCTATACCGAGCTGATACCGCATGAACGCATCCGCTACACGGATCGTTTCGACGACCCGAATCTGGCCGGCGAAATGCAGGTGACTGTCGAGCTCAAGCAGATCTCCTGCGGCACCGAGCTGAACATCACCCAGGAAGGCGTTCCCGCCGTGATTCCGGCCGAGGACTGTTATGTGGGGTGGCAGGAATCGCTTGTGCAGCTTGCCCAACTCGTCGAGTCCGAGATTCCCGACCAGTAAATCTCAATCCATCGGCGCCTTGACCAGCGCTCTCGTGAATCCCGGTCCGGCGGCAGTTTCCTTATGCTTGAAATAAACAAACGCTTCCGACCATTTCCCGGCCGGGTCTCGGATGAATCCTGCCAAATCGCGGATTTCCCGATTCGTGTAGTCCCCGCGGCGAGACCGGAAATAGCCGAAATCCGCAGTGACAATCTTCGGTGTGGTTAGATCTTCCGATTCCGCAATGCAGAGCGCGGCGTTGGATTCGGTTAGCAGGCTGAAGATCCGTGGGCAGTTATTTCTCGATACGGCGGACGTAAGCCGGAGATCGGCGGGCGACGCGGTCCCTTCGTGGACTTTACGGAAGGCGGCGGAGGCGCGGTTTACTATCAGTTGCAGGCGTCCCTCGCGGTACCGAATCATCGATTGCCCGGCGGGCGCGGAGTTGCTTCTTGAGCTTGCAGTGGCAGAAAAAGTGCGGAAAAGAGCGAGATGGAGCGGGGCGACATGGGATTGGGAGGATGGCGTTAGTAAGATGAGGAAAAATGAATCTGCCGCAGCCAATAGCTTGCCGTTTAAAACTGTTAGGACGCGATCGGCGTTTGGTGTTTGGTGAGAACCAGATTTAGGAAATCCGGACGGCCACATCTCTCGTTGCCAATCCATTTATGCGACTTAGAGTCCCGCCCAGAACTTTGTGAAAATCCTCAGCATGACCTCATTTCTAAAAATTTCCCTGATCGGCCTATGTTCGGTTGGCAGTCTCGCCGCCGCCACCCTGCCCACCAGTTTCGCAGAAACCCAGATTGCGACGGGGCTGGATCCCACCAGCCTGACGATCGCCCCGGACGGGCGCGTTTTTGTGTGCGAGAAAGCCGGCCGCATCCGGATCATTAAGAACAACGTCCTGCTTGCCACCCCTTTCGCGACGCTCTCCGTGGACAACTCCAACGAGCGCGGCCTCCAGAGCGTCGTCTTCGATCCCGACTTCGCGACCAACAGCTACCTCTACGCTTACTACTCCACCTCGGTGGCCCCAATTCGAAACCGGGTGAGCCGGTTCACCGCCAATGGCGACCTCGTGACGGCGGGCAGCGAACTGGTCCTCATTGAGACCGACAATCTGGAAGGATCGGTCCACAACGGTGGTGCGATGTATTTCTTGGACGACCATCTGTTCATCGCTACCGGTGAATCCGGTAACGGCTCCAACTCTCAGAATCTCAGTAAAAAACTCGGCAAAATCCTCCGCATTCACGCCGATGGCTCGATCCCGGCTTCCAATCCTTTCGTTGGCGTGGCGGGCGCAAATCCAGCCATCTGGGCCTATGGTCTCCGCAATCCATTTACCGCCGCCATTCAGCCCGGCACTGGGAAATTTTTCATCAACGATGTCGGCGGCGGCTCATGGGAGGAAATCAACCTCGGCATCGCCGGTGCGGATTACGGTTGGCCTTTCAGCGAAGGAGCTTCCACCGATCCCGACCATACCGATCCATTTTTCGCCTACGCCCACGATGGCAGCACGTTCGGCGGCTGCGCGATTTCCGGCGGTGCGTTCTACAATCCCGCGATCAGCAATTTCCCGGCCAGCTACATCGGGCGTTATTTTTTCGCTGACTATTGCAACGGGAAAATCAGCAGCATCAATCCCGACAACGCGTCGGACGTTTCCGTTTTCGCCACCGGCGTCAACCGCTGCATCGATATAGATGTCGCCGCGGATGGTGCGCTTTATTACATCGCCCGCGCCGGCATGGGTGGCGGCTCCCAGCAAGATAATACCTCCACGACCAACGGCTCGGTCTTCCGCGTCGTTTACACCGGCAGCCAGGTTCCTACCATCGCCGCCCAGCCACAAAGTCGCACGGTCCCGATCGGTGAGACCGTCACCTTCAGCGTGGCCGCCTCCGGTTCTCAGCCTTTTACTTATCAGTGGTTCCGGAATGATGTGCTCATTCCCGGCCAATCGACCGCCACACTCACCTACGGGCCCGTCGTCCTTGCCGAAAACAACTCCACCATCCATTGCGTGGTCACCAACACCTTCGGCTTCGCCACCACCACGGACGCGATTCTCACGGTCACCACCAACACCCGGCCGGATCCCGTCATCGTCACCCCCGCCGCCAGTCTTCTCTACCGCGGCGGCATGGTGCTGAACTTCTCGGGCTCCGCCACGGACACGCAGGACGGCACTCTCCCTGCGTCAGCGTATTCGTGGAAAATCGACTTTCACCACGATACCCACAGCCACCCTGGCATGGGTTCTACGCCCGGGATTACCGCCGGAACCTACACGGTGGACACCACCGGCGAAACCGCCAGCAATGTCTGGTATCGCATCTATTTGACGGTCACCGATTCCGGCGGGCTGAGCCGCACCGTTTCACGCGATATTTTCCCCCAGCTCGCGCAAATGACTTTCACCACGGTGCCTGCGGGACTCGCCATCTCCTTGGACGGTGCCGCGCTCACCACGCCCTTCACCGTCACCGGAGTCGTGGGCATCGATCGCCAGCTCAGTGCCGGTTCGCCGCAGTTTATCGGGGAAACGGCCTATCGATTCGACAGCTGGTCCCAGGGCGGTGCCAACGTTCAGACCATCTCCACCCCGGTATCCAACACCACCTACACCGCCAGTTTCACGATCGCGCCCTCGGATGTCGGGACCGGTCTGCGGGGCGAATATTTCACCAATCAAAACAAGACTTTCATCGGGACCGCCACCTTGGTCCGCAATGGCGAGACGGTGAATTTCGATTGGGGTAACGGCTCGCCGGCCCCGTCGATCAGCAACGATACTTTCACCGCCCGCTGGACCGGCCAAATTCAACCGCAATTCACCGAGACGCACACCTTTTACACCACGAGCGACGACGGCGTGCGTCTGTGGATTAACAACCAGCTCATCATCGACAAATGGGTCGATCAAGGTCCCACCACCTGGTCGGGAAGTGTCGCGCTGCTCGCGGGCAGCCGTTATGCCGTGCGCCTCGAGTATTTCGAAAACGGTGGCGGTGCCGTTGCGAAGCTGGAGTGGAGTAGTCCCGGCACCCCGCGGGCGATCATCCCGCGCGAGCGCCTGTTTCCGGCGAGCATCAACGTATCTTTGGCGGCGGAAGATCCTGCGGCTCGGGAATCGATGGCGGATCCCGCCGCTTGGCGCGTCAGTCGCAGCGGGCCGCTCGACCAGCCGCTCACCGTTGCTTTCACCACCGCCGGCACTGCCACACCATCGATTGACTACACTCTGTCGAGCGCGGCAAACAGCGTGGTGATCCCTGTCGGCCAGGCCTCCGCGCTGGTGACCCTCACACCCCTTGCGGATTCCCTCGCCGAGGGCCAGGAAACCCGCACCCTCACCGTCGTTCCGGGAAATGGCTACGGCCTGGGCACTCTGCTCAGCGCGGCCATCACCGTGGCCGATTCACCCTTCGCCGCATGGGCCGTGACCGCATTTGGCAGTCTTGCCAATGCCCAGCTGCCCAAAGCCGCACCGCTCGGGGACTGGGATGGGGATGGCATTCAGAACCTGATGGAATACGCGCTCGGCCTGTCAGCCACGATTGCCAATCCCGCCGGGCTTCCGACCATGGCCATCGAATCGGGGACACCGGTTTTCACCTTCAAGCGTCCGCGTCCCAACCCGGCAGGTATCTCCTATCGCCCAACTCACAAGCTTGATTTGAATTCCAATCTGCCATGGAACGACTCGTCGATTCTTCCCGGCTTCCCCCTCAACAACGGCGACGGCACGGAGACCCTCAAAGCGATCATCCCTGGCCCTGGCCCCACAGCCCCCCGCGCTTTCATGCGCCTGGAAATCCTTCAAAATCCATGAGAATACCCGTTGCCGCCGTGGGGTGGCCGTCCCTCCTGTTTTTCTGTCGGCCTAGGGGGTTGTTTTTGACCATGGATGCCGCGTGCTTTTGACTAGCCTTATTGGTCCAAGGGGAGTCGGTGTCCATCGCGGGCACTTGCGGCGTTTGTTGACGCTCCCCTTTCACCATCGTGATCCGTTTGACCACCTGATGATCGCCGAAGCGCTGGATGAAGGCTGGGATGTGGTCAGCAGTGGCGACCAGTGGGATGCCTATGGCTTGAAGCGGGTCTGGTGAGAGGTGGAAACAGGCTGCCGTGATACCCTTGAACCCGGTTAGGACAACTGGACAGCATTTGGTGCAACTTTGCTGCAACTGGCACAAACGTCAAAGGGGGCCGCCGATGCCATGATAAGTTGCGAGCGCAGGAAATGCTCAGCGCCTAAAGGCCCGCAACTAAAGGCCTGACCTCGTCGATGTCTTTCTGTCATGGTGCTTTTGCTCGTCGATCGGCGCAGACCCCATTCAGGTGAAAGAGGTCAAATCCACAAGCTGACCTCCAGAGATTTCCGGCTTGGCTCCCCCCGCCCTCCACCGTATTCATCCACCATGAAAGCGAAGGTCACCTATTGGTGCGAGTCCGATGGCAAGTATCTCGGCTATTTGAACGACTACCCGGATCACTGGACCCAGGGCGAGGATTTGGACGACCTCAAAAAACATCTCCGCGATCTCTACGAAATCTTCGGCAATGAGAGCATCCCGGGAATACGGAAAGAGGAGGAACTCGAAATCGCGTGAAAAGGCGGGATCTCGTGGCCGAACTGGAAAAAGCAGGCTGCCATTTGCTGCGCCACGGTTCCTGCCACGACATTTACCACAACCCGGAAACCGGAAGATCCCAGCCGGTTCCCCGCCACCGGGAAATCAACGGGATTCTCGCGAAGAAGATCCTCAAGGATTTGACGACGAAGCTTGAATGACACGTCGGCCGGAACCCAATACAACCCACATCATGTCGCTCCTCGCCAAACGAACAATATTCGATCCTAAAAATTTGGGGTTGTGCTCGTTTTCCGGAACCCTATCAAAATTGAATTTGGGTTCCCCGACCTCGACTTCTGAAAGGGTTAATTCGACATGCCGCTAATCTTTAAGGACACTCGAACGGAATTTACGGCGAGAGACCTGAAAATTCCGACCCTGAATTTTCTCGTACCGGACGACCATCTTTATGAGGTCCTTGCGATCCAACCAACCGGCACGCTCACCGCGGAAGCAGGGTTCATCGGCCACGCTGATCGGGAGTCCGCCCAGCGTCGTTTTCAAGATTTTCTCGGGCTTGCCGTCTCCAAAAACTGCGATCTCGCGCTCGCTCCGGAATACTCTTGTCCTTGGGACGTTCTGATAACCTTCCTGGCGGGCGCCAATCTTCCACAAGCACGGAAAATGTGGATCATCGGCTGTGAAGGGATCGCGCCGGATGAGTTGCGCGCGATGATCGCGAAATGTCCGGATGTTGAATGGATTCATGAACCTTTTCCAACGGGCGTAGGCTCACTGTACGGAGTGCTGGCCTACGTCACTGTGTCGGAAACAACCGCGGGTCAGTCGAAGCCTGTAGTTGTACTTCAGTTCAAGACGCACGCAATGGGCGGCGATCCGGTTGAGCGCGACCTATTGATACCCGGTCACGCAATCTACATCTGGCAAAATCCTGACCATTATATCCGACTCATTTCGATCATCTGCGCGGACGCAATGGCGTTCACTCAAACGATGAGGGAAGAGTGTCGATGCGATATCGAGCCCACGCTAATTTTCCACCCGCAATTGACGGGTGATCCGCATCACGCCGCGATGTGCGATTATCGAGGCCACTTGTTTTTGCAGGAGGCCGAAAAGCTCGAAGTGATCAGTCTCAATTGGGCTCGCGGCTTTGTTATTCCCGGACGGCCTGCAAATCCGTACGGCGGCTCAGCGATCTATACAAAAGCCGTGAAGTTCGACACTTCGGATGCCCGCGTTAACGCCAACCACCGTCTGGGTCTTTACTTCACCCATTGGGAGACGCATCGGACAAAACTTTGTTTTTTCAATTTCGACGAGCACTTGTTCCACCTCCGGATGCCGAAAGTCGCTCACCGAGGATTTGCGGTTCATGCGCAGCGGACAGGTCCGGAGATGCTCGGCTTGTGGAAATGGGGTAACCACGAAAACGCTTGGGTTCAGCTTCCGGACGCCGTTGATGGTTTCCCTGAATTGTGCGCGGGATATGACGATGGCACGGGAAACTACTTTCTGGACGGCGCTTACTCTCATTTGGATCGTGAACGGCTTCTGGCACTGTCCGCCGGCGGACTTAAGCCGCGAAAGGATTGGTACAAGGTCGAACGGCTCCCTTCCTTCACGAGTGAGCGTGATGAACGCTGCAAGCGCCTAACATTCACGCATGAACAGGTAGATCTTTCGAAGAGCTTTCGTGAAAGGCACCTCGGCCGTTACAGCAAACTGCAAAAAGCGATAATTCCTAACGCTACCTTTTTTCCTGCCAACATTCAGGACATGAGAGGTGACTGCGAACTGCGACCTCCCATCGAGGCCGAAGAGTTTCGTTGCAACCTAAGGAGCGCAACAGAAGCATTGGCACCGGCAACGGGAATTTTCCTCAGCGTCTGTGCCGAGGCGGATGCTCGCCAGATGTTCGACAGCGTGGTGCGCGAGTGGGGACGTGAGAAAACGCGTAGATTGGTGGTTTGGTTTGAGCGCCCGAACGGGCAAATTGCGCCTGTGAGTGCTCGACTGCCTACGATCTCAGACGATACGGAATCGCCCGGTTCCATCTCACTTGGAGGAGAATTATGAACCGGAATTCTACAATTGCTCTGCTGCGGTCCCGTTTTGAAAAAGTGGAGGACTGCGGTCCCGATCTCGTTCGTGCTGAAAGACGCCACGACGGTAAGGCGATGTCGGTGCTTTACTTTGATTTCAGCGAGGTTCTGGCGAGCAGCGATTTCGACCTGCAAAACTACCTTCAGAAATCTTTTGCCTCCGATTTCTACAAGAATGAGGGGTCGCTACAGTGGAATTACTATCTCTACTTCGTCCTCGATAAGCGGAGTTTCTCGAAGTTGGAAAGTCCGTTACGCCGCCGCGTCGAGTCTGATCGGACTTTTGCCAGGAAGTTCATCAAGGAACAGGGCGAGCTAAACGATGATCTCGAAAATCCGCTCGCCGATTCTCTGAAGGTTGAAAAGCCGACACAGGATATCGCATCGCGGTGGACTGAAGAATTAAAGAAGGTCGGATTGGGAAGTGTATCCGATCCCGCCGCTGAGTATGCGAACTCAGTTCGCGATTATTTGGCTGAGGGGACTGAGACCGTACGACGCGTCACAGCTTTGCCCGATGGCGCTCCCGACGGCGAATTCATCAGACACATCCGTTGGACGCATTTCCGCGATCATCCCAAACCCGGCGAGTTCGAGTTCGGAGCCGTCAATCTGATTCGCGGAGTGAACGGTGCCGGGAAGACGTCTCTTCTTGAGGCGATCGAACTGAGCATTTGCGGAGGAATTCGCCGTCAGGGTGGAAAGGTGCCAAGCGGGGCGAAACTCGAAGTCACCTATAAGGGCGATGAAGTTCCGGAGCGAAGCCCGAACACAAGTGCTCAAATTTATCGAGCACGAGATCGCGCATGGTACGGAGGATATTACAGGACGGGCAACAATCTCTGTAATAACTTTGGGAGATTCAATTTCTTCGATTCCGATGCCGCGTTTCAATTGTCGTCTTCTTCCGAGGCCGAGGGGATTCAGAAAGCAATCAACACTCTTCTCCTTGGCGAACTTGCTAACACGATCGAAGAGCGGATGAGAAATTTCTCGGAGCGGTTTTCCCGCGAAGAGAAATCCATGGAAAAACTGCTGCGAGCGAGGCGAGACTCGGTAAAGGCTACGTCCGAGCAACTGGAGAAGTTGAAGGAAGTAAAAGACACCCGTCCGACTTTGATTGGGGAACTCAAGAGCAAAGCCGAAACGTGTGGCTGGAAGAAAGTGCCGGCGAACCCAGCATTGGACGATTTGGTCGTGCTGCTTGAGGCGGTTGAGGGTGCCGCTACGGAACTCTCTGAGAATCGGGAATCCCTCAGGTGGATGGCCAAGGTTTCAATTGCAAATATTAATCGTGAGCTGGAAATGCACGGCGTCGCGCTGGCTGAGGTGGAAAGTCTGCAGGAAGCGGCATCAAAAAGCAGAATCGCGGTAGACAAGGATAAGACCCGTCTCGCAGCGAAAGAGAGAGAACTGACCGTGCTGGCTCGTTTGCGAGCTTACCATGAAGAGGAAAAAGCGATGGGACTACGCGGGTTTGCTGAAACGATTGAATCAGCCAGCACCCTGCTTTCAAAATTGGACGAGGCGGTTCGCATGTTGCGTTCGGTTGATCTCGCTCCGTTTGCAGCGATCCGGGTAACTCCGGATGCCTTTACCGAAAAGCAAAACGAGGATCTGCGCGAAGCCCGGAAATCGTTTCGGGAAACACAAGCACACCTCCAGCCTTTGCAGGCTCGGCTCGGCCAAATCAATTCGTTGATACAACAGATTAGAGGAATGGGCCGGCACTACTGCGAACTGAGCCCGGACAGCAAGGATTGCCCGTTATGCGGAGCAAACTACGATGAACTGGCTGCGCGACTGGAAGCTCTCGACCTGAATGCAACGGGCGACGAATTGTTCCGCGAATTGACGGAAAAGGCAGTGCAGCAGGAGGAGAGAGTCAAAGAATTGGAGAGAGAAGTTGAGGTTTTTGCGAAAGTGCTCCGCGCCGCTGAGCTTGTTCTTGGGCAAGAGAAGGCGGCAATTACACGCGTTGAAAGCACGGTGAAGACTCTTGAAACTCTGAGTGAACGTGTTGTGGCTGCGAGGACGGATCTCGCCGAGCTGCGAGCACTATCGACAAGTATGAAGCTCGCTGGGTTCGAAGAGGAAGAACTCGAAGTATTGATCGAATCCGCTCACGGGGAATTTTCGTTACCAATGACAAAAATCACGAACAAGGACAGTCTCCTGGGACTGTTTACCGAACGAACGAAGCTGGTAGAGGAATTACGAAAATCTGTCCGGGATTTGGAAAAGGCGCAGGGCGAGTTTGAAATCAAGATCGAAAAAGTTCGGAGCCGCTGCTTTCGGGATGCCGAGATCGACGATCACGAAAACGAACTGGAACGCCGCCAAGAGGCATTGGTGGATGTCGTCGACCAACTCAAGGATATCAAAAAACAGGTGTCAGTTGGAGATGATGACAATTTCTCTGCGGTCGAAAAGCGATTGGCTGTGTATGCAAAGAGTATCGAGCGGATTCAGCAGGCCTTTCGAGCCATCGAGGAAAAGGATGCTATTGAGCAGCAACTCACAACTACGCTCAACCAGGCGCAAATGGAGGTGGCTAAACTGACTCCGCGGTATGCGAAGGCAAAGAAGGCTGTCGAAGCATTGGAACGTCTCGCAGGTGATGACTACAAAAACACCTACATAGAGAAGCTTCGCTCCGAGCATGCTGGCAAGGTGTCGAACTTGTTCTGCAGGATTCACGCTCCGCACGAATTCAAGTCGGTCGTTCTCGACGAGAGCGTTACGCTTGAACGACTCACAGGAGTTCACTCTCAGATTTCTGAGATCAGCACGGGTCAACGAGCGGCACTCGCGCTCTCGATTTTCCTCAGTTTGAACAGCAGCGTGACAAAGCATGCCCCTTGGCTGCTATTCGATGATCCTGTCGTCCATGTGGACGATCTGAACGTCCTGTCATTCTTCGATACGCTGCGCGATTTGGTATTGCTGGACAACCGTCAGGTGTTTTTCGCGACCGCTAGTGGAAAACTTGCAGACTTGTTCGCGAAAAAATTCGACTGCCTCGGAACTGAATTTCGGGATATCACAATTAAACGGTGATACCCCCGCCCTCCGGTCCGGCCCAACTGCAGTTTCAGGAGCCACCCATTAATGCGACGGGGGTCTAGTCCCAAATAACAGACATCGATGGGGGTCCCGGTAGACGAGCATTGACTCGGCGGGTCAGCGCATAGGCGGGCTTGGTGAAGTCGGTGGCGAGGTAGATGTAGGCCACTCTCTTCACTGGACAGCCGGGTATTCCCAGCCCTTCCGGTATTCGCGGCGGAGGAGTTGGTTCGCGGCATCGTCACCGGGGATTTGTTCCTTTTCGCCGTCCCATGGGATGCTGCGGCCGAGCTTCATGGAGAGCATGCCTAGCAGGGCGAGGTTGGTGGAGAGGTGGATCTCGCCGATGTCGCTAACAGGCGTGGTGCCGGTGCGGATGGAGTTGAGGAAATCCGCCCAAAGTTCCTTGATGTTGTGGGAATCGGGCTGGCCGAGCTTGGCGGCTTCGGTGACGGGCGCGGCCTTGGAATCGGACGGATAGAAGGTCCAGCCTTTTTCCCATCCCATGTGGAAGATGCCCCGGGTGCCGTAGAAGTAGCAGCCGACGCTTTCGCCCTTGTCGGCGTTGTGGCCGGCGAACTGGCGGTTCTCCCATTGGAGGTCGAACTTGGGGAAAGTGTAGGTGGCGAGTTGGTGGTCCGGGGCGTCGGTGGTTTGCTCGTTGTCGGTAAGGACGGGCGGGCCGGCGATGGGGCGGCCGCCAGTGGAGTAGATGCGGGCGGGGTGTTTTTCCCCGGTGATCCAGAGGACCTGGTCGAGCCAGTGGATGCCCCAGTCGCCGAGGGTGCCGTTGGCGTAATCGAGGTAATTCCGGAAGCCGCGGGGGTGGATGCCGCGGTTACCGGGCGGAATGGAGAGATCCCGGGGATCGCCGCCGGTGAAGGGGCGCAGCGGGGCGGGGCCGCACCACATGTCCCAATCGAGTTCCTTGGGGACGGCGACGGTGGGCAGCGGTTTCTCGGGGCCGGAGCCGCCGTAGTTCACGAAACAACGGACCATGCCGATCTCGCCGATTTTCCCGGAGCGGATGAATTCGCGGCCGCTGACATTGTGCGGGGAAATGCGGCGGTGGGTGCCGACCTGGACGACCTTGCCGGTGGCGCGGGCGGCGTTGACCATGGCGCGGCCTTCCATGACGGTGTGGCCGATGGGTTTTTCTACGTAAACATGGGCTCCGGCCTTGACGGCAGCAATCATCGGCAGGGCGTGCCAGTGATCGGGCGTGGCGATGATGGCGATGTCCGGCTTCACGGCATCGAGCAGCTCGCGGTAGTCCTTGAAGAGCTTCGGGGCATCGCCGGTGCCGGCGGTGACGTTTTTCAGGGTGGCCTCGAACTGGCGGGCATCGACATCGCAGAGGGCGAAGATTTCACAAGCGCCGCTGGCCATGGCCTCGCGCAGGATGTTGTTTCCCCACCAACCGCAGCCGATGAGGACGGTGCGGAATTTTTTCGCGCCGGCCTTGTCCTGGGCGCGGAGGGAAAACGGGAGGGCGGCGAAGGTGCCGGCGGTGGTGTGGAGGAAGGTGCGGCGTTGCATGGCGGTGGGGTTAAACAATAATCTCGCAACAGAATTGGATTTGAACAGGAGGAAGAGGAGGTAACAGAGGGTTAAGAAATTTGGAAAAGAGGCTACTTATGGCAAGTCACCTGGCGGATTGTTGACTAAACTCGCCCAAGGCTTTCATTCTCTGCTTTCTCCGATTCCTCCTGTTGGAATTCGACAGGCGGGACGCGTGTCGGACGAAACGGGTGGGACGCCCATTTTACGGGCGAAGGCCGAGGGTGTTGCGGAGGTAGGCGATGGATTTTTCGAGTTCGGCTTTTTGGAAATCCTGGTTGGCCTTTTTCCGGTCGGGCCCGTCGGGGGCTTTGAAGGCCGGGTTGGGCGATCTCCTCGGATTGGCGAATTTTTCCGGGCGCTTGTCGTAGTTCCTCCAGAAATCCGGCTGCTTGTAAGGGAAATTCCCCGGCCCGCTGGAAATCGTTTCGATCACGATGGTCACGCGCCGAATGGATTCACGTTATGCCTCGCTTGGATGAGCTGTTTTTTGTCTCCCGCGTTCTCGCAGCCGGAAGGCGAGGGGACTGCATCCCATCACCCGCCGGAAGACGCGGTTGAAAAACGAGACCTGTGAAAATCCGCAGGACATCGCGATCTCGAGCACGCGCCGTTCGGTATCCGCCAGCTCGCGGCAGGCGGCCTGCAGACGCAGCTCGATCAGGAAATCGCTCATGCTCCGGCCGGTGTGCCGCTTGAACTGACGCACGAACGTCGGCCGGCTCATCCGCGAGAGTTCTAGCATTTCATCCAGAGCGATCGCCTCGCGGAAGTTCACCACCAAATGCCGCAACACCCGGCTCATCGACTTCTGATAGGTGTCGTCGGTCGGCGGGACAAAACAAACGCTGGCAAGCGGCGCGACCTCTCCGGGCGGGGCATTGGCAAGCGTCGCCAGCAGCTCCAGCAAGCGCCCCAGCCGCACCAATCCATCCGCCTCGGCCAGTGCGACCATTTGCCGGGCCATCTGGTTGCGGGCGGCCCCGGACAGACGCAACCCGCGCGATGCGTTCTGGAACAAACCGCCGAGCAATCCCGCTTCCGGCAACTCCAACAGGGGATGATGCGAGGGAAAATTCCATTGCAAGGACAAGCCGGCCGTCGGCTTTTCCGAATGCCAATGATGGGGCAGCATGCTCCCTAGCAGAATGAGGTCGCCCGCGCCGAAGCCGCCGATGTGATCGCCGACGAAGCGATTTCCGCTGCCCTCCGTGAACAAGGTCAGTTCCATTTCCGGATGGTAGTGCCAATGCCCGCCCTCCCCGGTGGAGGGCACCGCCCTCCCGTCAGCCAGCAGGTTTTCGACCGCACTCACCGATCGCGTCCAGCGGATCAGCCGGAACGACTGACCGACCGGAACTTCGATGGATTCTCTGGAAATCTTCATACTGTTCGGCACTCATCCGGCTTCAAATATTCAGCTTGCGCAAGAAATATGAGCCGATAGTGCCGAAAGTTGAGACGCCAGAGGTAGCGGAAAAACGGTTTTTCGGTTTTATTTCCCGTCCCATGAGCGCTCCCGTCGAATACCGGTTTTCATTTGGTCCTTGGAATATCAGCGAAGGCTCCGATCCGTTCGGTCCGGATGTCCGGCCTGCTTTTCCGCACGAAGAGAAGTTCGCGCTTTATCGGCCGCTTGGCTTTGAAGGCGTCCAATTTCACGATGACGATGTCGTCCCGGACCTTGGCGACCTCACGCCCGAGGCGATGCTGAAGAAGGCCGGCGAGGTGAAGACGATGCTCTCCAATCAAGGCCTCATCCCCGAGTTCGTCGCGCCACGGATGTGGTTCGATCCGCACACCGTCGATGGCGGCTACACTTCCCATTCCGCCACTGACCGCGAGTATGCCTGGGATCGCACCAAGAAATGCATCGACATCGCCCGCGCCCTTGATTGCAAGGCGATCGTCCTCTGGCTCGCCCGCGAGGGGACTTACATTCGCGAGGCCAAGGACGCCCGGCTGGCCTATCAGCGCATCCTGGAAACCCTCGATGCAATGCTCGCCTACGATCCTGAAATCGAAATCTGGATCGAGCCGAAGCCGAATGAGCCTTGCGATCACACCTACGTGCCGACCATCGGCCATGCACTAACACTTGCCTACGCCTCCAAAGATCCAACCCGCGTGAAAGGCCTTATCGAGAGCGCCCACGCCTTGTTGGCCGGCCTCGATCCCAGCGACGAAATGGCATTCGCGCTCGCTCACGACAAGCTCGCAAGCGTCCATCTCAACGACCAGAACGGCCTGAAATTCGACCAGGACAAAAACTTCGGCGCGGCAAATCTGCGTTCCGCCTTCAATCAAGTCCGCGTCCTCGAAGAAGCCGGCTATGGACGGCGTGGCGAATTCATCGGCCTGGATGTGAAGGCCATGCGCACTCAGCCCGGAATGCCGGTGACCGCGCACTTGGCAAACAGCCGCAAAATTTTCCTGTGGCTCGTCGACAAATATCGTTCGCTCGACCAGGCCCAAATCGCCGCTTATCGTGACAGCCGGGACCATGAGGCGCTGGAGTTATACATTGTCCAAAACCTGCTCGGAATTTCATGAAACAATATCGACTGAACCGTCTATTTAATGCCCGCTCCAAGCGCTGCTTCGACGTGGCGGTGGACCACGGATTTTTCAATCAACCGGGCTTCCTCCAAGGCATCGAGGACATGGCCGCCGTGGTGAAAACCTTGGTCGATGCCGGTCCGGATGCGATCCAGCTCACCATCGGCCAGGCCCGCCATCTTCAGGCGCTCCCCGGTCGGGAAAAGCCCAGCCTCGTCCTGCGCACGGACGTCGCGAATGTCTATGGCAAAGAGCTTCCGGCCACCGCCTTCAGCTTGATGATCGAGGAAACCATGCTGCAAGCGGTGCGTCTCGACGCCGCCTGCGTCTGCGTGAATCTTTTCCAAATTCCCGGCGCGCCCGAAGTCCATGCACGGTGCGTGGAAAACATCCTCAAGCTCAAACCGCAGGCGGATTTCTACGGAATGCCGATGATGGTCGAGCCGTTGGTTTTCCAACCGAACGAAATCGCGGGCGGCTACATGGTCAATGGCGACGCCTCCCAGATCACCCACCTCGTTCGCCAAGCGGTCGAACTCGGTGCGGACATCATCAAGGCGGACCCAACCGACGATGTGAGCCTCTATCATCAGGTGATCCAGGTCGCTTGCGGCATCCCGGTGTTAGTGCGCGGTGGCGGAAAAGTCGCGGACCGTGAAATCCTCGAACGCACCGGCCGCTTGATCGAGCAAGGCGCTTCCGGAATCGTCTATGGCCGCAACGTCATCCAGCACGCGAACCCGCGCGGGATCGTCCACGCGCTGATGGCGATGGTGCATGACGACGCCGATGTGGAAACGGCGTTGGCGATGATCTAACCCATGTCTCTCCCGCCCACATCCGCCCTCGCCCTAGCCGATATCGTCGGGGCCGGAAACGTGCTGACGGAGCGGGAAGATCTCATTCCCTACGGCTTCGACGGCACCGCCGCGCTGCGCGAATCGCCCGGCATGGTCGTGCTGCCGGGCTCCACGGCGGAGGTTTCAGCCTGCGTGAAATGGGCGGCTGAAAACGGAATTTCCATCACCACCCGAGGCTCCGGCACCGGCCTCAGCGGCGGCAGCGTGCCAACCGTGGGAGGGCTGGTGCTCTGCCTGGTGCGGATGAACCGCGTCCTGAAAGTCGATCCTAACAACCTGACGATCCGCGCCGAGTGCGGGGCGATCACGCAGCGCATCGACGAGGCCGCGGCCGTCCACGGCCTGTTCTATCCGCCGGATCCCGGCTCGATGAAAATCAGCACTATCGGTGGCAACGTTGCCGAGAATTCCGGCGGCCTGCGCGGATTGAAATACGGCGTCACCCGCGACTACGTGATGGCGCTCGAAGTCGTGCTCCCGGATGGCCGCATCGCCCGCTTGGGCAACGCCTGCGTGAAAGACGTGGCGGGCTACTCGATGAAGGATCTTTTCATCGGCTCGGAAGGGACGCTCGGCATCATCACCGAGGTCTTGCTCAAACTGCTGCCGCGCCCCGCCGCCCGGCAGACAATGCTCGCGATCTATGACCGGATGGAGGACGCCGCGGAAACGGTTTCGGCGATCATCGCCGCCAAGATCATCCCATGCACGTTGGAGTTTCTCGACCGCATGACGATCCGTTGTGTCGAGGATTTCGCCAAGATCGGACTGCCGACCGATTGCGAGGCGCTGCTGCTCATGGAAACCGACGGCCATCCCGCCGCCGTCGCGGACGAGGCGGCCCGCATGGCGGAAATGGCCCGGAAGCACGGAGCGCGCGAGGTCACCACTGCCCGCGACGAGGCGGAAGCGCTCCGGCTCGCCAGCGCGCGGCGCAGTGCCTTTTCCGCACTCGCCCGCATCAGGCCGACGACGATTCTCGAGGATGTGACAGTCCCCCGCAGCGCTCTCGCGGAAATGGTTTCCTTCATCGCGGCGACCGCATCCGAGCACGGGCTAACGGTCGGCACCTTCGGCCACATGGGCGACGGGAATCTGCACCCGACATTTCTAACTGACGAGCGCGACACCGCCGAGATGGCGCGCGTACATTTGGCGCTCGATGCCATCGTTTCCAAAACCCTCGCCCTCGGCGGCACGATCACCGGCGAGCACGGCGTGGGCCTCGCGAAAAAACCGTGGCTCCGCCAGCAACTTGGCGACTCCAGCTACGAACTCATGCGCGAGATCAAGCGCGCGCTCGATCCTGATAGAAGACTCAATCCCGGGAAAATCTTCGACTGATCCGCACCGTGGCCGCATCCTTAAAAACCCTCGATTTCTCTGTGCTCCAGCAATGCATGCACTGCGGGATGTGCCTGCCCACCTGCCCGACCTACGACTCGACCTTGCGCGAGCGCCACAGCCCGCGCGGCCGCATCGCGCTGATGCGCGCGGTGGCGGAGGACGAGATGCCGGTGACCCGTGGCTTCGCGGATGAAATGAGCTTCTGCCTCGGTTGTCTTGCCTGCCAGACCGCGTGCCCGGCGGGCGTCGATTACGCCGAGCTGTTCGAGACCGCCCGCGCCGACATCGAGAGCTCCGGCATCAATCAGGGGATGGCGCGGACCTTTTGGCGCTGGCTCACCTTGAAACAGCTTTTCATGAAACCCCGGCTGCTGCGCTTTGCCGGCCGTGGAATGCGGATCTATCAGCGCAGCGGATTTGAGAAACTGGTTCGTCGGCTCGGTCTCACCAAGCTTCTCCCTTCAGACTTGCGCCGCCTGGAGCCGCAAACTCCACGCATCAGCGCCGCATTTTCGAATGCACTCATCGCGAAGGAAGAATTCCCGCGTCGCCAAATGAAATACCGCGTCGCCCTGCTCACCGGCTGTGTGCAAGACCTGGCGTTCTCCGACATCAATCGCGACACTGCGGACGTGCTGTTAGCCAATGGCTGTCAGGTCCACACACCACCGGTCCAGCCCTGCTGCGGATCGCTCCACGGCCACAACGGCGAGCGCGAATTGGCCCGCGAGCTGGCTCGCCGGATGATCGACCTGATGGATCCGAAAGGTTTCCACGCCATCATCACCAACGCGGGTGGCTGCGGCGCCCACCTCCGCCACTATGGCCGTCTGCTGGCCGACGATCCTAACTACTCTGAACGCGCGCGGCTCTGGGACACCAAGCTCCGCGACATTCACGAGTGGCTGATAGAGATCGGCTGCCAGGTACCGCAAGCCGCGCCATTTCCGGTAGAGATGCGGGTCACCTATCACGAGTCCTGCCATCTTTCCCACGGTCAAAAGGTCGTGAGCCAGCCGCGCGAATTGTTGAAATCGATACCGGGCATCACCCTCGTCCCGCTGCCTGAAAGCTCGTGGTGCTGCGGCAGCGCGGGCGTTTATAATATCACCCAGCCGGCGGAGTCGGATGCGCTGCTAGAACGCAAGCTTGGCCACGTGCTCGCCACCGGCGCGCAAATTCTCGCCACCGCAAATCCCGGCTGCCACCTGCAAATCGCCCGGGGCTTGGACGCCGCCGGCGCCCAGGTCTGGGTCCTTCATCCTATCAGCATTCTGGCCAGCGCCTATCGCAACGAATCATGAAAACTATCAGCATCGGAATTATCGGAGGCTGCCTCATGGGTCGCGAAATGGCCAGCGCCTTCGCTCGCTGGTGCGCCCTCGTGGACATGCCGGTTAGGCCGGTGCTCAAGGGCGTGGCTGACCTCAATCCCGCGACACTCTCGTGGTTCGACGCCATCCCCGGTTGCGATCTCCGCGTCACGGATTACCACGAGCTGTTAGCCAGCCCTGAGATCGATGTCGTCTATGTCGCCGTGCCCCACGACCTGCACGAGAAAATCTATCTCGACGTGCTCGCGGCGGGGAAGGATCTGTTTGCGGAAAAGCCCTTCGGAATCGATCTGGCAGCCGCGCGCCGGATCCACGAAGCAGTGAAATCCAGCGGGCGCTTCGTCCGTTGCAGCTCGGAAATGCCATTTTTCCCCGGTGGCCAGCGCGCCTTGGAACTCGCCCGCAGCGGCACCATCGGCCGCGTGCTCGAAGTGGTTTCCGGTTTCCATCACAGCAGCGATCTCGATCCGGAAAAGGCCGCGAACTGGAAGCGCTTCAGCAAAACCTGCGGCGATGGCGGCGTGCTCAACGACCTCGGAATGCACGCCTGCCATCTCCCGCTCCGACTCGGCTGGAAGCCCACGCGTCTCTTCGCCCAACTCCAAAAAGGCTACCCGGAACGACCCGACGGACGTGGCGGGCGCGTCGCATGCGATACCTGGGACAATGCCCTCATCCACGCCTGGACCGACATCGGCGGCGAGGAAGTCCCGCTGCGGTTAGAGATGAAACGCCTCGCTCCCGGCGCGACGAATACCTGGTTCATCGAGATTCTCGGCACCGATGGCGGCGTCCGTTTCAGCACCGCCGAGCCGAAGACGCTGTGGCAGTTCGAGCGTGGCAAAGAACAATGGTGGAAACGCACCGAGCTGGGTTTTTCTACTGCTTTTAAAACAGTCACGGGTGGGATTTTCGAACCCGGCTTTCCCGACGTCATCCAACAGATGTGGGCCGCCTTCCTGCTGGAGCGCGAAGGGATGTTAGACGGGCGCTTCGGTTGCGCCACTACCGAGGAAGCCGTCGCCTCTCATGAAATTTTCGCCGCCGCGCTCGCTTCACAGGAAACCCAACAGGTCGTCCGCTTATGAACCGCAATGGCATCCTCGCCGCCGGAAATTTCATCGTGGACCGCATCAAGCTGGTCGATGTCTATCCGGCGGAGAACATGCTCGCGACGATCGACGATGAAACGCGTTCGAACGGCGGCGGACCCTACAACGTGCTGAAAGATCTGGCCGCGATGGGTGCCGGCTATCCGCTGCTGGCCGCCGGCCGGATCGGCGCGGATGCCGATGGCGCGTGGATCCGCAGCGACTGCCAGGAGCACAGCATCGATACCACCGGGCTCGCGGGCGACGCGGAAAATCCGACGTCCTACACCGAGGTCATGACCGTCCGCGATACCGGACGCCGGACGTTTTTCCACCGCCGCGGAGCCAATGCCCGGTTCAATGGCGCGGAGCTGGATTTCCCTAACTGCCCGGCCCGGATGCTCCATCTCGCGTATCTCATGTTGCTCGACGATCTGGACGCCTTCGCGCCGGATGGTCGCACTCACGCCTCGCATGTGCTGGAGCGGGCCTCCGCCGCCGGGCTAGTCACGAGCATCGACATCGTCAGCACCGAGCATCCCCGTTTCCGGGAAATCGTGCTGAGCGCTCTCCCTTTCACCGATCATCTCCTAATCAACGAGGTCGAAGCCAGCCGCGTGTTAGACCGCACGGTCGATCCCGCCGAGCCCCGCGATCTGCTCGCCGCCGCGCGCGATTTGTTAGCCGAAGGCGTGCGCACGGGCGTGGTCCTCCACACGGAGTGCGGCGCGGTGGGTGTCCGTCCGGGCGGTGAGTTTTACGTCCAGGGCGCGGTCGCCGTGCCGCAGAGCTTTATCCGAGGCGCAAACGGCGCGGGAGATGCGTTTGCCGCCGGCTACTTACATGGGATTCACGAAAATTTTTCCCTGCCTGCGGCGCTTGAACTCGCCGTTTGCACCGCCGCCGCCTGTCTTGCGGAAACCTCGCCTTCCGCCGGTTTACTTCCGATCAATGCTTGCTTGGCACTCGGCCGGAGCCATGGTTTCTCCACGTTCTCCTAATAAGAATTTCATGAAAACCCACGGCTTCATTGTTTGCGCAACATGGCTTCTCCATTCGGTCAGCCCGGGAGAGACGGCCGCATTTGGCGATAAAAATTTCACGTTTCCCAATGACTACACGCTTCAGCTCGCTGCCGGCCAGCCCTTGGTCGATCGGCCCATCGAAGCGTGTTTCGACGATCGCGGACGGCTCTTCGTCACCGAATCCTCCGGCTCTAACGATCCGGTGGAAAAGCAGCTCGCGGACAAGCCCCACAGCGTCCTGCGGCTGGAGGATACCGATGGCGACGGCGTTTTCGACAAGCGCACCGTCTATGCGGACAAGCTGATGTTTCCCTCCGGCTGCTTGTGGCATGAAGGCTCGGTCTATGTCTCCGCGCCGCCGCAGATCTGGAAATTTACGGATGCCGATGACGATGGAGTGGCCGAGAAGCGCGAGGTATGGTTCGACGGTAAAACTCTAACTGGTTGCGCCAACGATTTGCACGGTCCCTACGCCGGGCCGGATGGCTGGATCTATTGGTGCAAGGGAGCCTTCGAGGAGCAGACGTATGATTTGCCGGGGCAGCCGGGCTGGAAATCATCGGCCGCGCACGTCTTCCGTGCCCGCCCGGATGGCACGGGTGTGGAGCCCGTGTTCACCGCCGGCATGGACAACCCCGTGGGCCTCGAATGGACGCCCGAGGGCGAAATGATTCTCGCCGGAACCTTTTTCCAGGACCCGTCAAACGGCCGCCGCGACGGACTGATCCACGCCGTCTATGGCGGCGTGTGGGGGAAAGTAAACGACGTGCTAGCAGGTCACCCGCGCACCGGCGCGCTCATGCCGCCGATGACTCACATGGGGCCTGGCGCACCCAGCGGCATCGCCCGCTACGGCCGCGATCTGCTGGTCGCGCAGTTCAATTTGCGGGTGGTTTCCCGCCACAAACTCATCGAGGAAGGGGCGAGCTTCCGCACGGAAGATTCGAATTTGCTGACCTGCGATCACCCGGATTTTCACCCAACCGACGTGCTGCAAGCGCCGGATGGCAGCGTGCTGATTCTGGACACCGGCGGCTGGTATAAATTGTGTTGCCCCACCTCGCAGCTCGCGAAACCCAATGTCCTCGGCGGCATCTATCGGCTCCGCAAGAAGGGTGGCGAAGTGCCTGTGGCTTGCCCGCCCGCGCAGTGGACGGTAGGGGATCCGGAGAACTCGGCATTGCAAATGGAGAATCTGCTATCGCCCAATCCTCATGTCCGGCGGCGGGCAGCGGAGGCCTTGGGCCGGACAAAAACGACGGCGTCCGTTCCCGCAATTTTGAAGGCGCTCGCGGCACCTAGCATTGATCGCTTTGCGTTCCATTCGCTGACTTACGCGCTGCTTCAGATCCGCCAACCGGAAAGTGCGCGGGCGGGTCTGACCTCGGCCAATCCAACTGTGCAAGCTGGAAGTTTGTATGCGTTAGAGCAGATGCCGGGAGGGAATCTCGCCGCTGCGGAGGTCATCGCCTTGCTCGGTTCCGCTGACGCGAGGCTGCAGGAAGCTGCGGTGTTTGTCGTTGCCCGTCATCCCGGATGGGCGGCGGAAATGCTTCCGTGGCTCAGCCGGCGCATGCAGGCAGCGCCGGGTGGAGACGCTATTTTCAAACCATTGATCCATGGATTTCTCGGCGAACCGGCGATGCGCAAATGGATCGGAGACGAACTGGCAAACCCGGCGCAACGAGAGTTCCTGCTAGAGATCATGGCGGGAACGCGGGCAAAAGAATTGCCCGCCGAGTGGATCGCGCCGCTTTCCCGACTCCTCGCCGAGGGTCAGGCGGTTGTGCCCGTCCTCGCCGTCCTCACGGCCGCTCCGCCAGCGAAAGACGCGGGATTCGACGCGTCCCTCAGCCGCATCGGCAGCGACGGGAAACAGCCAGCCTCTTCGCGGCTCGCCGCACTCGCGCAACGCTCCTCGCCCGAACTCACCGAACCGGAATTTGCTTTCGTGCTGGCGGAATTGAAATCGGGCACCGCCGCCGCCGCGCCTCTGCTAGGCGAGGCCCGGCTAACCGATCCGCAACTCCTCGAACTCGCACCGCTCGTCGGCACGGCAGGGATTCTCGACCGGCCTCCGCTTCTAAAAGCGTATGCCGGAAACAAAAATGGCGGAGTCGGTCAGGCGCTCCTCGCTTCGATTTCTCCTCCTTCGATTCTCGCGAATCTGCCTCGTGAATCGCTGACCGAAGCCTTCGCGGCATTCCCCGACGAAGTCCGCCAG
>JANMSI010000133.1:0-34070 GCA_031389115.1 Akkermansiaceae bacterium
TGCTCGACATCGCGGTGCTGAAAATCGATTCTAACGAAAAGTTCACCCCCCTGAAACTGGGTGATTCCTCGCAGGTCAAGGTCGGCCAGATCGTCATGGCGGTGGGCAATCCGTTCGGGCTGGGCGAGACGGTGACCCAGGGCATTATCTCCGCGAAGGAGCGCTCGCTGTCCGACAATCAGCGCGACCTTTTTCAAACCGATGCGGCCATCAATCCCGGGAATTCTGGCGGCCCGCTGGTCAATCTCCGGGGCGAGATCATCGGTATCAATGTCGCGATTTACTCGACCGAGAAGGAACCGACCAAGCGCGCCTTCCAAGGCGTCGGCTTCTCCATCCCGTCCAATGACGTGAAGGACTCGCTCTTTCAAATCCTCGAGCGCGGACGGCCGATCCGGGGATTTCTCGGAATCACCCGCGTCCGCGATGTGGATTCTAACGTCCGCGCGGTCCTGCACTACGAGGAGCCGGACGGCGTGGCGGTGATCAGCGTGCTCCCCGGCTCCCCCGCGCAAGTGGCGGGCTTGCAGAATGGAGACATCGTGCGCGCGGTGAATGGTGAGAAGATCAAAACATCCGGTCAGCTCATCTCGCTGGTGCAGCGCGCGCGCGTCGGCACAACCCTAACACTTACGGTGTGGCGCAAGGGCGATTCCCTCGACCTCAAGGCCGGCATCGTCGAGTTCAGCGCGGAGAACTCCAGGGCCAAGACTCCAGCAGCCAGCGGGGAACAAGGTCGGACGAGGGCGCCGGAAGAAGTCCTTCAGGCGCTTGGCATCCAGGTCCGCGATCTGTCCCGGGTGGAGCTCCAGCGAGGCTACCGCGGGGTGGTCGTGACCGGAGTGGCGGAAAATGGTCTCGCCGCAGAGCAGGTGGAAACCGGCGACCTGATCCTCGCGGTCAATGCCTCGCCCGTCACGAACGCCGCCGATTTTTTGCTCTACCTCGCCGCTTCCGCCGCGGTGCAGGGCACCACTCTTGAGCTGATCCGCCAAGGGCAGGGCGTGCGCGTCAATCTGCCGGCCTTGCCGCGGGAGGAATGATCCGGTGGGGCTGAAATTTAAGCCAGCTCCACTTCGTTTAAGCCCAGATTTCCCATGCAACGCTCCAAGGTTCCCTACTTTTTCCTCGGCTTGGCAGCCGTGCTTGCGGCATCTGCCGTGGTCCTGTTAGTGCTCCGGCCGGGCGTGGGGACGAAGGTGGTTACGTTAGAAAATCCGCCGTCGGTCAGGCCCGTCCAGCCGCCGAAAATCATCCCCGCGCTGAACGAGCCGGTCCCGCCTGAAACTTCGGACGCGGTGCTGGCCGACCTCGGAATCGGCGTGTCCGCCGCAGACCCGGCAGTGCTGGTGGCCCAGATCGCCAAAGCGCTGGAGGCGGGCGACTTCGCCAAATTCAGCCGCTTGATCGGCAAGGACGCGCTTGACCCCCAGATGATCGCCCGGCTTAAGGCGCTATCCTCGATTCCCTTCAAGCTGCGTCAACCGAACGGCATTCGCGAGGTCGGCGAGCTCGAGATGAACGCCCATTCCCGCTGGGCACTCGAACTGGACGGACTGCAACCTGGCCGCGACCGCATCTTTCTGGATCTCCGGCGCAACAACGGCAAATGGACCGTCGAAAAAATCACTCTGCCGCCCGGTCCCGACGAGCCGATCCCCAAGGCGGTATTCGCGGATTCCCTTGGCGTGGCGGATGCGTTTCTACAGGCGGTGCTCAAGCAGGACTTCGAATTTGCGCGGGCCTTCGTCGATCCGGCGCTGGTCTCGGACGCTAAGATCGCCGGGCTGTGCATTCTGTTTGAAGAAGGCGGCTATCGGCTCCGCAAGTCCAAGCCGTTGCGCTCGCTGTTCCAGCGAGAGGACACGGTGGGCTATCTCGCCAATGTCGAAACCGCCGATGCGAGCCAGAGCGCGCAGTTCGCGATGACCATGAAGCAGCCGCCCGGGCCTTCGAACTGGATCGTTTCGGAAATCAACCTCAACCAACTCCTTGCCGACTACGCCCGCAGGGTCGCCGGTGGCGATCTTTACTACTCGCCTCTCGTCAAGAATCCTGCCGGTGGCGACACGCTCGCCCTTTATTTCGAGTTCAACGAGGACGCGATGAACCCCCGCACCCAGCGGCAGTTAGAAATCGTCACTCAGATCCTGCGGGCGGATCCGGGAAAAAAAATTACGCTCAGCGGCCACACCGACGCGCTTGGCACCAAGCCCTACAACGACAGCCTGTCCTCCCGCCGCGCGGATGTCGTGCGGGATTTCCTCATCAAGTCCGGCGTCGCTTCCACCCAGATCGTGACCGTGGCCAAGGGCGACAGCCAGCCGCGCCGCCCTAACGTCACGGAGACCGGCGATGACAATCCCGACGGGCGCCGCGCCAACCGCCGCACGGAAATCTACCTGGATTTCTAAGATCTAACCACCCCGTCGCTCCGCGGGCTTCGGTGTTAGGAATCCCTCCGCATCGAGGAAGCATCCGGCGGGAAGCTGAATACCCTCGTCCCGAGCCGCTGCGCCGTGCGCCCTCACGTCACCATTTTCGGATGTTAGAAGAACCCAGCCGGGCAGGAGTTTCCCCCAGGTGCCGGGCTTGTGGCCCGGCTGATGTTCGCCAGTCGCCGTCGGCACGGGCGGATCGGGCATCGACATGGCGATCACCTTGCCATCCACCGCGAGGCAGGGGCAATGGCGCAGGCCCGCCCGATAGACCGGCTCCAGCGCGCGGTGGCCGAAGTCGTAAAACACGATTTCCCGGCACAACTGTGTCCGGCCTAACACCTCGCGCAGTTGCCCGCCCCCGACCCACGAGGCGGAATCCAGGCCATCCACGGAATCCCGAACTTTTATTGTGGCACCGAACAGCTCGGGAAATGTCACCATGAGTCCCATCAGCCCCGGCGGCACCGGGTCGTTTCTTAATATAAAGAATGGATGTCCCCGTTGCAGCGCGTTGATCTGGCCAAGCTGATAGCCGTTCGCCCACATCCTGCGCCGCGTGGATTCATCGCGGGAACGGAAACTCCGGACCGCCCCGCCGCCGCCTTGGGCTAGCCGGGAACTCCAGGCCGGACTGTCGAAGCGTTTGATGAGAGCGACGGCCCCAGCTTCTAACATACCCTGCCGCACGGTTTGAGAATCCGCATCCTCGGGGCGGATTTCGTCGCCGAACACCACCAGCATACCCGCCGACGGGCGGCGCGGGCGCTTGTGGAAAAACCGGTTGCCTTCAAACGAAAAAATCGAGCCCCACGAGCCGTCGCACCACATCGGAATCAGCGGGTGGCCCGCCTTTCTCGCGATCAGTTCGAAGCCGCGCCGCAGCTCGCCCAGCGTGCCGGTCCGGGTGAGCTGACCTTCGGGAAACAGGCAGACCACGTCGCCGTTTTTCAAGGCGTCGATGGTGATCTTGATCGCCTCCCGCGGTTGATCCCGGCGGATCGTCACGGTTTGAAAAATGCGGGTGAACATGCGCACCGCGCGGCTCGCCATGAACGCCTCGTCCATCACGAACCGCACCGGCCGGCGGCTGACTGCGGCGATGAAAAATCCATCGGCGAAGGTCACGTGATTGGGCAGCAACAATACTCCGCCCGTCGCGGGAACGCGGTCCGGGTGGACAGCTTGCATCCGATAGATCCGGCGGACGACCGCCCCGCCGATCAGACGGATTCCGATTTTCGCCGTTCTGTAAAATACCGACTGCATCATGAGAAATTCAGCGCGTCCATGTCGAAGACCACCGTGACATCCTCGGGCAGCGGGGTTTTTGATAGAATCTGTTGGACGTGGTTGGTGAGCGGGCGGGCGCGGTGGGAGCGAAGGGTGATTTGGAACCGGAACTGCCCGTGCGAGCGGATGAGCGGGGAGGGCAGGACTTCGCCGAGGGTGATGCCGTTAGGAAGATTTTCCGCGAGGCGAAGGTGCAGGGTTTGCAGGGTGAACTCGGCGCGGCGCTCGTGGGTCGAGCGGGATGTTAGAACCGCGCAGTGGGCGTAAGGCGGGAAGGAATACTCGCGGCGGAACTCCATTTCCTGCTCGGAAAATCCATCGAAGTCGTGCTTGCGGGCGTACTGGATCGATGGCGAGTGCGGCGTGAAGGTCTGCACGATGACCTCGCCGTCCAGCTCGCCGCGGCCGGCGCGGCCCGCCACCTGGGTGATGAGTTGGAAGGTGCGCTCGCCGGCGCGGAAGTCCGGGACATGCAGCCCGAGGTCCGCGTTGAGGATGCCGACGAGGGTGACGTTGGGGAAATGCAGGCCCTTGGCGATCATCTGGGTTCCTATCAGGATGTCGATCTTGTGCGCCTTGAATGCTGATAGAGTGTCGCGCAGGGCGTTTTTCCGGCGCATGGCGTCGGCATCGATGCGGGCGAATTTTGCCTTCGGAAAAACCTTGGCCATGACCTCCTCGACCTTCTGCGTGCCGTAGCCCTGGAGCAGAATGTTAGGGTCGCGGCACTCGGGGCACTTGCGAGGGACGATCGACTGGTAGCCGCAGACGTGGCAGACCAGGCGCTCATCCGTCCGGTGATAGGTGAGCGCGACGGCGCAATGCGGGCATTGGCAAACGTGCCCGCAGGCGGTGCACTGGAGCGAGCGCGCGAAGCCGCGGCGGTTGAGGAACAGGATCGACTGCTCGCCCTTCTCTAACCGCAGTTCGAGAGCGGTGCGAAGCTTGTCGGAAAGGATCGCGGTGCCGCCTTTTTGTTTGGTCTGCTCGAGCCGCATGTCCACCACTCGGACGAGCGGCAGGGAGGCGCCGTCGGCCCGGTCGTTGAGGCGGAGCAGGTCGTATTTCTCCGTAAGCGTGTTGTTCCAGGATTCTAACGAAGGAGTGGCGGAACCTAACACGATGGCACAGGGCTCGAAGGCGGCGCGCAGCACGGCGACATCGCGGCCATGGTAGCGCGGGACGTTTTCCTGCTTGTAGGTGTTCTCATGTTCTTCATCGACGAGGATCAGGCCCAGGTCGGGAAGCGGTGCGAAAACGGCCGAACGCGCGCCAATGACGATGCGGGCAATGCCCTTGCGGATGCGGTGCCATTCGTCGAAACGCTCGCCTTGGGAAAGATTCGAATGGAGCACGGCCACTTGGTCCTGCATCGCGGCGAAGCGCGCCTTGAAGCGGCGCACGGTCTGGGGTGTTAGGGAAATTTCCGGGACCAGCACCAGCACGGATTTCCCGAGATCGAGAGCGCGTTGGGCGGCTTGCAGATAGACTTCGGTTTTCCCGGAACCGGTCACGCCGAGCAGCAGGATCGGCTTCGAGGCGGCGGGATTGGCGACGGCTAACAGCACTCCGTCGAGCGCGGCGGCCTGATCCGGGTTGAGGGTGAGCGGTGAGGATTCGAGGATTTCCTCGCCGTTGTCGGCGTCGGGATCGCGGCGGACTTCCTCGGCTTCGAGGCGCAGCAGGCCGGCCTTTTCCATGGATTTCAAGGCGGCGGCATTGCCATCGCCCAGCTCGGCAACGGCGAGACGCCTGTCGGGCGAATGAGCTAACAGCGACAGGATTTCAAACTGGCGGGGCGCGCGTTTCTCCAACTTCGCCAGCGCCGCAGGATCGGGCGCGGCATCGAGCACGGCGACGCGCCGAGTCTTCGCGGAGTTTTCCTCCGACCTCACCCCCTCGGGCAGCACCGAGCGGATAACGGACTCGATACTGGAGCCGTAGTAGTGTGCGATCCACTCGGCGGTCCGCAGCAGCACTGGCGTGATCAGCGGCTCGGGATCGATGAGGGATTCCAGCTCGCGGATCGCGAAATCCGCCTGCTCCGGCTCGCCGGTGGCGAGCACGGTGCCGGTCGCGGATTTCCGCCGCAGCGGGATGCGCACGCGGCAGCCCGGACGGACGTCGAGTCCGGCCGGGATGGCGTAGTCGAAGACAAGCTCCGAAGGTCCATCAATCAGCACGCGGGCATTCACTGCGGCAGAGCGTGGCGGGGCGGAACGCGCTGGCCAAGATTCATTTGGCCGCCGCGCCGGCGCTAGGGGATGATGTTCACCCGGTCGCCCGCGCGGGTCATCGTGAAGAGCTTGGCGGCATTGCCCGCAGGCACGCGGATGCATCCATGCGAGGCCGGATAGCCCGGGACGTTTCCCTGATGCAGGCCGAAGTCGCCGCAACTGAGGCGTTGGAAATAGGGCATGCTTGCGTGATAGAGCGTGGAGGTCCACTCGCGGTTCTTGTTAGTGATGACGAACTCGCCGGTGGGGGTGCGAAATCCCTTGCGGCCGGTGGAAACCTTGGTGGTGAAAATCTCGACGCCCTGCGCGTCATACATCCGCGCGCGTTGCTCGGAGAGCCGGATTTCGATCCGCCGCTCCTCGTGCAAGGGATCGCGGCCGAGAAACAAGCGCATCATTTTCACATCCTGACGGCGCGAGGCGAAATTGATTGGCCACAGGTTGGCCGTCCGGGTCCGAACGTTGATTTTCGCCCCGGCCTTGATGAGGCTGCGGGCGATCTGGATGTCTCCGGCGTCGGCAGCCATCATCAGGGGCGTGGCGTTGCGATCGTTTTTAAGCACCCAGCGCATGACGCCGGGGCGGACGGTTTTGAGGAAATCCGCAGAAACCGGCAGGTTGAACGGGGTGTTAGGGTCGGCCCCCGCATCGACGAGATCCCGGACCGTGCGGGTGCAGCGGTTAGCGATGGCGAGATGCAGCGGAGTCTGGCCTTCCGGCATACGGAGGCTCAGGTCCGCGCCGTTTTGAATGAGCAAGGCTGCCACCTGGTCGTGGCGGTTGCGGATGGCCGCGCCGAGCGGGGTGTCCATGGAAGGAGCGCGGGTGACGTTCACCGGCATGCCACAGAAAATCAACAGACTGACCATGTCCCGGTCCCCGCGGGCGCTTGCCTGATAGAGCGAGCTGCCGCCGAGGCAGCCGTAATCGGTTAGCAGTTTGACGAACGAGCCTTGGCCTTCGAGGGCCGCGCGCTCGACGAGACGGGAAGTTGCCCGTGCGCCGTGGCTTAGCAGAAGATTGGCCGTGTCGAGATTCCGGTTTGCAAAAGCCTTCCAAAGCCAGCCGTCCCACGTTCGCTCAGGCGGCACCGTGCCTTGATCGAGAAGAATTTGGAGCAACGCAAGATTGCCACTCTGGAAAATTCCCTCCAGCGGGGACGCGGCTCCGGGCGATGGCGGGCGGCCGTTAGGATCCGCGCCGATTTGCAGAAGCAGAGAGATTTTCTCAGAATTTCCCTCGACCGCCGCGCGATCTAGCAGCGTCAACCCGTCTGTCGCACGGGCGTTAGGATCGGCCCCTGCCGCGGCAAGGCTCGCAACCGCATCCAGCCAGCCGTTGCGAAAAGCGAGCTGAAGGGTCGTTTCCCCAGCGGCGCCGGTGGCTCCGGGATCCGCTCCGAGACCGACTAGCAGATCCGTGAGATCGCGCCGCCCGGAGGCCATGGCCACGTGCAGCAGCGGATTTCCCGAGCGATCCCGCTGGTGAGGATCCGCACCGGATTTCACCATCGCACGCACCAGCACCAAGCGGCCGTTGCGGATCGCCCACGGCAGGATTCGTTCCCCGTCCGGCATCCGGCCGTCGGCGCGGGCACCGGCTGTTAGCAATTTCTCGATGATGGCCGTTTCTCCGCGCTCGACCGCGACACCGAGGCTGCCGACCTGATCCGCGGTCGTCGCATTCACGTCGGCCCCGGCTTCCAGCAGTTTGAAAACGGATGCGAGGTCGCCATTTTCGATCGCGACGCGGATCGGCGTCCTGCCCTGGGCGTCGCGCTGCTCGGTGTAGACGCCGACGTCGAGGAGCCAGCCGGCGCGCGTGGCATCGCGGTCGGCGACGGCTTGGAGCAGCGCATTTCCGGATGGTTCGATGCCTGCCTTGGAGAGTTCCCTGAGACCGCGTTTTTGCGGAGTGTCGCAGGAGACTAACAGCCCTGCGGCGATGAGCAGCGGACCCGTCTGGAAAAGGTGCAACCGCAAGAGGAGACTCACAATGGCCCGAAGCTATACGGCGGTTCTTGAAATGCAAGGATGCCGGGGCATTGCGGCGGGACGCCACAATCACGGCCTGCCGCGAGACGCGGCAGCCACCTTGGTGCTTGGATCGCGGCGCTGACTGGTATCGTCTCCGGGCCGACGCATTTCATCCGCACACCCGCCATCTAACATGAATCCCGATTCCACCGGAGCCTGGCCGCGCGGCTTTTGGAGCCTGATGTTCACCCAGTTCCAAGGCGCGTTTTCCGACAACGCGCTGCGCTGGTTGGTCATTTTTCCCGTCCTCGCATCGCTGACGGTGAGCGAGCCGGACAAGGAGAGTTTTGTCGGTCATTCTTCCCTATTGTTCGCGGTTCCGTTCCTGCTGTTCGCGACGGTCGGCGGCTGGATGGCCGACCGCTTCAGCAAGCGCTCGGTGATGATCGGCGTGAAGGCCGGAGAAATCGCCATCATGCTGTTCGCCGCGCTGGCCCTGCGGCTGGAAATGCAATCGCTCCAACTCACCGCGATCTGCCTGATGGGGCTGCACAGCACGATCTTCGCGCCGGCGAAATACGGCATCATGCCCGAGGTGCTGCCGACCACGAAATTGTCCGCAGGAAATGGCGTCCTCGAGCTGCTCACCTTCATCGGCATCATTCTCGGAACCTACGCCGGGGGCTGGCTGGCGGAGACGTTGGTGGGTCGGGAAATGTGGGCCGGCCTCCTGTTAGCCGGGCTGGCCGCGGTCGGGCTGATGACCAGCATCGGGATTGCAAAGGTTCCCGCCGCCGATCCCGGGAAAAAATTCAACCCGAACATCATCGGCGAAATCTGGGACAATCTGCGCGTGATGAAGGCCGACCGCGACCTCTGGCGGGCGAACTGGGGCAACACGGCGTTCTTCTTCATTTCCATGCTGGTGCAGCTCAATTTCGCGCTATTCGCGCAAAAGGAATTCCACCTGAAGCCCACCCAGCAGGCCTCGCTCCTCGCCGCGATGAGCCTTGGCATCGGCGTCGGCAGCCTGTTGGCTGGCAGGCTTTCGCGAGGCCGCATCGAGTACGGCCTGATCCCGCTCGGCGCGGGCCTGATGGCGGTGGCGAGCATCGGCCTCGGTTGGCCGGAAATCGGTAAAGCGGCGTTTGCGTGCGCGCTCGGAATCTTGGGACTCGGCGGCGGTTTGTTCATCGTTCCGATCGTTTCGGTTCTCCAACATCGTCCGTCGCCGCAAACGAAAGGCGCGGTGCAAGGCGCGGCAAGCTGGCTGTCGTGGGTCGGCATCGCGGCGGCAGCGGTGCTCCAAGGCCAGCTCGCCACCACCTTTCATCTCAGCTACGGCCAGATTTTCTGGTTCTGTGGCGGAGTGGCGGCGCTGGCGGGCATCTTCGTCACCTGGACTCGTCCTCGGGCCGTGCCTGAAATGCTGGCCCGCTGGCGCAACGGGGACAAGGAATCCCATTTCTAACTTGTGATCCCTTGGCTGTGGTGATTTGCCGAGACTCGACCGACTGGCCAACAAATCTTTTGCATCTTGTCCGTGCGAGGCGAACGATGAAGTCCCAGCTCGTTTTGGCTCTTAGGGCTCTCGAAACCCATTCCCGGGAGCACAGCCGAGACGACTGGCTCTATCGCTGAACGATTTTGGTACACCCGGAGGGACTCGAACCCCCAACCTTCTGATTCGTAGTCAGACGATCTATCCAATTGATCTACGGGTGCCTTGCGACAGGCGCGGGGCGGAAAGAAGCCTACGAATCCAGAAGCTGTCAAGATTTTCAGCAGGAAAACAGAGCTGCGCTGGAAGCGCGGCGGACTGAAGTCCACGACTACTTTGACGCGGCCAATCCCCGATGTAGCGTCGCCGCATGGAACATCGGGTGGAAATGTGGCGGACGCTGCGCCGGGTCGTCACCGCCGTGGCGATCGTCGGAGGCGGGTATTTCCTCGCCGTGCGGCCCATCGAACGGGCGCTTTCCAGCACCAAGGTCACCGTCCAGCACGGATTGAAGGAAGTCCTCAGCGCGATCACCAATACCGACACCCGCGTGGTCGAGGGGCGCGCCGAGATCGTCGAGACGGCGGAAGTTTCCGAGCTTTCCCTGTTGGAAATGCGGATGAGCGCGACGCGGGCCATCGAGAAATCCGAGAGTTTTTCCGGTCTGTCGCTGGGCACGAAAAAATTGATCGTCCGCGGCCATTATCAGGTGAAAGGCGGTTACCGTTTGAAAGACGGAGTATCCTTGCGGATGGAAAACGGCCAGCCCGTCGCCCGGTTTCCGAAACCCGAGGTGCTGTCTGTCGAACTGATCGATTTCGACGTGCTCAATGAGGACAGCGGCTGGCTCAACAAGATCCAGCCGGCCGACCGAGCCCAGATTTTGCGCGAACTCCGCAACCAGATGCGCGCGGAGGCGGAAAAAAGCGGGCTGCTGGACACGGTGGACGCCAGCTTGCGCACACGTCTGCGCGACCTGCTTGGTGCGGAATCTGTTAGTGTCGAGCAGACGCTGCCCTAGCTGCCAGGCTTGGGCAGGGGTTCGTCGCCGAGCAATTTATCCAAATCCGCCACGCGTTCCCACGGGCAGCGTTTGCGTTGGTATTTTTTCCAAACCACATCGCGCAGCTCGCGCCAGACGGCCTCGGACGGTGGCTTCAGGTCAGTCCAGGTCGGGTTGCGCTTCTCGGTGGTCGTCATGATCGTCCACCGCGTGCCCAAATAATTCGCCCGGTAGAAGACCTTGCCGTCCTCGGTATTTTCAAACCACTCATGACTTTCCATGGCCGGAGCGTTGCGCGGCGGGGATGGTGAGGCAAGTGGCGAATCCGGCCCCCGGATTGACAATGGGAAGCCAAGACAGCATCGTCCGCCGATGATTTCCGAGCAGCCAAACCCTTCGCCAGCGGCGGGTCTGCCTGTGTTCGCCCTCGCTTGCTGGGCACTCGGATTGATGGCTTTCGCGCAATTGCTCATAGGCGGTCTGGCTCTAGCGGCACGGTTCGAGCAATCGCGCCAAGTGCGCACCGTGATCAAGGAGATTCCTAAAGTGGTTGTGGTGCGCCTGCCCGCCGCCGTCACCGAGTCACAGCCATCGCCCGTCATCTCGCCGCCGCCGGTGGCAGCGGCCCCGCTGCCCGCTCCGACGCCGCTTTCGGTTCCCAAGGTGGACGATCCCCGGTCGGAGCGGATGGTCAAGGAAGCCCGCCAAGCCCGGGTGGCGGGCGACATGGTATCGGCCATCGTCAAGCTTGAGGATGCGCTTTCCCAATCCCCGGATGACCCCAGCGTGCATTACGAACTCGGCCTGGTCCACGAAGAGATGGGCGTGTTCGACACCGCGGCCGGCCATTATCAGAAGGTTTACCAAATGGGCGTCTCGGGAGCGGGCGCACTCTACGAACTGGCTGCGGGGAAACTCCGCGACGGCTTCCAAGAGCCTTCCCTCTTGGGCAAGCTCTCGCTCGGCAGAGTCCGCATTTTCAAAGATCCGAACCATGAAGCGGGCCAACGCGTCATCCTCACCATCCCTACACAAAAAGCTCCCGGCGAAGACCTCGATCCCAACGACGTTCTGGTGATGGTCCGTTTTTTCAACCGCAGTTCGAAGGGGGAAATCGTCGAGCTTGAGGACAAATCATGGGTCACGGAGCAACGCTGGTTGACCCTCCCGTTCGACTTTGTCCAAGGGGAGGAAAATCTGCGCATGACCTACGTGATCCCCACTCAGGACGTGCAGACCGAGCACCTGTTCGGCGAGCGCACCTACTACGGCCAAGTCGTTTCCCTGCTCTATAAAGGTGAAGTCGTGGACGTCCAGGCGTGGCCCCGCGACTTGGCGGCGAGAATGCCCAGCCAGCCTGCCACCGGTCCCGGCGACCTGCTGCTTCCGGAATTCCAGGACTCCGATCCAAGCCAATTGCTGCCGCCGCTGCTGCCCGTCGAGTGATTTCCTCCACCTCATGAATTCCGCCCCCGAAGAACGCCTGCTGGGCGAATACCGCCTTAAGGAACTGCTCGAGGAAAACTCGTTTTCCCGGACTTGGCTCGCGGAACAGGTGTCCGTCGCACGCCTCGTCCTTGTCGATGAACTCCGCGCCGATGCTTCGGGCTACCGGGAAAATTTCCTAGCGGATGTCCGCGCCAAGGCGGCCGTCGATCATCCGCTCATCGGCTCCGTCTATGAAGCCGTGGCCGAGCCCCGGCTTTGCTTCTACGCCCACGAACTCCTCCCCGGCACCACCCTCGTCCAGCGGAAAAATGCCGGCGAACCCTTTTCTCCCGGTCGGCTCGCCCATGTGCTGCGCCGCGTTTCCGAGGCCCAGCTCCAGCACGAAGTCCTCGGCCACCCCACCTCGCCCATCGACCTCGACGCCGTCTATCTGGACGAACACGGCGTCATCCGTCTGAAAAATCTGGCGATCGCCGGGACCCGCACCCCGGACCAATCCGTCCGCGACATCGTCCACTTCGGAAAGGTCCTCGTCTCGCTCGTCGCGGACGGCCAACCAGGCGCCACTCGCGTCCTCACCCTGCTCGGCTGGATGCGTGGCGAGGGTCTCGAAGCCCCGATCACCTGGGCCCAGACCCGCGATTTCTGCATGCAGATCGAGCATCAGCTCGCCGACCCGCTGTCGATTCTCACCCCCACCAAGGGCGGTTCCCGCAGTGCGAAAAAGCTTCCTGTGGTCGTAATCGTCATCGTCACTGCAGCCTTTCTGCTGGGAATTCTGATGGTCGCGATGAAAGTGCGTCCGCCGGTTTCCCCCGTAGCGCGCCGCGCCACCTTGCCGGAACCCGTCACCGTGCCTGCCGGCCAGCATCCCACCTTGGACGGTTTTCAAACAGCGCTGCCCGACTTCCGAATTTCCGCCAATGAAGTCACCATCGGGCAATATGCCGATTTCCTAGACGCTCTCGCGGTGCTGGCAAAGGATGGCAAGGACCGCACTTACGATTCCGCAGACCAGCCGCCCGAAAAAGTTTCCCACGCACCGACCGACTGGCCGGCCCTTCTCGCTGCCGCCAAAGCCAACGGCACGTGGCAGGACCAGCCCGTCACCCTCGACTCGCCGGTGGTCGGCGTCGATTGGTGGGACGCCGTCGCCTACGCCGAGCGGATGAAAGCCCGCCTGCCGACCCAGGAAGAATGGTCCGCCGCGCTTCACTGGGAGGTGGAAGTCCCCACCGCCCTCCAGCCCGGACCATGGGCTCCGGTGACTTCCCAGGTTCTCGACCGCACGCCGCCCGGCCTCATCGGCATGGCCGGCTCCGTCTGCGAATGGACCGCCAAACCTGCGCCCAATCCCGCCAACCCGCTCGGCGAAAAATTCTGGGTCATTATCGGCGGCTCTTACCTCAAGACCGGCAGCAACGCCGTTACCCGAGAGTGGACCGCCGACCGTTCCTTACGCCGCGCCGATCTGGGGTTTCGCGTGGTTTTGCAGGCGGAGTGAGGCGGCGGTTAAGAAATGTTATCACCTCATGCCCACAATACCCTGTGGAAATCCGCCCTTTTGTCAGTCGGTGAATGCGCTAAGGATTTCTCCAGTGAAACTCCTTTGCGTCATGCTTGCGGCCGCGCTGACCGCGCACGCCGCCCCCGGCGATCCGGGCAAGGTTGCCATCGGCTTTCTGGAGAAGGTCCGGCAGCGAAAGCTCAACCTTGAGCCCGGTGGCGATACCGCGATTTCCGCCCAGACGGCCGATGGAAAAAGGCACCAGATCGCCAAGCTCATCGAGCGGATGGCCCGCGAGCTGGGCAGCGATCCAATAGAGGTCGGCGAGGTGAGGCTGGATGAGAACTTCGCTGCGGTGCTGGTCCGCAAGGTCGGTGGATTCGATCCGGGCCGCCTGCAGATTTTCCCCGTCGCCTTGGTGAAGCGCGGCGCGGAGTGGACCGCCGCGCCCGTGCCCGCTTCATTCGAAAACGCGGGCGCTAATCACGCCATCTCGCTGCGCAAGCGCGTCAAACTCCTTGAAAACTGGATGCTCCGCGAGCAGGTCGTCGATTTGGAAAAACTCCGCCAGCAGTCCGCCGACAGGATGCGTCAACAGATCGAGGTGAGCTTGTCCGCGAAGGAATTGCGCGGATTTACCGCGAGGCAGATGGGCGAGCGGTTCTTGCAAGCTTGTGAGAAAAAGGACCAACCGGCGATTCTCGGTCTGCTGGGTGGCTTGTCGCCGAAGCTCCCCGATGATTGGGCGGCAAGGTTGAAGTCCGTGGATCGTGCTCTCGCCACCGGTTCTACCGACAAGCACCCCTGGCGTTTGCTGGTGTCACCCGAGGTGGTGCGGGTGCTGGTCCATGAGGAGGAACGGAACGACGGCGGGCGGGTGACCATCGGCTGCCTGGATCCCGCAGGAGACGGCGGGGAAGGTGCCGCGCCTCGGCTTGAAGCGGTGGCGTGCGAACTCGCAAAAGGGAAGGACGGCCTCTGGCAAATCAACCTGCCAACCCCTTTCCTACAGGAAAATAACGAGCCGGCCGAAGACGCGGACGATTCCCCGCACCTCGCCGCGTTTTCCGCAAGGTGGACGGAAGCCCATCCGCCAACACCGCAGGCCGGACCGGATCAGGCGCGTCAGACGTTGCTCAAGGCACTGGGCGGCGGAGATTTAAAATCCCTGCTCATGCTGGTCCAACTCGACGCGGACGAATCCGACGCGCGGCAAGCCATCCTCCAAGCAGCCGGAATCTGGCAGTTCACCCACGACCCGGCATCGGTGCGCCATGTCATGCCCTTGGCGTTTCAGTCCGGCGAGTCCTCCGCCGTCGCCACGTTCCAATTTTTTTCCACCCGCCAACCGGACCGTTTGGACACCCGGACGTTTTATTTTGAAAAGTCCCCCGCGGGTTGGCTGTGGACGCCCATCGCTGCGGAACGGACCCGCGCCCAGTTTCAACCCGGATTGGATGCCGCAGCCGCACAGTGGCCCGGCGAGTGGCAGCAGACTTTGTTAGGCGACAGTCCCGTCCTGGGGGAATTGAAGGGTTTGCAGGCCCCCGGCAGCGAAGATGCGCGCAAGGCGGTGCAGGCTTGGCTCGATGCCACGCGCCTCGGCGATGTGACCGCGTCGCTGCCCCTGACTGCCAGACTGAACACCCCGCGCAGTGCGGCGACCGTCCTGCAAAACCTGGGCTATGAACTGCTCGCCGGCCGCCGCAGCAAGGTGCTCCCCGTCATTACCGGGATCTATCAGGGAGAAATTTGGACTGCGGTCGGCGTGAAAATGGACCAAGGAGGCAAGAGCACCTATCCCCTTTACCCGCTCGTCCAAACTGCCAGCGGACCTCGCGTGGTCATTGAGATCGATCTGTTCGCCTCCGGCAACCGCGGGCGGGACTACCTCAACAAGATGGCGTTCGAGCGCTTGGAAAAAGGCAGTTCGGTCGCAATCGCCGACGAATTGCGCGGCCTCTATGCCAAACACCAGGCCGACCTTGAGGGCTTGATCCCCGGCCCGCCACGTTGATTTGGCTAGCGACACGCTAACGAATCCGTTCAAAAATTTTTAAAATTGTTTTGATAACTTAATTAATTTCCGCTAGTTGACGGGCATCACACGGGAAAAGTTTATGGCTCCACAGTCCGACAAAGGTTTATTGCCCCACCCTCTACCGCGGCATCGCAAAGGGTCACGCGGGATGACTCTGCTCGAAATTACGGTGGTAATCATGGTGCTGCTGGCGTTGATCACGGCGTTGTTTTTCGGAGCTCAAGCCTGGAAGCGAGGTTCCGACCGCGCCCTGTGCATCATCCACATTCAAAATGTGCAGAAGGCCGTCAGGAGTTATTCGAACCTCTATGGGATCTCGCCCGGAGAGACCGCCACGGGTTTGCAAAGCCAGGTGATTGGCCTTGGCCGGTTTATTGAGAGCACTCCGACCTGTCCGGGCAGCGGGACCTACACGTTCGGCCTAACCTCCGGCAACAATGTGGTTCCGCCGATGGGCGAGCTCTATTTGCAATGCTCGCTTGCGCTGACATATCAGCACGAGCCGACGAATTACACGGATTGGTAAATCCCGCGATTGCGTAGGTTGTTTGTGGCCGGTTTTCGTGCTTTTCTACGCCCATCGCTTTCTTAGCCCTGCGGCTGTCGTTCTGAGACGTGGCCTGCGGGGCTCCCCCCAGCATAGTGTGTGTGTAGCTGCCCCGGTCGCCCCCCATAGTGATCGGGGCAGTGGCGAGGGAAAAATCCCTTACCGCTGCCAAATCCGGGCGAGATCCTCGCGACCGAGCGCCGTCCATCCACCCGGCGGGAGATTCGCTCCAGTGAATCTGCCGATCGCGACGCGGATCAACCGGAGCGTCGGAAACCCCACGGCCGCTGTCATCCGGCGGACTTGTCGGTTCTTCCCTTCGACGAGTTGCAATTCCAACCACGCGGTCGGGATCGCCTTGCGGAAACGAACCGGCGGCTCACGCGAGGCGACTTCCGGCTCCACGTCGAGCAAACAAGCCACGCAGGGCCGCGTCCGATAACCCTGAATCTGAATTCCGCCACGCGTCAGCTGTCCCACCGCCTCAACCGTGGGGATGCCCTCCACTTGCGCCAGATACGTTCGCGGATGCGCGGTCTGGGGATCCAGCAAGCGGTTATTAAAGCCCGGTTCGTCGCTCAGTAACAGCAGCCCCTCCGAATCCATGTCCAGCCTCCCGACCGGATAGACGCCTGGCGGAAATCCGAAATCGGCCAACGTTTTCTGCCCTGGCTGATCTTCCGTGAACTGGCACAGAACGCCGAATGGCTTTTGAAAGGCGATCACCATATCCCGGCAAATCTCGGGCGGGTCACGCTTCCGCCAATTGGAACCCCTTGCGCTGATACTTGCAGCGGAACGGCAAACCTGACTGGTTCGGCTTCCAGCCATTTCCGTTTCCGAAATCGATCGCCGCCGTGACCATGTCGTAGCTCACAATTTTCGGCAGTTCCGCGATCAGTTCCTGGCCGTTTACCGGTGCGCTGGCTTCAATGACCAACTCATTTACACCGCGGCGGTTCTGCATGATCCAGCGATATTGGACGTCGCGATGATTAATGACTTTGTAGCCTTTTTGAGGAGGGGGCATGGGAAATGGGAACGCCGGACCGTGGAACACACCGGAAACAATGAGAATGCTTAAGTGATCGCGCCCGGCGAATACCGATTGCGTTCTAAATGCGGGACTATTTCCGCGCTGCAGCCCTCGACACAACAACTGCGGCAGGAAACCCCACCGCAGTTGCACACCAGATACCTATTTGCTGAGAATCAAGCTTCCACAAACTCGCCTAAGTGTGGCCTGGGAAGGGGCTTTTCCTTTTTGCGAAGGGCGCGGCGCATTTTGGTCAGCGCCGAGTTTTGCAGCTGACGGATCCGCTCGCGGGTCACGCCGAATTCACGGCCGACTTCCTCAAGGGTGAGCGCCTTGCGTCCGTTTAGCCCGAAACGCTCGTCGATAATCCGCCGTTCGCGATCATCGAGAACCGAGAGCAAGCCATCGAGCTCGCCATGGAGGTTCTTGTCCGAAAGCATGTCTAGCGGATTCACGGCGCGGTCGTCACTGATCACTTCGCCGAACTCGGTGGCTTCTCCTTCATTGATTGGAGCGTCGAGCGATGTCGGGCGATAAGATGCCTGCCTCAGCAGGGCGAGCTTGCGATGAGGAAGACCTACTTCATCGGCAAGTTCCTCGTCGGTAGGCTCGCGGCCCAAGGCCTCGGTAAGGATGGCCGCTATCCGGCGCATCTTCGCGATCTTGTCCACCATGTGCACGGGAAGCCGGATGGTTTTGGATTGGTTGGCCAAGGCGCGCTTGATCGACTGCTTGATCCACCAAGCGGCGTAGGTGGAAAGCTTGCCGCCCTTTTCCGGGTCGAAGCGTTCTACCGCTTTCATCAAGCCGATGTTCCCCTCGGAAATAAGGTCCGTCACGGGCATTCCGTAGTTGGAATAATCCTGCGCGATTTTCACCACCAAGCGCAGGTTCGCCCGGATCATGTGGGAGCGGGCTTCCGGATCGCCGTTTTTGATGCGATCGGCGAGTGACACCTCCTCTTCCGCAGTGAGAAGGGGAGTTTTGGAGATCTCTCGCAGATAAAGCTTCAAGCTGCTGTCTGATTCGTAGGCCATGGTAGGATTGGGTTGGTAATCTATTAAACGCTTCCGAGGGGGGTTTATTCCCTTTTTTATCTTAAAAATCCGAAGTCATTGTGAGTACCATGTCAGCACCTCAAGTGATTTTCGAACCGGAATCAATTTAACATTTTGATTTCAGCAATTTGTGTGCCTTGCATTTTCAATCTCCAACTCGCTCATTGTGAGCAAAATGAAAATTAGCCACCGTGCCAGAAATGCCTGAGGGATGCAATATGCCCATCCAATCGTGCCAGACTGGCGCATGGGATTCGACAAATGACCTGCACGGGCCAACTTCGAAGCGTGTTCGACGCCCTTTATCCGCTCGCCCGCTCGGGTCTGTTCCGCCTGGATGCCGAGGTGGCCCACCATGCAAGTCTGACTGCTTTGCGGATGGCGGAAAGGACCGGGGTGCTGGGCTTTTTTTCTCAACCCGACGACTTGGCGGCTCCAGTGGAAGTCATGGGCTTGAAATTTCAAAATCGGGTCGGTCTGGCGGCGGGCTTGGACAAGGAGGGAAATACCATCGATGCGTTGGGGCGGTTAGGTTTTGGTTGCATCGAAATCGGCACGATCACCCCTCGCCCCCAAGCGGGCAACCCGAAGCCCCGGCTGTTTCGGCTGCTGGAGCATGAGGCGATCATCAACCGCATGGGCTTCAATAATCCCGGAATCGAAGCAGGCGTGGCGAATGTCCGCGCGGCGAGGTCGTTTCAGGGAGTCGTGGGTTTCAACATCGGGAAAAACAAGGACACGCCAAACGAAAACGCGGCGGATGACTATCTCGCCTGTCTGCGCCAGGCCTATCCGGTGGCGGACTATGTGGCGGTGAACCTCTCCTCTCCCAACACCCCAGGTTTGCGGGATTTGCAAGGCGCAGAGGCCAGCGCCCGCTTGCTCGGCGTGCTGAAAGCGGAGCAGCAAAAGCTCGCAGCCGAACATGGCCGGCAGGTTCCTCTACTTTTTAAAGTGGCCCCTGATCTGGATGAAACGCACATCCGCGAGTTGTCGAACGTTTTTCTCGACGGCGGATTGGACGGCTTAATCGCCACTAACACGACTCTCGACCGCGACCAGGTGGCCGGCCACCCGCAGTCGGGCGAGGCGGGCGGGCTTTCCGGGCGCCCGGTTTTTGAGAAAAGCACGGCGACCTTGGGAACCTTCGCGCTTCACCTAGGGTCGCGCATCCCCATCATCGGGGTGGGCGGAATTTCTTCCTTGGAGGATGCTCGGGAAAAAATTCGCGCGGGGGCGACGTTGGTGCAGATTTACACATCGTTCATCTATCAGGGACCCAGATTGGTTCGGGAATTGGCGAGGGGGCTCTAATTTAAAAATGCTGGGAGAAAAATGTCCCCGCCGCTTATGATTTTGCACCCATGAGTATCTCCGCCACTGCCGCCCGCTTGGAAGCTGCGATCTGTTCTGTCGTGCGCGGCCAGCCCGAAGTGGTGCGCCGCGTTTTGGCGTGCCTGATTTCCGGCGGCCACGTTCTGCTGGAAGATTTTCCGGGGACTGGGAAAACCACGCTCGCGAAAGCCATCGCCAAGTCGATCAGCGGCGCGATGTTCAAACGGGTGCAGTTCACGCCGGACCTCCTGCCGTCGGACATTCTGGGAGTCTCGATCCTCGATCCGCGCTCGCAGGAATTCAAATTCCATCCCGGACCGGTTTTCACCGACATTCTGCTCGCCGACGAAATCAACCGCGCCTCACCGCGAACCCAGAGCGCTTTGTTAGAAGCGATGGGCGAACGGCAGGCCACCGTCGAAGGCACGAGGTATGAGCTGGAGGGAATTTTCTTCGTAATCGCCACCCAGAATCCAGTGGAGTTCCGGGGCACTTACCCTCTGCCGGAAGCGCAGATGGACCGCTTCGCGATGCAGTGTTCGCTCGGGTATGTCAGCGCCTCCGAAGAGGCTGCGATTCTAGCGGATCAGACGGAAACCCACCCTGTCGATGTGCTGGCGCCGGTGGCCACGCGCGATGAAATTCTCGAGCTGATGGCTGCGGCGCGGCAAATCCGCTTCAGCGAGGAACTCCGCCACTACGTCGTCGCGCTGGTGGGGGCGACCCGCGGGCATCCCTCGATCCAGCTCGCGGCGAGTCCGCGGGCATCGCTGGCGCTGATGAAAGTTTCCCAAGCGCTGGCGGTTTTCCAAGGCCACGACTTCGTTTCTCCCGAGCTGATCCAGTCGGTGGCTGCCGACGTGATCGCCCACCGGATGGTCCTCGCGCCCGAGGCGAAATATTCGGGAGCCAGCGCCCGGCAGATCGTCGCCGACCTTATCGAACAAACGCCCGTGCCCGTCTAACATCACGCGCCGATGAATGCCGATTTCGCACCGCCTGCCAGCGAGCCACGCCGGACGAGAGTGGACCATTGGCTGCACAAAATTTATTTTCAGGGTTCTGGTATCACGCATTTCTTGGTCCGTCGCTGCCGCCCCGCAGCGTTCGCAGCGGGGCCGGTCCTGCTCCTGGCTGGCTGCCTTGGAGTGGCCCATGACCGCACTTCGGTCTATCAGCTATTTTCGTTTACCCTTGGAATCGTGATAATCAGCCTGCCGTGGGCGATGAGTCGCCGCGCCTCGGTGGAGGCCCGGCGCGAGCTGCCCAGATTTGGCACCGCGGGCGAGCCGCTGCGATACCACGTGCGCGTCTGGCACCATGGCAAGCGGCGGTTGAAACGCGCGTGGCTTGCGGACTCCCCGCCCGATCCGCGGCCGAGCGTTGACGATTTCACGCTGCTTCGCGAGCCGGGAGAGGAAACGCGAAATGGCTACGACCGGCGGCTGGCGTATTTCCGCTGGCAATGGCTGCTGCTCGGAAACCGCCTGTTTTCCGGAGGCTTTTCCCGCGACGATCTCGATCTCAAACACGGCCAGCAGGCCCGCGTCGCCATTGATCTAACACCGCTCCGCCGCGGCGTGATCCGGCTCGATGACCTTCGCGTGCTGCTGCCCGATCCCTTCGGCCTCTTTCAGCGGTGCCGGAAAGTGAAGGCTCCCGCCGCCACGCTGATCGTGCTGCCCCGCCGGTTTCCGCTGCCTCCCGTCGAGCTGCCCGGCGGCGCGGCTTTTAAAATCTCAGGGGACACTAACACTAACTGGATCGGCACTTCCGGCGAGTTTGTGGGCCTGCGGGATTACCGCCCTGGCGATCCGCTGCGGCAGATCCATTGGAAGAGCTGGGCGCGCACCGGCCGCCCGATCGTCAAGGAACTCGAAGACACCCACTACCCCCGCTACGGGCTGGTGGTGGACACGTTGTCCAGCGACCGGACGGACCACCAATTCGAGGAAGTCATTTCGGTCGCCGCCTCTTTCGCCGCGTCCATAGATACGAGCGAATCCTTGTTAGACCTGATGTTTATTAAAAACGAGGCCCACCTCGTCACCGCCGGGCGCGGCGTGGAGCGGGCGGAAAAATTGTTGGAAGTCCTCGCCGGCGTGATGCCCGAGCGGACGGGAAATCTTCAATCGCTCGGACAGCTGGTCCTGCGCCATCGCGATGACCTGACGTGCTGCCTCGTCATCCTCAACGGCTGGGACGAAGCGCGCGCAGAACTCCTCCGCACCCTCGCTCGTGGCGCGGTGATGTGCGTCCCGATCGTCATCGGCCAGGGTCCGTCGCCCGGCGGCACTCCCGGGTATTGGCTGGAGTCGGGTAAAATCGCCCGCGATCTCCAACGCCTGCCCGCCCGTTTGACCTCCCATTCCTAACACCCACTAACATCAATCAGGTCCGTCCACCTCCCCGCTTCATCCTCGGCGCATCGGTCCTGTTCTGGGGCTCGATGACGGGAAGGCCCGTGATCGGAATCCTGTTAGCCGTGCTCGTCGAGACCGCGCGATGGACGAAGTTCCGGTGGGACTTCACCGAGGAAAGCGCTGCCCGCGCGTGGCGGTTCACCACCATCGCCACCGCGCTTGCCGCAGTGCTCGTCTTCCTCGACAGCTCGCCCTATCAGGCGCTGCCCAATCTCCTTACGTGGCTGCCGGTGCTGCTGCTGCCGATGCAGTTCGTCCAGTCATACGGCCTCAATGACTCGATGGCGCTGAACACATTTTCCTTTCTTGCGAACCATCGCCGCAAGCGCAACCTCCGGCTGGGACTACCCGACTCGGTCGCCCGCGTTAATTTTGGAAACATCTATTTCGTCACCGCGATGATCGCCTCGACGTTGGGCCGTCAGTCGAACGGGTGGCCGTTCCTGCCGGGGATCATCGTTCTAACCGGATGGATGCTCCTCTCGGCCAGCCGCAGCCGGCCCGTCCACATGGCCATCGCGCTAACGCTCGCCGGCGGGATCGCAGTCGTCGGCCAGTTAGGGCTGCAACGCCTGCAGGATTTCCTCGGAAACAGCGGACCCAGCCGGTCTGGGTTCAATCCCAATTCCAATACCACCCTGATCGGCAAGCCGGGCGCGGTCGTGCAATCCCCCGACATCGTGTGGAGATTGCGCCCTCGCGGAAATTCGATGCCGCCCGCGTTGCTGCGGACCGCCACCTACAACGCGTACGGGACCGGCCGCTGGGCCGTCCAGCCCGTGGTCGAAGCGATTTTCGAGGATCTCGACACCGTGGAACCCATCACCGGAGAAGTCTATCAGCTCCTGGCGGCGAACACCTCGACGGCGGAGCAGGAAGCCGCGGTGCGGGCGGAGTTACCGCGCTTCAGTCTGCGCGGCGGGGCGATTGCCGAAACTCCGCTCGCGCTCCCGGGCGATGCCGCGAGCACGATCGGCTTCGCCTTGGACGGCATTGAGCGCAATTCTTTCGGCACCGTGCGGGTCTATCCGCGAAATTCCGTGATCGAAGGCTCCGTGCTGTGGAAGGGCAGCTCGTATCCTGAGAGTCCCCCATTCGCCGAGGATTTGATCGTGCGCCCCCCCGAGGAAGACATTCTGCAAGACGTCATCAGCGAACTCAGCTTGGATGGCGAGGCTCCCCTCCAAGAAAAGCTGCGGACGCTGCACGGTTGGTTTCAGAAAAATTTCAGCTACACCCGCACTCTAACTATTAGCGATCCGGGCTTCACCTCCGGGCCAACGTCCATCGGTCAGTTTCTAACGACCTCGCGGGCCGGTCATTGCGAGTATTTCGCAACTGCGGCCACCCTGCTGCTTCGTCAGGCGAAAATCCCGGCGCGCTACTCGATCGGCTACGCGGTGAACGAGCGGGACGGCAAGCGCCATGAGTTCGTGCTCCGCGGCACCCACCACCACGCCTGGTGCCGCGTGTGGGACTCCGGCCAACAACGCTGGCTCGATTTCGATCCCACTCCAGGCACCTGGTTCTCGACCGTGGCCCGACAAACCACGCGGATGCAGGACATCAACGACGCGATCAAGCGCTTCCGGGAAGATTTTTTCCTGTGGCGAAATCGACCGGAAAATCGGCTGGCCGCGACGCTGGTGATGTCTGCAATCGCCCTTGGCGTGCTCGCCTTCATCGTGCGGCGGTTGTGGAAATCGAAGCGGCGCTTGGACTCGGAAATGAGGACGAACGGCTATGTAGGCCCGGTCATCCGCACGCCCCTCAATGCGCTCGAGCCCCGCGCGGAAAAACGGCTCGGCGTCCGTCCGCCGGGCCGGCCGTTGGGTGACTGGCTCGTCGGATTGTGCCCTTCGCTTCAGGATCGAAGCTTGCTGGAGGAGGCGATCCAACTTCATCAGCGGCTGCGCTTCGATCCGAAACCGGCTGTGCAAGGCGAGCAAGAACGCTTGGAGGAACTGGCAAAGCGGTTAGACTCAGAACTCCGGCGTGGCTGATCCACAAATTATTTCGCGGCAGAGACGACGTGCTCCTTCGTCATCCCGAGCTCCTTCATCACCACGTCGCCGGGAGCGCTCATGCCGAAGCGGTCAATGCCGAGCGCCTTGCCGTACGTGCCGACGTATTTCCACCACAGATCGGTCACCCCGGCTTCGATGGAAATCCGCTTGGTGCAAGCCTTGGGCAGCACGCTTTCGCGATACTCCGCGCTCTGGCGCTCGAAGCGCTCGAAGCACGGCAGCGAAACCACGCGCACGCCGTCGCCCAGCTCGGCCGCCGCGGCCATCGCGTGCTGGAGCTCGGAGCCGGTCGCTAACAAGACGGTGGTGAGCACGCCGGTTTCCTTGCGGACGATGTAACCGCCGCGCAGCACGCCATCGCGCCGGACCTCGACGGAAAGCTCATTCATCAACGGGATCGCCTGGCGTGTTAGAATCAGCGCCGTCGGTCCGTCCGTGCGGCTCATCGCGGCGACGAACGCCCCTGCCGTTTCCTCCGCGTCGCCGGGACGGATCACGTCGAGATTCGGAATCAACCGCAGCCCGCTCACGGTTTCCACCGGCTGGTGGGTCGGACCGTCCTCGCCGACGCCCACCGAGTCGTGGGTGAAAATATAAGTCACCGGAATGTGCGACAGGGCGGCCAAACGGATCGAACCGCGCATGTAGTCGGCGAAGACCAGGAAGGTCGCGCCGCTGGCCCGGAACAAGCCATCGTAGGCGATGCCGTTGCAGATCGCGCCCATCGCGTGCTCGCGAATGCCGAACCAGATGTTACGGCCCAGCGGATTTTCCGCGGAGAAATCGCCGCCGTCCTTGAGGTAGTTTTTGGTGGAGCCGAACAGGTCCGCGCTGCCAGTTAGAAACTGTGGAATCGCCTGCGCCACCGCATTGACCACCGTGGAACCGGCGGATCGCGTCGCATCCTTGTAGTCGGCCGCGAACGCGGGGATTTTTTCCGTCAGATCCACCGGCACGGAAAGCGCCACTCCGGCCGTTAGTTCGGCGGCAAGCTCCGGATTTGCTGCGGCCCACGCGTCATAAACCGCCTGCCAGGCTTCGAACTGGACCTTGGAAGCCGCCTTCTTCTTGGCGAAAAACGCCTGAGTCTCTTCGGAAACGTAGAAATGCTCGTCGTCCGGAAGTCCGAGGCCAGCGCGGGCGGCTTTAATGAATTTCGCGCCTCCTTCGCCATGACCTTTGGCGGTGCCTGCCACTTCCGGGATCCCCATGCCGATCAAAGTTCGCGCGATGATCACCTTCGGGCGACCGTTCTTGTTGGTCTTGGCGGTCTCGATGGCCGCAGCGATGGCCGCGATGTTCTGGCCGTCGATGGTCACCGTGTCCCAGCGCTGGGAGGTGAAATATTGCTCGGCGTCCTCGCCCTGCGTGAGCGCTGCCATCGCGTCCAGCGTCACGTCATTGGAATCATAAATGAGGATGAGATTATCGAGTCCATTGTGCCCGGCGAAGGCGATGGCCTCCTTCGCGACGCCCTCCTGGAGACAGCCGTCGCCATTGATGCAGAAAACGTGCTGGTCGAAAATCGTGTGCTCTTTGGTGTTATAAAGGGCGGCGGCGCGTTTGCCGGAAAGCGCGTAGCCCACGGCATTTCCCACGCCCTGGCCGAGCGGGCCGGTGGTCGCCTCGACGCCCGGCGTTTCGTGAAACTCGGGGTGCCCCGGAGTGTTCGAATGCAGCGCGCGGAAGTTTTTCACGTCGTCGCGAGAGACCGCGTAACCCGACAAATGCAGCCAGCCGTAGAGGAACATCGAACCATGGCCGGCCGAGAGCACGAAGCGGTCGCGGTTGAGCCATTTCGGCGCGTCCGGGTAGTAACGCATGGATTCTCCGAACAACACGGCGCCGATTTCCGCGCAACCAAGCGGCAGGCCCAGATGGCCGGAATTACAGGCGTGGACGGCATCCATGGCGAGGCCACGGGCTTCATTGGCAGCTTGTGCAAGCAGGGTCGTATTCATGGGAAATGGTTCGTTCGCCCTTAGTTCACCGGGGGCGAAGCGGGGGAACCCTAGAAATCCTCCGGGGGTTGACAAGGCGGCATTCGGGTTATTCCCCGTGCTTTCACGAATGCCGCTCATTTTCCAGATGACCACGCGGCGCGAAAATTTCCCTAAAAAACCTTGCAATGAAACTCGCGGTGAGCTTCTTTTCCGCCCGCTTCGCGACACACGACCCGTTCGTCTATCGGTTAGGACTCCAGGTTTTCATCCTGGCAAGAAGGGTTCGACTCCCTTACGGGTCGCCATCATTCCAGCCTCCGCCCAGCGGGGGCTTTTTGGTTTTCAGGACGGGTCGCAACTTCATTTCCCCCAAGTGACCGCTCTTCAAAAAACCGAATCCATCCGTGCGCGAAAAGGTGGCCGCCCGCTCGCCGCGCTCACCGCTTACGATTACCCGAGCGCAAGGCTGCTCGACGAGAGTGGCGTCGATGTCCTGCTAGTCGGCGACTCGCTGGGCATGGTGGTGCTCGGTTTCCCGGATACCACGCAGGTCACGCTTGACCACATGCTTCACCACGTCGCGGCCGTCGCCCGCGCCAAGCCGCGGGCCCTCATCGTCGGCGATCTGCCGATTCACACCTACGACACGCCTGGGCAGGCCCTTGAAAACGCCCGGCACCTCGTCGCCTCCGGTGCGGAAGCGGTGAAACTCGAAGGCGGTGTCGGCCAGGCCGAAAAAGTCCGGGCGATCACCCGTGCGGGCATCCCGGTGATGGGCCACCTGGGCATGTTGCCGCAGCGCGTCATCGAAGAAGGCGGCTACCGCAAAAAAGGCAAAACCCCGGAACAAACTGAAGCGCTCCGCCAAGGAGCCGAAGCGCTGATCGATGCCGGAGTGTTTGCCATCGTCTTCGAATCGATCATCCCGCAAACCGCGCGGCTGCTCTCATCATCACTGGCCGTGCCCACCATCGGCATCGGCTGCGGCCACGGCAATTGCGATGGCGAAATCGCCGTCGTCACCGATCTGCTAGGCTCGTATCCTTGGTTCGTCCCGCCCTTCGCGCAGCCGGAAGCGGATGTCGCAGGAATCACGCGTGAAGCGGTGGCGCGTTACGTCGCACGGGTCCAAGGCACCGGGGCTTAACTCACCCCGAACTCTCTCCTTTCCGTGTGTCACCGAGTTCGGGAAGTTTTCCTCCTTGCTACAGTTTAAGAGCGGGAATAGCTTCCCGGATGTCACTCTGGTTCACGCCGGCGGGACTATACCAAACGGGCAATTGCCCAACCCATAACAACAGAAAATATAAAACCATGAAAACCAACTATAGAATTCATCGAGGCTTCACTCTGGTGGAGCTGCTCGTCGTTATCGTAATTATTGCGGCGCTGGCCGGACTTACCGCTCCAATGGTGATTCGCCAACGTAAAAAAGCCGACCAAACCGAAGCTGTCAGCAACGCTCGCCAAGTCGGACTCGCCTTGTTTGAGTTCGAAAACGAATATGGCAGCTATCCCGACTCGACCACGGCCGAATCGGTGAAAAATGCGACCGGCTCGCCTCTCAGCCTCGGCACCACGAACTCCAACGATTACTTCAAGCAGATAATCGCTGGCAATTTCACTCAATCGGAAAAGATTTTCTACGCCAAAATTCCAGGGGCTAAAAAGCCCGATGACAATATCAAGGGCGAAGAGGCACTGAATACGGGCGAAGTTGGATTTGCATACATGCTCAACGGCACTTCTGGCTTCAATGCCGCTGGAAATCCCTCACGCCCATTGGTGGTCACTCCACTAAATAATAATGCTACGGATGGAACTTTCGACCCGGCACCATTTGACAGCAAGGCGATTGTCCTGCGCATGGATAACAGCGTTACCAGCATCAACATCAAGCAGGACAAGCGCATCAATCTTGGCGGAACCAATTCGGAACTTCTCACCAAAGGAGTCGATACCGTCTGGGGCGACAGCGTAACTCCCATGGTTTCGCCTCCTAAAATCAAGGGTGCTAACTGATCGATCCTGAACTTTTACTCTTCACCACCGGGGATGCTTTACCGCGTCCCCGGTTTTTTGTTGCCCGGTCGGAAATCATGGGCGATGGGACGCCCAAGCCAATGTCAGAGCCAGATACCAAACCATCGCCCGCATTTTTGCCATATCCCATTTCCACTCTGAGTCCCCCCATCGTTCCCAACGACCTCACCTCGTTCAAATCCCGCGGCATTTCGCAAGTCGAGCGCGATCTCCAGCAGAAGCTTCAGGAAATCCGCGAGACTTACCTTGCGACGATCGATCACTTCAATTGGAACAAACTCGTTTACGAGGCGGACATCCAGTTCGAGCCGATCATTGGCGGCATCTATCACCTCTACGAAGTTCGCGGCCGCAAGATGCTTTCGATGATTTCCCCCGGCGAGTGGCCGCAGAAACACCTGGCAACCGTCCGCCTGAATATGGACCGGCAGTGGAAAATCGTCGAAACCGGACCGGGCGTGGATTCCCGTGAGCTTTTTGGAAGCGTTCAAATGTAGCGGCGAGCGATGGCCCTCGCGTGCTCCGTCTTGCCAGTTTGCGCTGGCTGCCTAGCCTTGTTCTCGTGACTAAACCGTTTCCTGTTTCACCGCCGCGCGCTTGGGCTGAGATCGATCTGTCTGGATTGCAAAGAAACCTGTCGTTCGCCCGTGAGGTTTTCGGCGGCGAACTGATGGCGGTGGTGAAGGCCGGAGCCTATGGCCATGGCCTTGAAGAAATCGCGAAATCGTTGGAAACGACTGCCATCGCTTTTCTCGGGGTTGCCAACGTGGGGGAGGCCCGCCGAATTCGCAATGCCGGCGTCGGCACTCCGATTTATCTGCTAGGAGCAAGTTGGGCTGCGGAGCGGGAGGAAATCGTCGCCCATGGTTGGACTCCATGCATTTCCTCGCTGGGTGAGGCGGAGGATTTCAATCGCTTGGCTGCCATCCAGAGCACGCGTCTGAAAGTCCATCTCGCCGTGGATACCGGCATGGGCCGCGGCGGATTCGTCGCGGAGCATTTGCCGGAAACGTTAGCGCGGCTGGAGCAACTGCCAAATTTGGAGATCGAAGGAATCGGATCCCATCTCTCATCCGCGGACGAGGACGAGGAGTTCACCGTGCGGCAGTTTCAGCGGTTTCACGAAATCGTCAGGGACCTCGGTGACGCGGCCCGTTTTAAATGGAGGCACCTTTCCAACAGTGCCGGACTGCTCGGGTACGAGCAAGGCGTCTGCAATCTTTCCCGACCAGGACTGATGCTCTATGGAGTGTCGCCACTTCCCGGCTTCCAGGAAAAACTACGTAACGTGATGACCTTGAAGGCTCGGGTCACCCTGCTGCGCACCTTGCCGACCGGCCATGGGATTTCCTACGGGCGGCAATTCATCACTACCCGGCCTACGCGCGTCGCGACGATCGGGATCGGCTATGGCGATGGCTACCCACGGCACGTTTCCGGGAAAGGCGCGGACGTTTGGATTCGCGGTCGTCGCTGGCCCATCGTCGGTCGGATCACCATGGATCAAACCATGGTCGATGTGACCGGCAGTGCTGGAATGATGGAAGGAGATGAGGTTGAAATGTTCGGCCCTAACATCCCGGTGGCGGAAATCGCCCGCAAGGCGGATACCATCGCATGGGAAATTTTCACCGGCATCACGCCTCGGGTATTGCGCTTGTACTTGGGTGGGGAGCCTAAACCTGCGAGCGGCACGGAAGGCCGGCTGGCTCACAGCAAAACGCCCGATCCCCTGTAAATAGGACCGGGCGCTTGTGAAATCAGGTTCCGTGGAGGATGAGGCAGAAATTACCAGCCGTCACCGCCCCCGCCACCGCCTTTGTAGCCACCCCCGCCACCCTTGTAGCCGCCCCCGCCACCACGGCGATCACCACCGCCGCCGCCGCCATAACCACCGCCGCCTCCGCGACGTTCGCCGCCACCGTAACCGCCGCCGCCGCCGCCTCCGCGGCGTTCACCGCCATAGCTACCACCACCACCGCCGCCACCGGGACGGAAGCCGCCGGGCTTGGCTTCTTTCGGCTCGGAGGCATTCACGCGGAGCGCTCGGCCCTGATAGTCGTAGCCGTTAAGCGCCTCGATGGAAGCGTTCAACTGGCTCTGGTCACCGAGGGTGACGAAAGCGAATCCCTTGGATCGGCCCGTTTCGCGGTCGGTGATGATTTTCACCCGTTCGACGGGTCCGTATGCGGCGAAGAGGCCTGTAACGTCTTCTTCAGTAGCGGTGTAGGGCAGGTTGCCCACGTAGATGTCCATTGTTCTCGGTTCTTAGCACGCCATCACATTCAACACTTCCCGAGACCATGGCGTAAGAGACCGGACGAAGCGCGTTCACCTGCGAATTTGCAAAATGAACGCTACGCCTTTACCGCTCCGATCTCAGGTTGGCAAGGTTTCATTTTCCGATGGAGAGCGCCATTTCCACCTCGCCAGGCGAAGCGTGCGGATTGTGAAAATTTCACGTTTCATCTGTCCGCGCCCGGGTTCAAATCCTCGCGCGTCAGGACAATCCGGGCGCATCATTAACCTGTCACCTCGATCTCCTTTGCCATGTGGAAAGGCCGCTTCTCCCAGGATACTTCGTCACTCGTTCAGCAGTTCGGCGAATCCATTTCATACGACTGGCGGTTATTCCCCCATGACATCGCCGGGTCGATCGCCCATGCCAGGGCGCAACTGACTGCCGGACTTCTATTGCCACAGGAGTTTTCCGCCATCGAAACCGGACTGCGGGAAATCGAGGCGGACATCGTTGCCGGGAAATTCGAATTCCGCACCTCGCTCGAGGACATCCACATGAACATTGAGGCCGAGCTTACCCAACGCATTGGCCCCGCAGGCGCGAAACTCCACGCCGCCCGTTCCCGCAACGACCAGGTCGCCACTGACACCCGCCTCTACGCGCGCACCGAAATCGACTCCCTGTTCTCCGCGATCACCCTCCTCCAAAAAGCCCTGCTCAACCGCGCGGCAAAATACGCCGCCACCGTCATCCCCGGCTACACCCACCTTCAGCGCGGCCAGCCGGTCACCGCCGGTCACCATTTCCTCGCCTATGTGGAAATGTTCGAGCGCGACAAATCCCGCTTCGCAGATTGTAGGAGGCGCCTGAACGTCTCGCCGCTCGGCTCCGGTGCGCTCGCCGGCTCCACCATCAATCTCGACCGCCTCGCGATCGCGGCCGAACTCGGATTCGACGGGGTCACCCACAACTCGATGGACGCCATTTCGGATCGTGACTATGTCGCTGAACTACTTTTCGTCATCTCCCTGTGCGGCGTCCACCTCTCGCGCCTCAGCGAGGATCTCATCCTCTGGTGCACCGCGGAATTCGCCTTTGCCGCTCTGTCGGACGCCCACACCACCGGTTCTTCGCTCATGCCGCAGAAAAAAAACCCTGACGTGTGCGAACTCACTCGCGGCAAAACCGGCCGCCTCGTCGGAAATCTCATGAATCTCCTCGTCGCGGTGAAGGGCCTGCCACTCACTTACAATCGTGACCTCCAAGAAGACAAGCCGCCTCTTTTTGACTCCGTGGACACCCTCCGCCTCATTCTTGCCGTTAATTCCGAGATGATTTCCGCCCTGGAACTCCGCGAGGAAAACTGCCACGCCGCCGCTGCTGATCCGATGCTTCTCGCCACCGACCTCGCCGACTATCTCGTGAAAAAAGGTGTCCCATTCCGTCATGCGCACGAATTAGTGGGCAAAGCGGTCGCTCTCGCCATCGCCACCAAGACACCGCTGGACCAGTTGGACTACCCTTCCATCGACCCTGCCTACGGGCCGGATGCCAAGGACGTGTTTTCTCTGGATCGGGCCTTGGCCGCCCGTACCAATCCAGGCTCGCCCTCGATTGCGAACGTCGAGTCAGAGATCGCCAAGTGGATTTCCTTGGTCGGTTGATCGCCGCTCTAAAGCCGCCCACAGCGCGAAAAAATCACCCGCACAATCCGTCTCGGCATCGAAATCAACTCCGCCCTGCGGCCAAGGGCTGCCGGGGCACGGACGGAGGAATTTGGGTTTGGGAATCCCGGCGGGGAACCCTAGGGTCGCGGCGTGGCGGGTGAGGATCGCGATCAACGATGGCAGACGGACGGGAAATTTTTCCGAGCTGGAAATCGGCGTGTCCGAGTGAACGCGGTGACTTACGGGCCGTTCCCCGGAGGGTGGCCGGGGTCGTTCTCTGAGGATTTCGCGCGGATGGTTGCGGCGGGATTCAATGCGGTGCGCTTGTACGAAATGCCGGACCGGCGGCTGCTAACCGCTGCGGGCGAACACGGATTGAAAGTCTTCGGCGGGCTGAACTGGGGCCAAAGTGCGGATTTTTTCCGGACGCCCGGAATCTTCACCTCGGCCCTCATTTCGATGGCCAATGCCTTGAAAGACATCGGCAATCATCCAACGCTGGCGGGAATCTACGTGGGCAACGAGGTTCCGGCGGATTTGTGCCGATGGATGGGTCCGGTAAAAGTGCGTAAGGCGATCGAGGAGCTGATCGACACCGGCCGGGCACTCGCCCCCGGTCTGCTGTTTGCCTACGCGAACTACCCGAGCACCGAATATCTGGAGCCGCAAAACGCGGATTTCACCGCATTCAATGTCTATCTGGAAAGTGAGTCCGCATTCCGCAGTTATCTCAAACGATTGCATCACATTGCGGGAGATCGCCCGCTGGTGATCTCGGAATTCGGCTTGGACTCGCGGCGAAACGGACAGGAAAAGCAGGCTGCGGTTCTCGCTTGGGCCAGTCAGGCCGCGCTCGATCTCGAAACTGCCGGGCTAACCATTTACGCTTGGAGCGACCGCTGGTGGAACGCCGGTGCCGAAGTCCTCGACTGGGATTTCGGCCTGACCGATCGGGCAGGAAATGCAAAGCCCGCGCTCTCCGCTCTCAACCCTCAACCCTCAACTCCCAACTCTCCACGCTTCAGCGTGATCGTGTGCACCCGCAATGGAAACCACCGGATCGGCAGGTGCCTTGAGGCGATCCACCGGATGGCCGGCGGCGGGTTCGAGACCATCGTCGTGGACGATGGCTCGACTGACGGCACCGCCGGATTCGTGGCGGGGAATTTCCCGTGGGTGCGGCTGCGGAGGCTGGAACCCGGCGGCTTGAGCAATGCCCGCAATGCCGGAGCGGCGATGGCATGCGGCGAGGTGCTTGCGTTCACGGACGACGATTGCGAGCCGGACCGGGAGTGGATCCTCCGGCTCGGAGCGATTTTCTCCCGCGAAATTTATGCTGCGGCAGGCGGGCCGAATCTGCCGCCAAGTCCGCGGAGCTGGGAGGAGGCGGTGGTCCGCGCCGCGCCTGGCGCGCCCAGCCATGTGATGCTCGACGACGAGGAAGCCGAGCACCTGCCCGGCTGCAATCTGGCGGTGACGAAAACCGCGTTTGACGCGATCGGCGGATTCGATCCGCAGTTCCACACGGCGGGCGACGACGTGGATTTCTGCTGGCGGTTGAGGGACGCCGGATTCCGTCTCGGCTTCGTTCCGGGTGCGTTTGTCTGGCATTGGCGGCGGCCATCGATCATGGATTTCCTCCGCCAACAGCTTGGCTATGGCCGGGCCGAGCACTTGCTGTTAGCCAAGCACCCGGCGCGCTTCTCCAAACGCGGCGACGCGCGATGGCAAGGGTTCATCTATGGCGGCGGCCCGGTCCGTGTGATGCCGGATTCCATCATCTATCATGGCCCGATGGGCGAGGCGGGCTATCAGGCGATTACCAACCGGATGCTGCCACTGCGCGGTTTGGACAGGTCGTTCGACTCGCCGAAATCGCGCCTCGCGCTCAAGGCTGTCGAGATCCTCCAGCCCCGGCTTCGGGCCTGGGCTAGGAACCGCCGGATTTTCCTCCAGTCGAAATGGCAACCGAAAACCCTTGCTCCCGGACATACCGAAGAATTCATGGTCACCTCGACCGAAGGCAAGGAGCGCGACCATTTCCTAAATGTCCTGATCGCCCAAGGCTGGGAGCCAGCGGGCGCAACCGACCAGTGGGATCTGGAGAAATCCGGCGAGCGGGTGCTCATGGCCACCGAACGCGGAGAAGGACTCGCCAAGCGAATCCTGGTCCGCGTGTGGGGCTGCGCGGAAAGCGTGGCGGCGGTTTGCAACCGCCATGCCTCTTAATGTCAGGCTTGGCGGTTGGAAACCGCCGCCACGGTCACACCAGCCAAACCCCGTCGACGCTGCCGTCCTCCATGG
>JANMSI010000153.1:0-22210 GCA_031389115.1 Akkermansiaceae bacterium
TGTTGTTCACGCGGTTTCTTCCGCGACGGTTTATTGGGTTAGCTAACACAACTGCAACACTCGGTAGTTTCTACTGGCTAGGTTTTGAAACAACAGGTCTTTCACCTGATAAGAAGCGCCTTGCTTAGCTCGGCGCACAACATTAGAGTTTCACCTCCCGATGCTCGCCTTGGGGGTGGCGGGCGAAACTGTCGTCGAGCCTTCCCGCAGCGAAAGACTCGAGATAACCTTCCGGCCATGAATTCTCGTCAGGCAGCGGGCGAAGAATCAATGTCGCACCCTTTCGCTGGATCTCGACGCGTTTGGCCTCGATCCGGAACTCCTTGGGAATCCTTACCGCCTGCGAGCCACCTGATATAAATACAGTCGTTTTCATCTTTGGATATACGTATATCCTGATGATGAATCCAACAAGGTGTAAAATCAGATTACGCCCCCAGTTTCGGATCGTAGTCCTTCGGCGCGCGGATGATTTTCTCGATGCCGTGCTTGGTGACCAGGTTGCCGGCGGACGAGCGGCCTTTGATCCCGAACTCGGCGAAGTGCAGCGGGCGGATTAGGTTTCTCATGCGCAAGCCGGACTTCAGATAGACCAACAGCATCTGCGCGGCGCTTTCCTCGTTGGTCTTGTGGAAGGCGAAATAGAGGACGCGGCTGTTGGGCGTGCCCTTTGTTAGTTCGTATTCTTTGTCACGGGTGATGCCGCCGACGGTGAAGCGCTTGGCGAGAATTGGGCCGTCGCGGCCATCCCGATAGATCATGGAATAGATGAGGTCTTCCTCCTTGCGAAAAATGGCGACCCGCAGCGGCTTCTGGCCGACGAAGACTTTGTCGGCCACCTTCATGATTCGCATTTTGCCGTCGGAGGTGAAGGTGATGAGGTCGTCGATGGTCGAGCATTTCTCGATGGGCTCGCCGTCTTTTTTCAGGCCGTAGCCGGCGAAGCCGTTCTTCGCATCCAGATAGAGCGTTTCGGTGGCGGCGACGACCTGCATCCGGTCCACGCGCTCGAACGAGGCGATCTCGGTGCGGCGCTCTCGATCCTTGCCGTATTTCTTGGCGAGTTCCTCATACCAGCGGATGGTATATTTCGTTAGGTTGCGCAGGTGCTTCTCGGTTTCCTCGATGGATTTCTCCAGCCCGCGGATTTCCTCGTCGGCCTTGAAGGAGTCGAACTTGGAAATGCGCTTGATCTTAATTTCCGTTAGCCGGACGAGATCCTCCTCGGTGACTTCCCGCTTGAGGAGTTTCTTGAATGGCTTGAGGCCGTCGTCGATGGCCTTGAGCACGGCTTCCCAGGTTTCGCATTCTTCGATGTCTCGATAGATGCGGTTCTCGATGAAGATTTTTTCCAGCGAGCTGAAATGCCATTTCTCGGCGAGCTCGCCGAGTTTGATTTTTAGCTCCATCTCCAACAGATCGCGGGTATGGAACGTGGTGCGGCGGAGGATTTCGGAAACCGCCATGAACACGGGCTTGCCATCGACGATGACGCAGGAGTTGGGCGAAATGGTTAGCTCGCTGTCGGTGAAGGCGTAGAGCGCGTCGCGGGTCTGGTCTGCATCGGCGCCGGCGGGAAGATAGACGAGGATGTCGGCGTTCGCCGCGGTGTTGTCCTCAATCTTCTGGATCTTGATCTTGCCCTTGTCGGCGGCGGCGACGATCGACTCCATCAGCGCGCCGGTGGTGGTGCCGAACGGGATTTCCGTGATCCGCAGGTAGCCCTTTTTCTCGGTGGAAATGCGGGCGCGGACCCGGACTTTTCCGCCGCGCAGGCCGTCGCGGTAGTCGGACGCGTCCATGATGCCAGCGGTCGGGAAATCCGGAATCAGCGTAAACGGCTGGTCGCGCAGGACGGCGATGGCAGCTTCGATGAGTTCGTGGAAATTGTGCGGCAGGATCTTGCAGGCAAGGCCAACCGCGATGCCCTCGACACCTTGCGCTAACAACAGCGGGAATTTCACCGGCAGGGTGTCTGGCTCCTTACGACGACCATCGTAGCTGGGCAGCCACTCAGTCGTTTTCGGATTGAAGACGACCTCGTTGGCGAACTTCGTGAGGCGCGCCTCGATGTATCGCGGGGCGGCCGCGCCGTCGCCCGTGAGAGTATTTCCCCAGTTGCCCTGGGTGTCGATGAGCAGGTCCTTTTGCCCAAGCCCGACGATGGCCGCACCGATCGACTGGTCGCCGTGCGGGTGGTAATTCATCGTGTTTCCCACGATCCCGGCGACCTTGTTGTAGCGGCCATCATCGAGCTCGTCCATGGCGTGGAGGATCCGACGCTGAACCGGTTTGAGGCCGTCGTAGAGATGGGGCACCGCGCGTTCGAGAATGACGTAACTGGCGTAATCGAGGAAATAGTCGGAATACATCGCTCCCAGCGAGGCATGTTGGTCCGGGTCGTGCGTCATGTGCGGCGGAGGGTTAAAGAACCCGGAGCAGACGCGCAAGCCTCGCGTGAGAAGAACCTTTGACCGCCACGCCGAGGGTGATTAAGGCTTTAGCATGAAATCAAAAAGCACTAGTGGCTATGAACTTGATCGCCGAAACTGGCTCAAGGCCGCTTCACTCACTGGGGCGGCGGCGATGTTTGCCGGAGGCGGGGCTACGGCGAAATCCACTGGAACTCCGACCCGAAAAGTGCGCGGGGTAGTTTTCATGGTGTCCGACGGCATGAGCCCGGGGGTGCTTACGATGGCCGAGGCCTATTCGAAGCTGACCCGCCACCGTGGCACACAATGGTGGTCGCTGCTCAATGACCGCAACGCCGCCCGCGGACTGATGGACACAGCTTCGGCCAATTCGATGGTTACCGACTCGGCCGCGGCCTCCAGCGCGTGGGGCGGCGGGCGGCGGGTCAACAATGCTGCCGTCAATGTCGCCCCCGACGGCAAGGAAATCACTTCCATCGCGGCGATTCTCAAGAACAAGGGCGCGCGGATCGGTCTCGTTAGCACCACTACCATCACCGACGCCACGCCTGCGGGATTTGCGGCTTCAGTCACCAATCGTTCGCAGGAGGATGAAATTGCCACCCAATATTTAAACCGCGTGGACGTGATCCTGGGGGGCGGCTCCGCGCATTTCCAAAAAAACGGGCGCAAGGACGGCCGGGATCTCGCGGGAGAGTTCGCTGACGCTGGCTACGGGATTGCCAACACCCGGGATTCGCTGTTAGCGGCCCGCGACGAGAAGTTGCTAGGCACGTTCACTCGCGGCAGCATGCCATACACCATCGACCGCGATCACAACCCGGCGATGGCCGCGGCCGTCCCCACGCTCACGGAAATGTCGCAGGCCGCGCTCGGGCGTTTCCTCGCCAGCGACAAGCCGTTTCTCCTCCAGATCGAAGGCGCACGCATCGATCATGCCGCCCACATCAACGACATCGGCGCGCTGCTGGCTGACCAGCTCGCCTTCGACGACGCGCTCGCCGCGGTGTTAGTTTTGATCGGCGTGCGCGACGACATTCTGGTGGTGGTCACCAGCGACCACGGCAACTCAAACCCCGGACTCCGCGGCATGGGAAAAACCTATGATGAAAGCACCCAGCGGTTTGCCCGGATCACCGGCATGAAGGCTTCCTATGAGCGGCTTTTCGGCGAGTGGGAAAAAAACAAGGGCACCACCACCGGCCAGCTCACCGCGCTCATCAAGCAGCACCTCGATTTCACGCTCCAGCCGGACCAAGCGGCGGCGCTGATGGAAACGTTTGAGAAGCACCGGGTCATCGAGTGGAACGAGCAGTTGAACAATGCCGAGGGATTGTTAGGGCAGTTCGCCGGCAACCACACCGGCATCGGCTGGACCGGCACGACCCACACTTCCGATCCGACGCTCGTTTCAGCCATCGGGCCTCAAAGCGACCGCTTCACCGGGATGGTGAGGAACTCCGATGTCTTCGGGCATTTGATGGAGATGCTGGGATAGCGGCGATCACCGGTCGCCGCGTTTCCATTGAAGACGATAAATTCGCGGGGACCGGTGATCGACGCGACGTTCCGCGGCGCGGTGTGTTGGGAAGCTTGGGCGTGGCGGTTGAAAACCGCCGCCACGTCAGGCGTGCCGGGTGGTGAAGAAGATTTCCATACGGTGATGCAGGTCGTCGTAGAAGCGCCGCTTGATCGCTTCGAAAGCGGCCCGCTTGTCGCTCTCGGCCATGCCGATGGACTGCTCCTCCAGAATCATTTTCGCGGCGAAGGATTTTTCCATCTCGACGAGCGAATCGAGAAATTCGCGGGCGGCGCGGGTGTGCTCGACGCCATCGACCAGCGCGTGTTCCAACCGCGGATTTCTCGTCACTGCGGTTAGATTGCCGCTGGAAAGCTGCTCCATGTAGCGAGTCCGGCTCTGGCGGAACGCGCGGTGCTCGGTATCGAATGTGATTTCATCGCGGTCCACGAGCGAATCGTAGGGGCCGGGTTTGGTGAAAAATTTCACCATCAGCGGAATGGTGTCCACGAGCATGAACAGCAACGTTAGAACCAGATATGTATAGAATGCGAACTGCCCGCCTTCGTTGCCGGCCTGGAACAACGCGTGAAGCGCGAGCGTCTGGGTGAGGATGTCGCGACGGGGCTCGGCGCGCAGGGCGGCGAGACGGTTGGCTTCCTCGGTGGCGACGGCGGCAAGCTCTCCCTGGACACGGTTGAGTTCGGCAAGGCGGGTATCGATCTGCTGCTTGATCGTGTCGCGCAGCGCGTTCTGCTGGGTGACGAACTGGCCGGCCTGGTCGCTCTCGACCTTTTGCTTGAGACCGGCAACGCGCCCGGCCTCGGTTTTGTTAGCGGCGGCGATTTCCGCGAGCTTCGATTCGAAGAGCTGGATGGCAGCGGCCTCCGCCTGCCGCGTTTGGGTTTGTAGGGTGGTCTTCTCGGCGGTGAGGTGTTCGAGCAAGCCGCCGAGGCGCTTGGATTCTTCGCGGCGCGGTTCGAGCTGGTCGGAGCGGATGGAGCGGGCGCGAGGACCTTCGCCGCGCATACCGGAGCGCTGGCCATTGAGCTCGCGCTCGAACTCGGCCTGCCAGAAACCAAGTTCGGTCTGGAGCTTGGCGTATTGCGGAGAGAACTCCGCAGATTGGTTCTCGATGACCGCCAGGCGCTCTCGGAAGGGGGCGGTGCCTTCGTCGATTGACGTTTTAAGTTCTGCCTGCTGATCGGCCGTGATGCCGGGGATGGCAGTCTTCGCGTCCTCGGTATCCTGGAGGATGAAGCGGGCTTGGAAGGACTCGTTCCACTTCCCGCGTTGTTCGGCGAGAGCGGTTTCCAAGACGGTGACCTGGCTGCGGACTTTCTCCTTTTCGCCGGCGAATCCGCTGCGGATGACTTCGATTTCCGCCGCGCGGTCTTTTTCGATCACTGAGGAAATCGTATCGCGAAACAGTAACAAGACCAACGGGTGCGCGATGGTGATGCCCATCAGCACCGCGACCACCAGCCGTAGGAAAAATTGCGAGAGCTTCCGGAAAAACGAAGCATACGCCCGGTAGCCGGCAAGCAACGCGCGGTCGATCGTTAGAATGATGAAGGCCCAGACGGCCGCGACCGGATAGATGATGCGGGGGTTGTCCGTCAGGGTGGAAAGCGCGTAGGCGCAGGCGATGAAGGCGAACGCGCAGGGCACCAGCACGGTGGCACCGAAAGCGACGTATTTTCGCTGCTCCCACGCCGGACATTGTTCGAGAGTTTCAGTGCCGGCGCCGGAGAGCCAAAAGAACGCGCGTTTGAGAGAGTGCATGGGAGGAAACCGCAGGAATGTCGCAGTGCTACGACGCCAACTCCCGGCAAATTACAAGCAGGGGGTTCGAAGCCGTCCCATGGCCATTTTTAGACCAGAAATTACTTGCCACGCTGATAGTGATCTATAATTAGAAGCCAGATTTTCCTGAAATCTTTGCAGTTAAGATTATCAGGCAATCCAAACAAGATACCCTGTAACACATGAAAGCATTCCATACTCTCACTCTGGCAGCCTCCCTTGCGAGCGTCTGTTCAGGAGCCACCATTGTCCAAACGCAGAACTTCTCATTTGTTCCCAGTGGCACCGCGCCACTGACGTTCAATCAATTCGATACCGCGCTAGGAACGTTGACCAGCATCACCATCACCACCAACGTGACCAAAACCGGCGGCTCCCTGTTCGTCGACAACGAATCGGCCACGCCTGCCTCGGGAAACATCAGCCAATCGGTCACGATCAATTTGACCAGCTCTGTCGGACTGGTGGACGCCAGCTTCGCCCCGATTGGAACCGGCGTCTCCGCCACTTCCAGCTACTCCGCAAACGTCGATGCCGATGACGGCGACGGCGCTGGAGTCCAATCGACCGGCCCGGATTACGACGGAACAAGCTTTGGCCCGACGTCCACGAGTCAAACCAAAGACGTCAACTCCGCAGCGTTCGGCGGGTATCAAGGAACAGGTACTTATGTGATCGATGCGGGCGGTGACCAAGGTTTCAACACCAGCGCGATCGGCGGTGCGGCGGTCGCCATCGATCCGGCCTCAGTCTCGGGCGATGTCACCATCACTTACACCTTCACGGCCATCCCCGAACCGGGTTCCGCGCTCTTGGGTGGAATCGGTTGCTTGGCCCTTCTTCGCCGCCGCCGTCGTTGATCGGTCCCGTCTGCGACAAACTCCTTCACAACAAAGGCCTTTCGTTTCGACGGAAGGCCTTTTTTGTAGGGATGAAAACTTGACGCATCACCAGTTACCACATGGATTATTCATCCGCACTTGTAAGAACCAGCGTCTCTCTGAACACCGGCACTCTGAACAGTTTAGAAGTCCTCGCGAAACGATGGTCGGTGTCAAAGGCGGAGGTCATGCGCCGGGCCGTCCGCAAGATCCACGGAGAGGTGGACGCGGAAGACCGGCGCCCAAGCCCGCTCCAGGCCATGGAATGGCTGCAAAATGGCGCGGGACTAAGCGTCGCCGAAGGCGCTGATTTCAAGGTCGGTATCGAGGTGGAGAGGCAGGCGAAGCGCTATTGGTGGGAATCATGATCCACTTGGACACCAATTTCCTCGTGGACCTCGTCACCGCCGGATCGCCCGGGGGTGGCAAAATCCTCGCCTGGCTGCGAGCCGGGAAATCCGTGGCAACCAGCGCGGTGGCGTGGTCGGAATTCTGCAATGGTCCGCTTTCCACGTATGCCGTGCTGGATCGGAACGTCCTCGATTTCACCTGTCGCCAGGCTGAGGCGGCTTCGCGGCTTTTCAACCTGACCGGCAGCCGCCGCGGGTCGCACGTGGACTGCATGATCGCGGCGGCCACGATCAACGCCGGATGTGCGCTGGCGACCTTCAACCGGACGGACTTTGAGAGGCTGATTTCCTTCGGCCTGACGCTCGAAGGTTGAGATTGCCGGGCGGGCGCGGTCATCTAGTCTCCCGCCAATGCTGAACCGCTTTTACGGGACTTTCGATACAGAGCGGCGCTCCGGTGCGAATGACGGAGCGGACTATCGGACGCCGTTCCAGATCGACCGCGACCGGGTGCTGCACACGCCGACGTTCCGTCGCCTGCAAAACAAGACGCAGGTTTTTTGGAGCGGCGAGTACGATTTCTATCGGACGCGGCTAACCCATTCGCTGGAAGTCGCACAAATCGGCAAGTCGATTTCCTACTGGCTCAAGAGTCAGCCCGACGGACCGCTCGGCGATGATTTCTTCATCGACCCGGATCTGTTGGAAGCCATCTGCCTGTCTCACGATCTCGGGCATCCGCCATTCGGCCATGCGGGCGAGCGGACGTTGAATCACCTGATGCGGGGCCATGGCGGTTTCGAAGGAAATGCGCAGACCTTGCGCCTTCTAACCGAGCGGATTTTCTCGGCCAAACGCAGCGGCATGGACCCGACACGTGCGTTTCTTGATGGAGTGTTGAAATACAAATCGCTGTGGACCGAGCTTGGAAACGAGCCGGAGCACCATTTCATCTACGACAGCCAGCACGTCTATCTGAACTGGGCGATGGGCGGAAACGATTTCCCGTTGGAACTAACCGCCGGCAGGGTGCGGGACGAGTTCAAGTCGATCGAGTGCCAGGTGATGGATTGGGCCGACGACACGGCTTACTCGCTCAACGATCTATCCGATAGTGTGCGGGCCGGATTTCTCAACATCGAGAAGATCGAAGCGTGGGCGGAGAAACACGGCGAACCCACCAGCGACTCAACACCGCTTGGCGATCTCATGCGCGCGATCCGGAGGAAGCGGGTGGACCCCTTCGTCGGGAAGCGGATCGGGAAATACATCCAGTCCACGCGCTTGGAAACCGACGTGAATTTCCTTAGCGGCATGACTAACCGTTACCGATACCGGTTGGCGATTGAGGATTCGGTGAAAATGGAATCAAGCCTGTTCAAGCGCCTCGCCTTCGAGGTGGTTTTCCTTTCGCCGCAGTTGAAACAACTCGAGCACAAAGGCAGCCGGATGCTGCGTCAGATGTGGGAAGTGTTAGGAGAACGCTACATTTCCCAGCAGAAGATCGATGGCCAGGATTTTCAACTGCTTCCCGCGGATACGGCAGCGGAAATCGCCGCCGCGCCCGATAAAGCCACGCGGGCAAGGCTGGTCTGCGACTTTCTATCAGGCATGACCGACGGCTACGCGGCGCGAACTTACAAGCGCCTGTTCTCGCCAGACTTCGGGTCGATCGGGGATTTAATCGGCTGACGTGGCGGCGATTTCCAACCGCCATGCCCTTCATCATCTGGAGGCTTGGCGGTTGAAAACCGCCGCCACGATCAAGTCGCCGCCGACAATTTCAACACGCCTACGTAAGGCAGGTTCCGATACATTCCTTTGTAATCCAGCCCATAGCCGACAACGAACTCGTCGCCAATCTCGAAGCCCACATAATCCGCGTTGACCTCCTCGGCGCGCTCCTTGTCCTTGGCTAACAGCACGGCGGTATGCACCGCCACCGCGCCTTCTTGCATGAGCCGCTCGGTTACGGCGTGCAGGGTCCGGCCGGTGTCTAGAATGTCATCCAGCAGTAAAACGTGGCGGTTTTTCACTTCGGGAAAGTGCCGGTCGAGGAAATCGACTTTTCCCGAGCTCTCCATGTCGCCGTGATAGCTCGCCACGTTGAGGCACTCGATTTCCAAGGGCCGCGGCACCCGGCGCAGCAGGTCGGCGGCGAAGACCAGCGCGCCCTTTAACAGAATGATAACCACCAAAGTTCCGCTGGGGAAATCCCGTTCGATTTCGAGGGCCATCGCATCGAGGCGCTTCTCGATCACGGCTTCGTCTATCAGAATTCTCTCGATGTCGTCGCGCATGGCCACGGGATAAAACTTCCGCCCACCCCCGCCAAGCGTCATTCGCGAAATTTCAGAATCCGCTCGCCCTCACGGTAATAGTCCAGCCGGTCGCGGGCATGGATCTCCAAAAACGCCGGATCCTCCCGCAAGGCACGGTATTCGATTTGATGATATTCGCGGTCTGCCAGAATGGTGGCCTCGCGCTCCTTGGCGAACTGGAGCTTCGCCTCCAGCTTCGCTAATTCCCGGCGCTGGGGAAAGGCGGTCGCCACCACCACGAATCCAATCGCCATGCAAAAGACAACGAAAACGATCCGCCCGGCACCTTGGATCACCCGGGTGCGGGCTTCCAGACGCGTCAGTTTGACGCTTGCCATGCTACGCTTCGCCATTTTCAGTGCCGAGAAATCCTCGAAACCCTCGGATTGTCAAGCAATCTAAGGTAAATGACGGGTCTATGAAAGCATCGACTCCAATTCATCCATGCTCCATCCCGCCGCATCGCCCGCCCCGTTTTCATCGATGGCGGAGGCCAGCTCGCGCTTCTTCGCCTGCAGTCTAACGACCTTTTCCTCCACCGTGCCGCGGGTCAGCAGGCGGTAAATCGTCACTGGCCGGGTCTGTCCGATCCGATGGGCGCGGTCGGTCGCCTGGGCTTCCGCCGCCGGGTTCCACCACGGGTCGAAATGCACGACCGTGTCGGCTGCGGTTAGATTGAGGCCGTAGCCGCCGGCCTTGAGACTGATGAGAAAAACGGGCGGACCGTCCGATGATTGAAATCGATCCACCAGTTGCTGGCGGTTCCGGCTTTGGCCATCGAGTCGCAGGCTGTCCCAGCCGCGTTCTGAAATGGATTTCTCGATCTCCAACAGCTGGGTCCGGAATTGGCTGAAAATGAGCATTCGGTGATTTCCACTCACCGCTTCCTCGATCAGTTCCAGCAACCGCTGGAGCTTGGCCGAGCGGCGGGCGACTAACAATCGCTCGAATTTCTCGTTCCCTAGCAGCGCCAGATCGCAGCACGTCTGCCGGAGCCGGAGCAGTGCTGTTAGCATCTGCATCCGGGCGGCGCCCTTGTTTCCTGAGTCGCCGATGGCATCCACCCGCTTGCGGCCTTCCACGAGAAGTTCCTTGTAAACGGATTGCTGGTCGGCGCTCAGATCGCAGTATTCGTCGATAAAAAGCTTCGACGGCAGCTCGGGCGCGACCTGCTCTTTCGTGCGGCGCAGCATGAATGGCGAAATCTTGAGCCGCAGCCGTTCGATAACCGCTCCCGGAGATTCCCCACTGGCAAGGGGCAGCTCGTAGCGGTCCCGGAAAACCTCCCGCGTCCCCAGCCAGCCCGGCAGGATGAACCGGAAAATCGACCACAGATCCTTCACCCCGTTCTCGATGGGAGTCCCTGTTAGCGCGACCCGGTAGGTTGCTTTCAATTTCGCCAAAGCCTTCGCGTGATCGGTGTCTGGATTTCGCATCAAGCTCGCTTCATCCACAATCACCGCGCGGTAGTCGCGCTTGAGATGATAGGCCAAATCCCGCGCCAGCGTGCCGTAGCTGGTGAGCACCACGTCTCCCGCCTGGACTCGTTTTTGTTCCGCCTCCCGGCCCGTTCCGTGGAGAATTCGAACCCGCCGGCCGGGGGCAAATCTCGCGAACTCGGCCTGCCAGTTTCCTAACAACGACGCAGTGGCCACCACCATCACGACGCCCGAATCCGCAGCTGGCTCCTCCATCGCCCGCTCCACCAAGGCGATGGTTTGCACCGTTTTTCCGAGTCCCATGTCATCGGCGAGGAGCGCCCCGCCGAAGCGCCGCACGCGGTCTAACATCCACCCCGCGCCCAAGTTCTGGTAAGGGCGTAACTTGGCGCTCAAGGTGACCGGCGATTCAAAAGTAAACGCTGTCGCCAACCCGCCGCGGTCACCCGGCCTGCTGAGTCGATTCTGCAACTCCCGGATGAGTTCGCCAGAACGTGCGGACGCGACGTAGTGCCCGTTTTCCTGCCGCAAATCGAGATCTTCTAACAATGGATCGACGAGATTGGCGATGTCGTCGGAAATCACCAACCGCCGTCCGCTGGCGCTGGCACCCTTTCCTCCGCGCAACAGCCGACGGATTTCCGCCGAGGGAATCGAAACCCCATCGGCGGTCTGGAAGGACAAGTCGAACTCTAACCAGTCTTCCCCCGAGCCGCGGATTTCGATTTTCGGAGAGACCACGGCGACCTGTTTCTGCACATGGCAAAAACGCTCGCCCTCGGTCACCGACCAATCCTTGCGCAACGCTGGCAGCGATTGCGTGAGAAAATCCAGAATCGCGGACTCACCCTTCATCACCCAGCGGCCGTCCGAAAAATTTTCGACTTCGAAGCCCGCCCTGGTGAGCTTCGAGGCTGCCTTTTCTTCCCCTGCCAGATCCCGGACTTCGCAATGGTCGCCGACCAGGCGAGGCAGGCCGGCGACCTTCCCGAGCCCGGGCGGGACGGGAACCGCAACGCCGTAACGTACGGCCAGCCGCGCTTCCAGATGCTGAAGCGAGCCTTCCAGCTCAAGCTCGAACATCGCCGCCGCTTGGACAAAATGGAGCGATTCCAGCCAGGAACCTTCCGGGAAATGAAGCCACTCCTGCCACGAATCAAGATGCTCAAAAAATTGGTGGGTCGCCACCTCCACCGATTTCCCACGAGCCAGATCGGTTAGCGCCAACGCCAGCGCGCCGGGTATTTTCCCCTCCCCCACCCGCACCATGCTGCCGTCGCCGATCTGCCAGAAGGAATCGGCGATTTCGATCCACGGTCCGACGTCGCGATCCGGCACCAGCTCGATTTGTTCCTGCCTGTGATGGCACGCGCTCAGCGGCAGCCGCTCGCCGGAGCGAATCTGAATGGACCAGCGGTCCTTGCCCGCCGCCAGCCGCGGATGGTCGGCGATCGATTCGAGAAACGCCGGCACCCGCGCTCCGTCCAGATTGAGGCTGAGAATTTCCTTGCGGGACACGCCCTCCTTCGCGAGCCAAGCGTTCAACCGATCATCGGCGGGGGAGATTTCCTCTCCTGCGGCGGCAGCCAAGGTCGCGGCAAATCTGCCCCGGGCGAGCGCATCGCGCCAATTGAGCGGGAGCAGAATCTGCCACGAAATCGCCGCGAGAACCTGCGCGGCGGGCTTGGCGACCGACGGTGCGAAAACCGGTTTGGGATTTCCCAAAGCTGCCAGGCCAGTGGCAATTGCGTGGCAGCACACCGCGCCGCTGCGCTGATTGTCCGCGCAGGGACAGCGCGTGTCGAAATTGGTCGCGGATTTCACCGTGACGCTGACCCGCAGCAGCCGTTTGCCCACCCGCACCATGCCGTCCCAACCCGACGCCCCGGCCTTGGCATCGCTAACAAGACCGCCATCTAACATCGCCTTGCCCTCCTTGAAAGCCTGCCACGTCGCCGCTCCCCTCAATGTTGCTTCCGTCCACCCGCTCATAGTCGCGGCAGTCTTCCCTGATCCCCGACGCGGCGCAACCCGTTAGCCGCCGCGCTTCAAAGCAAGCCCTGAAAGCCCCGGTCACTCGACGGTCCGGCGAAGTTCTTCATCAGGAAATTTCTCCAAACCTCGCGACTGTCCTCGCACAGGGAGGCCGTCATTCTGCCGACGCACGGCCGGCAGATCAGCAACGGCAGCGGCCCGGTAACGAGCGATCCTCCGCTATCGAACAGCGCGGAAATCCCAAATCCCTCTAACTCAAGCAGCGGCGTGCGACAGGCGATGCAAGCAGCGAAGCGCTCCGTTAGGTCGTGCGACATCATGAATTCCTTCATCCGCCCGTCCCAGTCGATTTCTTCTTCCAGAAAATGCCGCACCGCCTTTTTCGAATGCTCCGAAAGCTGATCGGTGACCAGATCCCGACACGGCTGGCAGATCGCATACTCCAGCACGCACTCCCCGCGCACGAATTCCTTGTTCACCAGCCAAGGCGCGGCGATCTCCACCAGCGGTAGCCTGCAGCACAGGCAATGCGAAAACGGCGCGCCCGTTTCCTCGGACCCCAGCCACTCGTCGATCGTGCGCATGGGGAAATCTAGACGACTACTCCCGCAGGATGGAATCGCAAAAACGCCTCGTTTCAAACACCCACAACAAGAAATCCTCCGCCGCGTGGTCGCGGGTTGCGTGGTCGCGGTTGGCGTCTAAGATCCCACCACGGGAGGCCAGCCGCCCGCTGCCACCCGTCATTCCATTCGCATGTTAGGTCTTGCTCTCAAAATGCTTTTCGGCGACACCGCCAAGTATCTCATGCTGGTCGCGGGCCTGTTTTTCGCCACCTTTCTCATCGTCCAGCAGGTGTCCGTCTTCTGTGGCCTGATGCTCTGGACGACCGCCACCTTGAGAAATGTCGCCGCGCCGATTTACGTGGTCGAGGAACTCGTCGAGCAGGTCAACGAAACCAACCCGATGCGCGACACCGATGTCGCCCGCATCCGCTCGGTGTCCGCTGTGCGGTGGGCAATGCCCCTCTACTCCGGCATTCAGCGCGTCCGCGTTGACGACGGAAGTTACAAAACGATCCAGCTCATCGGCATCGACGCCGCATCGCTCGCCGGCGCTCCAGGGAGGATGATGGAGGGAAATCTAGAAGACCTGCGGCTGCCTAACACCGTCGTCATCGACGAGCTCGCGACCGAGCGGCTGTCCGCGGATCCGACAGATCCCACCAAACGAATCAAAATCGGCGACCGTTTCGAAATCAACGACGTCGAGGCCCGCGTCGTCGGGATTTGCAAGGCGATGCGCTCGTTCACCGGCGGCCCATACATTTGGACGACCTACGAGCGGGCGCTCCAATACACCCCACAGTCGCGGAAAATGCTGTCCGCCGTGATCGCCGCGCCGGTCGCTGGCATGAGCAACGACGATGCGGCGGCGGCGATCGAGAGAGCCACCGGTCTCCGCGCCTACGTCAACCGCGATTTCGGGAAAAACGAGAACGACTTCAACACCGCCACCGTCTGGTGGTATGTGAAAAACACCGGCATCCCGATCTCGTTCGGCACCACCGTCGTCATCGGCTTCATCGTCGGCATGGCCATCGCCTGCCAGACGTTCTACGCCTTCGTGCTGGATAATTTGAAACACCTCGGCGCGCTCAAGGCGATGGGCATGTCGAATCTCCGGCTAAGCATGATGCTGCTTTTCCAAGCCCTAACGGTCGGGTTTATCGGCTTCGGACTCGGGCTGTTAGCGACCTCCGCGTTCGCCATGAGCGCGTTGGAAAACGGCCAGCCGCCGTTCTACATGCCGTGGCAGATCCCCGTCGCGACTTTCCTCGTCATTCAGGTAATCTGCATGCTCGCCGCGCTGATGGGCATCGTCCGACTCAGCCTTTACGAACCCGCCATGGTCTTCCGTGCCTAACACACTAACATCCTCCCTGGTCGTCGATGTCCGCGCTGTCGAAAAAAGTTTCGGCGACGGGGCGAACCGCATCCACGTGCTCAAGCAGGTGGATTTCCAAGCCCGCACCGGCGAGATCACCATGCTCGTCGGCCCGTCGGGCTGCGGGAAAACCACGCTGCTCAGCGCCATCGCCGGCACCCTCAAGGTCGAGAGCGGCGAAATCAACGTTTTCGGCCACTCGCTGGAGAAAATGTCAGGCGGCGCGCTCACCCGTTTCCGGGCGCAGAACATCGGTTTCATTTTCCAACAGTTCAATCTCATCCCCACGCTAACAGTCGCTGAGAATGTCGGCGTCCCCCTGCTCATCCAGGGCCACTCCAGCGGCAAGGCGCTCAAGCGCTCCCGCGAAATCCTCGAGAAAGTCGGCCTCGGCGAGCGCTGGAAAGAGCGGCCTAACAAACTCTCCGGCGGCCAGCAGCAGCGGGTCGCCATCGCCCGCGCGCTCGTCCATGAGCCGCCGCTGATCATCTGCGACGAACCGACCGCCGCGCTCGACGCACAGAACGGCGAGATCGTGCTCGATCTCTTCCGCCAGGTCGCCCGCTCGGCCGACCGCGCCGTCATCATCGTCACCCACGACAACCGGATCTTCTCCTACGCCGACCGCATCGCCCGTATGGACGATGGCGAGATTGTGGAGGTCAAGGAACAGGATCCCGCAAACAAGCCGCATTTCGAACATGAACACGCGCGTTGAACATCGAACATCGAACGCCCAACATCGAACATCGAAGTGAAGAAATGGAGCGCGGGATTCATCCCGGCTTTCATTCATTCATCCTCTTCACTTCGATGTTCCCTTTTCTCTTATCTCCATGAGTCTTCTAGCACCCCTCCTCCGTTATGGTTCCATCGCCGCTGCCCTGTGCGGCGTCATCGCCATCGTTCTGGTTTCCCGTTCGCAGGCAGAAAAGGAAATGGCCCCACCGGGTGATCCGCCGATCATGCCGCCGCAAAAGCGCTACGCCGAGTCGGTCGCCGCCACCGGCATCCTCGAAGCCTTGAGCGAAAACGTTTCCATCGGCGTCCCCCTGCCCGGCCTCGTCACCGAGGTTGTCGTGAAGGTGAATGACATTATAGAAAAGGACGCGCCACTGTTGAAGCTCGACGACCGCGACCTGCTTGCCGAGCAACTTTCCATCCAGGCCGAGCAGAAAATTTCCCGGGCGCAAATAACCGTTAGCCAGGCGCAGCTTGCCAAGCTGGAAGCCCAGCTCGCCCGGCTTAGCGCCGTCAGCGACAGCCGGGCTGTTAGCCGCGACGATCTCGAGAACCGCCAGCAGGATGTGTTGGTCGCACAGGCGCAGCTCGCCGCCGCCCATGCCGAACTCGCCGCAGCGGAAACTTCCTTGAAACGGATCGCCCTGCTGATCGAGCGCCTCACCGTGCGCGCCCCGCGCGATGGCACCATCATCCAGGTCAACATCCGCGCCGGAGAATACGCCGCCACCTCGCCCAGGACGCCGGCCATGATCCTCGGCGACACCGGCAAGCTCCAGATCCGCGCCGACATCGACGAGCAGAACGCCACCCGCATCCGCGAGGGCCAGAAGGCTTACGGCTATTTGAAAGGCGATCCCAAGGTTACATTCCCGCTAGAGTTCATCCGCGTCGAGCCCTACGTCATTCCCAAGGTGTCGCTAACAGGTTCCAGCACCGAGCGGGTGGACACGCGGGTCCTGCAGGTGATTTACTCGCTTGTCCGCCCGGCGGATCCGCCGCTTTACGTCGGCCAGCAGGTGGATGTATTCATTGAGGCACCGGAACGCAAATGACTCCACCCACCCCTACGGACCTCTACCGCCGCGCCTCATGTCTTGCGGAAATGCGCCTGGAAGGTGGCTGCAGCGTCACGCTCCAGACCGTGGTCCGGGTGTCTCGCCCGGAGCTGGAAGGCGCGGGCGTCTTCGCAAATCCATCCCTTCCCACCGCGTTCGCCCGATTCATGAAATCCTTCTATCCGATACTACCCGCCGCGTTCGCACTTGCATCCTGCACGCTCGGCCCGGACTTCCAAATCCCCGGCGCGACCGGCGGTTCGAAATGGAAGCAAGGCCAGGCAATTTCCGCAGCCCGGCTGCCCGACGACTGGTGGCGCCTTTTCAACGACCGCGAACTGAACCGCCTGGTGGACCGCGCTCTAACCGCCAACAACGATCTTGCCGCCGCCAAGGCCCGCGTGGACACCGCCCGCGCGCTCGTCGGCGTGGACCGCGCGAAACTTTTTCCCACGCTCGATCTATCAGGCTCGGCCGGAATCTCCCGCAGCTCGCTGGACTCCACCGGCGGCAGCAGCCCTCCAGGATTTCAGGTCGATCTGGAAAACCAACGCTACCGCAGCACTTTCGACCTCGCCTACGACCCCGATCTCTGGGGCCGCAACAAACGGCAGATCGAAGCCTCGTCCGCCCAGGTCGCCGCGAGCGAAGCGCTGCTGGATTCGCAACGCCTCGGCATCGCCACGGAAGTCGCCCGCCAGTATTTCCTCCTCCGCGGCCTCGACGCTCAGGAAGCCGTCCTCAATGACACGGTGAAAAGCCGGAACGAGGAATTCGACATTCAGAAAACGAAGGCCGACGCCGGCCTGATCGACGGGCTCTCCACCAGCCGCGCCCGCACCGAGGTGGAGCTCGCTAACAACGACCTCGCGCTCGTCCAGCGCCAGCGCGGCTCGGCGGAACACGCCCTCGCCGTGCTCTGCGGCACGCGTCCGGCGGATTTCACCGTCGCCCAACGCGTGGCTAACAGCGCGCTGCCGGTCATCCGCCCCGGCCTTCCCGCGGAGGTGCTCAACCGCCGTCCCGACGTGCGCGCCGCCGAGCAGGATCTCCGCGCCGCCAACGCCCGCATCGGAGTCGCGGAAACCGCATTCTATCCGAATTTCTCGCTCACCGCAGGCGGCGGCTTCGAGTCGCTCGACGTGAAGCGTTTCCTCGATTGGGAGAACCGGGTGCTCTCGCTCGGTGCCGGAGTCGTCGCGCCGCTGATCGACGGCGGGGCTAACAAGTCCAACTATCAGGCAGCCCGCAGTCGTTATGATGAAGCGTTGGCAACCTACCGCCAGACGCTGTTAGTGGCGCTGCGCGAAGTGGAGGACGCCCTCGTCGATCTCAAAGGCATCGCCCGCTCGATCTCCGCGCTTGAAGCAGCGCTCGCCAGTTCCCGCGATACCAAGCAACTCTCCCAGGAACGCTTCGACAAGGGCCTGACCAGCTATCTCGACGTCGTCGATGCCGACCGCACCGTTCTGCGCACGCGCCTCGCGCTCAGCCAGCAGGAAGCCCAGCAGCGCATCACGCTCGCGGCCCTCGCGAAAGCGTTAGGCGGCGGCTGGAGCGGGAAATAACCCGGTGACCGGACTCACACCCCACGTTGGGGGTATGGCAAAAGATGCACAATCGTTCGATCTCGTATATCCCCCGTGCGTTCCAAGGCATTTCCAACTCCGTCCATCACTCGAAACCCATGAGATTTGACCCGGTGTGGCTCCGACATTTTCAAGAACCTGGACGGCTGTGGTCGCTTTCCCGAACCTGACGTTCCTCAATCCCCGGAACGACCAAACTCGCGGTGTGGGAACGCGAAGGACGTGTCTATATTTTTGAGGCGCGATGGCGAGGGAGGGATTTTACCGAGGATGGTGGTGATGCCGTTGATGCGGTAGATCCGGGTGAAGGTCTGCAAGTTGGTGCTGCGTTGCAGCCAAAGGGGGATGCTCGCCCAGACATTGGCCACTTTCAATTTCTCAAGGAACTTGGACCCGGTGGAAGCGCTTGGGCACTCCAACAACCGGTGCGGGGACGGTGAAGGTTCTTACGGCGCCGTTGCCGGTGATCGCGGGTTGGCCTGTGTTGGTCCAAGGATCGGTGAGGGTGTCGCTGCGCCAGAGGGTGTAGGTTTTTCCGGCGATGGTGGGGAAGGCGATGACGAGATTTCCGCCGCTGAGCTGGACGCTGGCGATGCGGAAGACGCTGGTGGGATTGTCCACGCCAGTGCCAGCCAGCCATTCGGTTTCGTTGCTGGTGCCATCGCCATCGAAGTCGAAGGTGGTGGCGGCTTGCGAGGCGGTGGCGGTGGCGGGCAGGGTTTCCCAGATGAAGGCGTTGTAGTTGGTGGAAAGGGCGTTTCCGGCTTCGTAGGCACCGATGTCTGGCTGGCCGACGATGGGGAAGCCGCGCTGATCTGCCAAGGCGGTGGAGCCGACCGCCGCATTGATGGCCGGGCTGCCGGGGCGCAGGGCCATGGTGAGCGTGGAGCCGCCGAAGTTACCGAGCGGGGCGAGGAAGGGATTCGCACCGGGCAGATAGGGAGGACCGCTGATGTTAGAGGAGGTGGGTGTGCTCCCCAGAAGATTCACGCCGATGAAAGTGAGAGCGTTGACCGCGACATCTTCCACGAGGGTGAAGCCGGAGGTGTTCCGCGCGATCAGGCACCTGTCCAAAGTGGCCTCTCCACCGCTGATGCCACCTGTAATCCCGGGACCAACTGGCCCGGTGCCCGTGCCTGTGAAGTTGGTGGCGATGGTGCAGGCGGTAAGGGACACCTGTGTAGAACACCGTCTTGATCGCGCCGCCCTCGCCGCCGGTGGTGCCGCCAGCCGTGCGATTTCCCGCAAGCGTGCAGCGGGTGAGGGAAAATGGAGCGCTGCTGGAAATGCCGCCGCCGTCTCCGCCTCCCAGCCCTTGGGCGATGTTGCCGCCGGTGCCGGTGGCATTGTTCGAGAGGGTGCAGTTGGTGAGTGCGAACGCGGCGCTGCTGGAAATACCGCCCCCATGGCCCCCATTTCCGCCGAAGGTGCCAGAACCACCTGCGCTAGTTCGGTTAAAACTCATCATGCAGTCGGTGAGGGTGAGTGCGCTGCCGGTGTGGGATATCCCGCCGCCGCCGCCGCCCTGGCCGCCGTTGTCGTTAGAAGTGCTCGTGCCGCCAATGCCGGAGGTGTTGAGCGAAACGGTGCAGGCGGTGAGGGCAAGCTTGCCGCTGTTGGAAATCCCGCCGCCGGCACCGCCAGTCCCACCTGCGAGTACCGCACTGCTGCCGCCGTTGCCGGCGCGGTTCGAGTCGATGACGGTGGAAAAAAGACTGAGCGCACCGGCATTGAGAATCCCGCCGCCAGAGTCGCCGGGTGTGCCGGTGGTTCCGTTCACTCCATCCGGCGCTCTACCATTCACGATCTTCAACGAGTACATGGCCACGGTGGCGGTGGCGGGAATGTTGAAGACGCGATTGGTGTTTCTACCGGAGATGGTGACGGGGCCGGTGAGGTTGGAGGCGTCGATGAAGAGGGTGCGGCCTGCTGAAATGCCGAGTTCGCCAAAGATGTCTTCGATGGGCGTAGCGGGGAAAACGGAGCTGGAAAAGGCGATGCGGGCACCCGGCTCGGTAGATGCGACAATCGTAGCACGCAGGCCAGTGAGGCTCAGACCGCCCACCGAGTCCACGGTGCGCAGCGGCCCGGCCTCCACCGCCCCGATGTCGAGCTGGGCTCCGGCGCTGGCGGTATTCCCATCCACCAAACGCGGAAAGCCGCGGGCATCCGTGCCGCCGGGATTGGTGGTGCCCGCCGCATCGATGGCCGGGGAACCGATGAGCGGGTGCAGGGTCTGCACCGGCCCGCCGAAGTAGCCGAGGGGGGAAAGTTTGGCGGCGCCGACGAGGACGCTGGGGCCTGCGGTCAGGCCAGAGTTGGCGAGGTCGCTGAGGAGGTTCACGCCCGTGGCAGTCGGGGTTTGCCCGAAGAAGTCTTTGAAAATCTCAGGACCAGGGGTGGCGAAATTGCCCGCAATGATGGAGTCCGCCAGAAGGAGTAAGCTGCCAGCGTGAAAAATGGCCCCACCGCCATTTGAAGAAGCGCGGTTGCCAGAAAGCGTGCAGCGCGTGAGGGACAATGAACCTCCGCTGCGGATCGCCCCGCCGCTGACGTTGCCGAAATTCCCCGTGAGCGTGCAGTGCGTGAGGACGGCAGTGCCATCGTTAAAAATGGCCCCGCCGCGCTGGGAGACATTTCCCGCGAAGGTGCAGCGGTCAAGAGTCAGCGTGCCCGCGTTGAAGACCGCGCCGCCAATGTCGCTGCCGGAGTTCCCGCCGGTGAGCGTGAGGCCGCAGAGGGTAAGGGATTTCCCGGCCTGCACCTCGAAATGGCGGGAGGCGTTACTGCCGCTGACCGTCATGCCGCCGGAGAGGGCGGAGGCATCGAGGGTGAGGGATTTATCAATCAAGAGCTGGCCGCCGGAGAGAGTAATGGTTCCCCCGGAAAGGGCGGGGTCGAAGGTGATGAGGCTGCCGATGGGGGAGTATTTCACGGCCTCGCGCAGGGAGATGTCCGCCGGGGAGCTCAGGGAGCCGGGGCCGTCATCCTCATCCGCCAGTGTGGTGACGACGGTGCCGGAGATTTCCGCCCAAGTGGTGGCGGAGAGGAGATTGTCCCAAGTGACGGCTCCGCCGCTGCCGCTGCCGAGGCGGACGCCGGTGGAGAAGTTGTTGGTGGTGTAGCCATTGATCACGGCATTTGCGGCTGGCTCCGTGCCGCCGAGGGTGGGATTGATGAAGAGGCTGAGCTGGTTGGCCGGGTAGTTCACCTTGGCCACAAGGGTGTAGGTGGTGTTGATTGCGACGGGGATGGTCGAGTTCTGCACGCCGAAGCCATTGGAGGTCTCGATGCCGAAGACGGTCTGGCCGAACCGTTTGCCGAAGAAAATCCGCTCGGTGCCGAAGTCATAGGTGCTAAGGCCGATGAAGGTGGGGAGAGTGCCGCCGGTGGTTAAGGAGACGCGGTGATAGACGATCTGCTGGAGGCGGCCGTCGGTCACGGAGCCCTGTTCCTCATCGCTGCCGAAACCGAAGCCTAGCGAGGGGCCATTGTGCGGGCGGAGGGCGCTGTTTTCATTGGTCACCAAGCGGCCCGCGGCAACGGTGGGCACGCCGAAGATATTACTCCAGACGGAAGGCGTGCCGTCGCGGACGGGGGCGGTGATGTTGCGGAAATCCCAGACCATGCCGCCCGTTTGCCCGGCGATGGAGCCGTCCGGGTAGTCGAACTGCTCCACGCCGATGATCTCGGCGCGGGCGGGGAAGGCGAGGAGGAGCGGAAGGACGAGGAGGGAAATCGGTTTCATCAGACAAGGACATCGAGGGGTGGGGAAATTTCGCGGCGATTTTCGAACCAAATTGCGTTTGGATGAAACCGGTATTCGCGCGAAAATCAACCCATAAACACGGCGATGCCGAGCCGCATGGTTGAAGAACGGACTGAAGTCCTGGACTACTTTATTGGGTCACGCCACCTGCTTGTCCACATCGTCGCGCAGGTTCTCGATGATGTAGTCCTGGCGATCAGGTGTGTTCTTGCCCATGTAGAAGGCTAACAATTCCTTCACGCCTTTGCCTTCCTCATATTCCACGTGATCGAGGCGCATGTCGGGGCCGATCATGAAGCTAAACTCGTCGGGCGAGATTTCGCCGAGGCCCTTGAAGCGGGTGATCTCTGCGGTCTTGCCGAG
>JANMSI010000161.1:0-22483 GCA_031389115.1 Akkermansiaceae bacterium
TCGCTCGATTCGCCAGATTCGCGGTGCCTCTCTCTTCGATCCAAGTAGGCGGTTGGGTGAAGTTGATGGTTGATAGTTGAGGGGAAGACTTCAAAACTGCGCCGCAGACTTTCAACCCTCAACCTCTTCCCCATGTCCTCCGATCCACTGCTCCAGCTTCTCCGCCGCAAGGCGCGTTTCACCGATCAGGAACTCGCCGATCTCCTTTCCTCGGACGAGTCCACCGTCGCCGGAAAAGTCGCCGCCTGGGAAAACGATGGCACCATCCTCGGCTACCACGCCGTGATCGATCCCGATGCCACCGGAGACACCTCGGTTTCCGCCTTCATCGAGGTCAAGGTCACTCCAGAGCGCGGCGGCGGGTTTGACCGGCTTGCCATGCGCGTCGCCCGCTTCGACCAGGTCGTATCCTGCTACCTCGCCAGCGGCGGCTACGATCTGATGGTCGTCGTCGAAGGTGGCGACCTTCGCGAGGTCGCCCGCTTCGTTTCGGAAAAACTCAGTTCGCTCGACGGCGTGATTTCCACTGCAACCCATTTCCGCCTCAAGACTTACAAGGAGAATGGCTTCCTATTCGAACGCGAAGCCACCATGGAGCGGCTGGCTGTCTCACCTTAATCAGACTGCGCTCTGCACAGACACTCCCAACTCGCCGTCATCGGAGGCGGCCCGGCGGGGCTGCGCGCGGCGGAAATAACGGCCGGCGCCGGACTGCATGTGACGCTCTACGATGGAAAGCCGTCGGTCGGACGGAAGTTCTTGGTCGCGGGGAAGGGCGGGCTGAACCTTACGCATGGTGAAACGTTAGATCGCTTTGTGACCCGCTATTCCGGCCCGGAAGAACTCTGGAACGGAATGATCGCTGAATTCGATCCAGCGACGCTTCGGACTTGGGCCGCGAAGCTGGGGGTGGAAACTTTTCAAGCGACGAGCGGCCGCGTCTATCCGAAAGCGCTCAAGGCCGCCCCGCTCCTGCGTCGCTGGATCGAACGGTTGCGCGGTCTTGGTGTCCGGTTAGAAATGAACCACCGGCTTTGCGCGCTCGATCCCGGCGCTCCCTATCGGCTCAGCTTCGCCAACGGCACCACCGCCACCACCGATGCCGTGATCCTCGCCCTTGGCGGCGGGTCGTGGGCGAAAACCGGCTCGGACGGCGGCTGGATTTCGATGATTGAGAATCTCGGCATCGCCTGCCACCCGCTCGCCCCGGCGAACTGCGGTTGGGAAATTTCCTGGCCGGATGAAGTTCTCGCGGCCGAGGGCCAACCGTTGAAAAACATCCACGTCCGTGCGGGTGATCAACTTGCCATCGGCGAACTCATGGTCACCCGGTACGGACTCGAAGGCGGCGCGATCTATCAGCTTGGTGCCGCGCTTCGTGCGATGCCGGAACCCGCTATCGCGATCGATTTCAAGCCCACCTTCAGCCATGCCCAGCTTGTCGCGAAGATGGAATCGGTCCGCCGCGATTTCCTAACCGAGGCCGTGATCCGCTGGAAGCTCGCCCCGGCGGCGCATGCGATCCTTTCGCGGCAAACTTGGTCCGACGCGGATTCGCTCGCCCACGGCGTTAAACACTGCTTCCTGCCGCTCGTCCGCCCGCGTCCGCTCGACGAAGCGATTTCCTCCGCGGGAGGCATTTGTTGGAGTGAAATCGACGGCGGCCTGATGCTGAAAAAACTGCCCGGCATCTTCGTCGCCGGGGAAATGATCGACTGGGAAGCGCCCACCGGCGGCTACCTCATGCAAGGTTGCTTCGCGACCGGCACCCGCGCCGCGCGGTCGGCGGCAGAGTGGCTGTCACGGTAGTTCGCGGCCTTCGAGGATTGCGAGCGAGAAGGGATCTCCCGCAGCGGCGAATTCACGGAGGTGGGTCATGGCGAGTTCGCGGACTTCCGGGGACGGATTCTCGAGGGCGGGAAGGAGCACCTGCCACTCGGAATAGCGATCAAGCAGCGCCGTCGCTTCTTCTAACGAGGCGGTGGGAAGACGCGATTTGTAGTCCGCGCGGACGACCGATTCGAGATGCAGGATGTCGTATAAATCCTTGTCGCGTTCGGTGTTGAATTTGCTCCGAATCAGATCGAGTGGGTCAGGAAGCAGTGTGCCGTCCGACCGTGGCTCAGCTCTCTGGCACACATCGTCGAACTCGCTGATTTCAATTTCATTGGGCTTCCGGAACACGTCGAGAGGACAGTCAAGTCCGTGAATCCGAACCATGTTCGTTTCCTCGACGGCATCGATCACGTCCGAGCCGGACACCAGAACCCAGCCTGGCAGGCGATGCAGGCTGAGGCCGCCGAATTCAAGACAGGTCTTTTCCAAAACCGCGCTCCACTCGCTGACATCCCCCATCGGATCGAGCCAGATGTCGCCATCATAAGTGGTGCGACTGAGGCCATGGGCAATGACCGCCAATCCGCCAAGCACCACCACTTGGTGCCGCCGGGTCAGTTGCCTTATAAACTGGTCCGTCGGCGTGTCCATTTTTCAACACTTTCGTTCACTTTGCAGGCGATATACCAATCGTCCGAAACCGAATCCGGGTCTTTCAGCCAAGGCTCGCTGTTATCCGTGATCCTGCTTTTCGGTGGCCTTGGTCCGCGGGCCGCCATGTATTTCTTTCGGGCAAGCCGCGCGGCGAAGTCGAGCTGCAGGCGCCGGATCGGAGGATGATACTGGGTAAGTTTCACAACGCGGAACCTATCATGATTCCGGACGATGGGAAGCTTCGAGGATTTTGTCCGATGAATTTCAAGATTTCACCCCATCAAATTCCCATGCTTACTTCCCGCATGGGAAAAGGTTACGAGACGCATCACGCGCGGGTGCTGGCGTTGCAGAGTCTGGGCAAGGATCTGGCGCGGCGGGCGAAGTCGAAATGCGAACTCACCGGTGCCTCGGGAGTTCCTCTGCGGCCTTACGAGGTGCCGCCGGTGGGCGGGGATCCGGACATCGAGCGGACCTTGCTCATTAGCGAGGCCTGCCACGAAGTGCTCGAAAATCCCGCCAAGCTGAAAGGTCGGGAATGGCAAGGCCTCGCAGAAATGGTCTGGAGCGACATGCCAGCGGTGCAGGTGGTGGCCTGGCGAATGCTGAACTGCCTGGCAAAGCGCGAGGTGTGGGCGCGCGAGGTCATCGGGGAAGTTTTCTTGGACGAGGAGGTGGAGGCATGGGCGAAATCCGACGAGCTGTGATGACGAGCAACCGCAACTTCGGCCGGATGATGAGGTTGGATGGCCCATGCCCAGCGCCGATTTCGCCGCTCCATCGTATTTCCCCCTGAAAATGGAGGCCGATTCCACCCCGCTGGCGGCTGATGGAAGCGCGATCGACTTCACGCTGATGGAGCGCATCGGCGCGGGCGATCACGAAGCGTTCCGCGAGCTCGTGGTGCGTCACCAAAACGCCGTCATCGGCACGGTGGCGAAGATGTTAGGAAATCCCGCGGAAGCGCAAGACATCGCCCAGCAGGTTTTCCTGCGCATCTGGCGCAACGCCCACCGGTATCGCCCGGACGCGAAATTCACGACCTATCTGTTCACGATCACGCGAAATCTCGTTTTCAATGAAACGCGCCGGAAAAGCCGCAAGAAGGAGGTTTCCGCGGACGAGCGGGAGAAGAATTCCCATCAGCTCCTCCCGGCCAATCCGGACCGCCAGCCGGATGCGGAATTGCTCCAGGCCGAGCTGCGGCGCGCGGTGGATGACGCCATCGCGTCGCTCCCTGAAGCCCAGAGGATGGCGGTGGTGCTCCGGCGCTACGAACAATTGTCATACGAGGAAATCGCGACGGTGCTGGGTCTGTCCGTTTCCGCCGTCAAAAGTCTGTTGTTTCGCGCGCGGACCTCGCTGCGGGAGGCGCTGAGCGGCTACCTGGCGGAATGAAATTTCCTCAGCGGGAAAGCTGGATCGCCTCGCAAACCGCGGGAAAAATCTGCCGTTTGCGGCTGACGACTCCGGGGGCGTGAAACAGCGAGTCGTCCATTCGCTCGAACGGAAGTTTTGCCAGCGCCGCCTCTTGGCCGATGGCGAGAATCATGCTGTGGTGCAGCGCCACGTCCGTCACGGCCAGCACCGCCAGATTATAGTTCTGCCGGACGAAAAGGTCGCGCAACGCCGCTTCCAATTCCTTCCGCCGGGCGGCGAAACCGTGAAGATCGCGTTCCTCCACTTGCGAAATACTCAAGGACAAGCCTTGTTCCGTGAACTCTTTCCGATCGGCGTTCAGAATTTCTTCGGGCGTGCCATTCGCGATCAACGACCCGACGGCGAAGAATTCATCGGTGAACTTTTGGGGATCCACGCCCGCTACACCGCTGAGCCACGTGAGCATTTCCCGGTCTAGCAGCGTGGTGGTCGGCGAGGTCAGGCACAGCGTGTCGGAGACAATCCCGGCGCACAAACACATGGCCACGCTCGGCGCGGGCATCAGACCGCGATGGAAAAATTTCCGCCCGACCAAGGTGCAGGTGGAGCCGACCGGCTCGTTCAAATAGCGGATCGGCTCGCGCGACACCAGGTCGCCGGCAAGCCGGTGATGGTCGATGACTTCGGTGATTTCCGCTTCCTCCACACCGTTGACGGCTTGGGCGTATTCGTTGTGATCGACCAGCGCGAGGCGGATGCGCGGGGGATCCACCAAGTCGGACTTCGCGAGCACGCCGATCATTTTCCCGCCCGCGTGCTCGACGACCGGGAACAGATCCTGATCGACCGCGGCAAGGCGTTTCCTGAGGCGGGAAATCGGCTCTGGCGCGCCGACGGTTTGGAAATTTTTCTCCATCACGTGGCGCACGGTGCGGGAGCAGCGGATCAAGGTCGAAGCGCTGGCGGTATCCTGATGGCAACGCAGGACGATCACATGCTTGCGGATGGCGTAGGCGAGGATTTCGTCGGAAATAGGATTGTTACCCGTCACCAGCAACGCGCGGGCACCGTGGTCGATGGCGTATCGTTGGACAATCGGACGGTCTCCGCAGATCACCAGAAACTGCCCGACGTTCCCATCGTGGACCGCTTGCTTGAGCCGTTTTTCCACCGTGGCCTGCGAGGAGGCCCCGACCAGCAGGATCAGATCCTGCTCCAGCTCAGCCGGCGGCAGCACGGCCCCCAGACTTTCCGCCTGCAGCGTGTCCGCCAGCTTGGCGAGGGAAACGTGGATGGTCCGGACGCTAAGTCCCTCCGTATCGGCGGGGAGCAGGAGTTTAAGCAAATCGAAATAGCGGAGAATGCCGCAGAGATTCCCCTCCTCGTCCTCGACGGGCACGCAACGAATCTCGGCGGCCAGCATGCGCCGATATGCCGTTAGAAAGGTGTCGGTCAGGCCCACTTTGATCACCTTGCGATGGCAGATCATCCCGGAATTCACCCGCACGTCGGTCAACAGCATAGGCGCGTCCAGCCCCGCCCGCTCAAGCACCCACTTGGTCCGCTGGGAAATCTCCCCGCACCGCGCGGAGATGGCATTGGGCTCATCCCCCACCGCCCGCAGCAAGGCGGCGTAGCCAATGGCCGAGCAGATGGCGTCGGTGTCCGGATTTTTGTGACCAATGACGTAAAATGGAGGCATGGGTGGGGGTGACTGGAAGTCTGTCGCCTGAAGATAGAGACAGCCGGAGAGACAGCAAGTTTCTTCCCATTTCCCGCAGGCGACCGCGTGAACCAAGCCGCTGCCAGCCACGCCTTTTTTCAATTCCCTCAGGCTCCACAGAATGCCGCTCGCAGGTGCGGCGTTTCCCTTCATTTTCCTCGCTCCGGTCTTTCGATTCGGCCCGAGTCTTTCCCGTGCGCTGGCAAACGCCTCGTTCACGAATTCCTTGCTGCCGATCGCCGCCCCGTCCGGAAAATAACGAACCCGGCAGCGCAGCACCTTGGTTGAAAAATCATTTGGATCGCACGCGCTCGTGGCCCCAATCCCTAGCGCGTCTGGCCAAAATCCATGCCACCTCATGACTCCAATGTTGGACACCGTTGCTATTTCCAAACCATTCACCTTCGATCCTTCAACTTTTCCGAATCAGGCATATTAGAATGCTCAACCCCTCCGAACCATCCGGCAGCCCATGCCAAATCCAGGCCTCCACGCTCCCCGCCCAGGGTGCCTACACTGGGAGCAGTCGTTCGGAAAAAAAATATCGACCACTGATTTCAAGACGCGGATGGCAAACCCCGCTAGCCCTTTGTTCTCGATGCTTCCACGCAATTTCAACCTGAACCCCGCGATCAACGCTGGCTCTCGCTAGTGCGGTTGCTATCACTCTTACGTTCTGCAAATCAATCAACCATATTCAATCAATGAACATCCGCACGATTCAGCGTCTTATTCTCTTTTCCGTCTGCTCACTCTCGGCCGATGCCGCGATTACGATAACCATCACCCCCGATGACTTAGGGGGTACTACCTATACCTTCGTTCAGACATCGCCCAACCCCACGATTGCCGTTGCACTCGCTTCGTCTGGCGGCGTTCAGATTGATCTCCCGCCGGGGATGTTTGATCCGATGATCCTTGGAGGTGGCGGAACTAGTGACATTTATGGAAATTTCGACATGATCGCGCGATTTCAGGATGTCGGCTCTGGGTTTTTATACAATGTCGTCGAACTTCTGATTTCTAATACCTTGTCTTATGCATCATTCGGATTCAGCCGACCGTTCACACAAGCACCCGGTCAAACCAATGTGCAGTTTCATTTGCTTTCCGGCGCTCCAGGCGTGCTAGGGATTTCACCAGATGCCCTCGTGGAGGGAACTCATTTGATCGGATCACCCCTGTTCGGAACAGTAACAGTGAATGTGATTCCAGAACCGACCTCGGTATCGCTGGTCTTCCTAGGCTCACTCTTGCTAACGAGCCGGCAGCGCCACCCGAGACAGTAACAAAAATGAAGAGGCCGAATCGGGTTCTCGGGAGTAGTTAGCTCCCGGGTTCCACACCACCCTGCGTACGGCTCCGTACAGGGCGGTTCCAATCAGACTCGGGCCGCAGGCCCGTAGTGAAGAACCATCCAGATGGTCCTCAGATTCGGAATTCCTTGTTCCTCCAGCCAACCCAAAGAAGCTGTTGCGTAAAAATACGGTTTCCCGTGGACTTCAGTCCACGGATTGGGTCGGAAAGCGATCTCCGTGTCGCGTAGCGCCACAGAATGCCAGAAGAACACGGCACGTTCCGCAGCCAGAATCCGTTGCCACCGTGGCAAGATTGAGTTTGGACAAGTAACCGTGGACTGAAGTCCACGGCTACCCGCCGCCGTCGCTCTGCGACAATGACGATCCAAAATAGGGGGTGGTGACGCTGTCCCCACGCATGGCCGATACGTCCATGCCCCTGATCGGCTTCAGACAATCTGCCGGGTCGGCAATGCGGTTTCAGACGGCCTCTTAATGCACCTCGGTCCAACTCGCGCGGGCGAGGCGCCAGCCGTCTTTTTCCTTTTTCCAATCGAAGACGACGGCGAACTCTCCGTCCACCGGGCGGTAGTTGGGAAGCTCGACCAGGCCGGTGAGCGTGACGTTGGCGGTCGCGGCGGTGTCCTTGACGGTGACGGATTGGAATTTCCGCAGCTCGAAGCGGGTCTGCTTGGCCTGGTTGCAAAGCCAGGAGTAGGCCGACTCCAGCTCCTCGCGCTGAAAGGTGCCGTTGGCTTCCTTAATCGTCGGAGTGTCGAGTTCCACCTGCGGGGCGAGCAGGGAATTGAGGGTGTATGCACCCATTTGGCGACCGACTTTTCCGCTGCCGCTGTCAAGGGTGAGCGTGGTGAGCAGAGACTGGGTGCGGCGTTTCACGACCTGCGTGTCGGAAAACCACCAGACGGCGAGGCCGGCGAGCAGGGCAACGATGGCCGCTGAAATGGCGAGGCGTTTCATGGGGGGGCGGCGTGCTGGGTCGGGTCGTAGAAGATACGGATCTCCGCTTTTTCGGTGCCGAGGAATTGCTGGGCACGCTTCAATGCGGCGCGGGTGGAGAGGTTCGGATTGCGCGGGTTGGTTAGGAAAATGTTGCTCTCGCCGGCCCGCCGGTCGCAGCCGGCCTGCAGGGTGATGAGAATGCCGGATTTTTTCAGCACCCGGTAAACCTCGCGGGTCGCGCCGGAAACGATGAGGTGCAGGCCTTTTTCCCGCATGAACAGAATCAGGTCTTCGAGCGCCATCACGCTGGTTGCGTCGAGGTGGCGGGCGTTTTTCAAGCGCAGGATGATGATCTGGATCGCAGGATCCATGACAGTCCGCTGGATCTGGGTGCGGAAAAGTTCCGCCGCGCCGAAAAACAAATCGCCCTCCACGTGGACGATCGAGATCGCGGGGATCGGGCGCTGGCGCTTCTCGCCCATTTCCCGCAGTTCGCCTTTATCGCTGAACTCGTACTCGATCAGATAGGGTCGGCTCGCCTTGCGCAGGAACAGCATGATGGAAATGGCCACGCCCACGAAAATCGCCACGTGCAGGGGCGCCAGCAGCGTCGCGAGGAAGGTGATTACCAGCACCGCCGCATCGTCGGTGGTCGAGAGCAGGCAGATCCGAATGTGGCGGATATTAAATAGGGAAAAGGAAAGCGCGATCACCAGCGCCGCCAGCCCGGCCTTGGGCACGTAGTCAATCAGCGGCACGCCCCAGCCGACCGACGCGGCAATCAGCACCGCGAAGGCCGCCGTGTACACACCGGAAATCAGCGAGGCGAAACGCGTCCGCGCTCCCGATTCGTGGTTGAGCATCGAGCGGGTCAGCGAGCCGGATGCCGGCATCCCGCCGGCGAGGGCGCTGCCGATGTTGGCCATGCCGACGGCCAGCATGTCTTGGTTCACGTCCGGGCGGTCGCCGGTTTTCGAGGCCAGGGTTTTCGCCATCAAGGTGTTTTCCAACGATGCAAGGAAGGCGAGTGCGAAGGCGATGCTCAGCAGGGACGAAATGTCATTGAAGATCCCAGGCCGGACGAGATGGGGCATTTTGAACATCAAATCGTTGAAATTGAAGGTCGCGAACGTTTCCGCAGTTTGGAACGGAGGCGTCCCGTTGCGGATCAGCGTGCCGAAGACGACCGAAGAGAAGACCAGCGCCAGCGCGAACGCGGGCCACGTCGGCCGCCATTTGCGGAACGCTGCGAAGACCAACAGCGTCGCCCCGCCGATTAGCACCGAGACCCACTGCGTATGCGGAACCGCCCGCGCCAGTCCGAACAGCAGGCCGAGGAATGTGGACGAAGTTTCCCCGCTCACGTAAGCCTCCAGACCGAGAAACGGCTTCAACTGGTTTGCCACGATCAGCACTGCGGCTCCCGAGATGTAGCCCACCAGCACGCTGCGCGAAATGAACTGCAACAAGTCCGCCACCCGGAAAAAAGCGCCGATCATCGCGAAAAAACCGACCATCAGCACGAGGAGCGGGATCAGCTCGCCCAGACGCCCGGTGAGTTCGGAATTCACCGAGAAAAAGCTGAACAGCATGAACGCCGTCGCATTCGTCGGGCCGAGAATCGTGTGCCGCGAGCCGGCGAACAACGGCGCGACGATCGCCGCCACCGCCGTGCTGACGATGCCGTAAACGACCGGCAACCCGGCAATCGCCGCGAACGCGATCCCTTGCGCCAGCGCCAGCACCGTCACGTTGGCCGCCGCCCACGCGTCGTGGCGGAAATCGAGAAAACGGTAACGCTTGAGATCTGCGGTGAACGGAGCGAGCGCCACCCGCTCCGCCGCGAAGAAATTCCGCAGATTCCGGAGAGATTTGCCGAGCGTGCGGAAAATTTTCATCGAACCCCAGACGACTACTTGAACCGTGCCCGCCGGAAAAGAACCAATCCTAACAATACGCAGACCGCGTTCGGCACCCACAGCATGATGTTCACCCACGATTGGGTCTCGATCTGCTCCGCCATCATCGTAAACAGGAAATAACCCGTGCCGAGCAGCAGGCTGTAGATCAGTCCTCCCGAGGTATCGCGACGGCTCGATTGAAGCCCCAGCGGCACTGCGATGAAGGCAAACGCGAAGCAGGCCATCGAGAAGGAGTAACGGGTCATCATTTCCGTCTCCATCTTCATTTTCTTCTTCGCGCTGAGGGTCGGGTCGTTCGCGATTTCCGCGCGGATCTGCACGTTGGACATGGCACTCGCCTTCGGCTTCTTCGGGTTTTTCAGGTCGATCACCAATGGCTCGGCCTGCCGGGCGAAGGCCATCTCGATCTCACCCTTCGCATTTCGAGACTCGAAATACGCGTCCTCCAGCTTCACCCGCAGCTGACTCCTGGCCGGATCCGGCAGCAGGGCCGCCCGCGCCGCGTGGACATACGTGACATCCCCCCCCGTCGATCTGTCCTTGGGCAGGCTGTAAAAATGAAAGCCCTCCAGCCACTCGCCGGACTTGCCCTCGATCAGCAAGCGCTGGACCTCCTCGCCGTTGCCTTTGAAATCCCCCTGGACCACTCCGGGCTTCAGCAGCGAGTCCGGATCCCGCCGCGCCTGATCGTAAACCAACTGCCAGATCGTCGCCTTGGCGCGAGGCACCACCGTGACATTGAGCCACAGGCTTAACAGGGAAAGTGCCGCTCCGATCACAAACACGGGCGCGGACAGCCTGACCAGGCTCAAGCCCGCCACGCGAAAGCTGGTAATTTCATGGTGCGATGACATCCGCCCGAAAATCATCAGCACTGCGGTGAGAAAACCCCAGGGAATCGTGTACATCAGCGACATGGGCAGCACGTTGATGACAAAGCGGATAACCAGTTCCAATGGTGCCTTCTGGTCAACTAGCAGTGGTTGGATCTGCTTGAAAAGATTCCCGAGAACCAGCACCAATCCTAACACCAGGACCGCATACAAAGTGCCGGAAAGCACCTGTTTTCCGATGTAGCGGTCTGATATTCGCATGAAGTCGCCACACCCTAGCGACCGCCCCTCCCCTGTCCAGACCAGAGAAGGTTGCCTGTTCACTCGCCGTCAGCGCCGCTGGATTTCTGATAGTAAGCGCGTTCCTCGTCGGTCAGCTTGCGGGTGACGCCGTATTGGTCGCGCTCCTGAAGTGTGAGTTTGCGGGTGATCCGCTGGGTCGCGAGACTGTAAACGAACCATGGCTTGGCGTGGTAAATCCGCGCCGTGCCATCGCGGCTGGCGGTGATGATGTACGCGCCGTCGTTGCTAAATCGCGCTTCGGTCAGGGTATCGGTGTGGCCGCTTAACCCCGTCCGCAAGTGATAGTCGGGCAGCGTCCATAAGCGGGCAACCCCATCGGCGGCGGACGTCAGGATCTGGTCGCCCGCAGCGCTGTATTCGGCGGTTCTCACCGCGATGCCGTGAGGAATGGCCTGGACCAATGCACCCGAGAGCGTGTCCCAGACCCGGCAAAACCCGTCCATGCAGGCGGTCACCACCCGGCTGCCGTCCGGGCTGAAGGCGGCGCTGATCACATTGTCGCTGTGGGCGACTTTGGGATCCGGATCGCCCGGCAGGACGACCCGCTTTTTCCCGTCGCGGGCATCCCAGATCGTCGCGCTCCGGCTGTCGAAATCCGCAGTCACGATTTTCGATCCATCCGGGCTGAAACGGGCGTCATACACCCGGTTTTTTCCCAGCTCGGAGGGGAAGGCGTCTTCGAGAATCAAGCGGTTCAGCACCCGTTGATCCTCATCGCCAAGTTCGCGCTGCTTGAGTTCGCTCGTCATGGGCCGCAGGCTCACCTGGCTGAACGCCGGCTCGTCATCGAGGGATTTCCCTCGAATCACACGGTTCAAAATTTCCATCACCGCCTTCTTGTGGAACACGGTTTCCGGTGCGGGACTGGCAAATAAGGCCGCTTCCTCGGCCGTGAAATTTTGCTGAAGGAACTTGGTCGTCGGATCGGTTGGCGATTTCAGTTTTTCGATCAGTTGGGAAAGATTTTCGAAGCCTTCCTTGGTGATTTCCCGCCGGTCCGGGACCAGCATCAACTGGGGACTGCCGTCGCGCGCGTCCCAGACGCGGGCGCTGCCGTCGTTGCTGGCGGTGACCACGCGCGTGGCGTCGGCGCTGAACCGAGCCTGATAGACGGTCCCGCCCCGATCGCCTTGGTGACCCGCGATCCGGCAGAGCGGCCGGCCGGTCCGCGCGTCCCAGATGATGGCGGTCTGATCGTTGCTGGCGGTCACCAGCTTGGTGCCGTCCGTGCTCACCGAAATCGAGCGGATCCTGCGGGTGTGGCGGATTTGGTCTCCAGCCGGCGCACCCCATTCCAGACGCTTTCTCGTCAAAACGTCGTAGGCCCGGATGTCCCCCTTTTCCGTCCCGGCGAAGGCCAGCACTTTGGAATCCTCGCCGCGGGGAACGTAAAGATCGGCGGACCAGCAGGAAAACGCGGGATCACCCAGGACGGCCACTTCCTCTCCGGGAGGCACCTTCCACAAGCGCGCCGTGCCGTCGTCCCCGGCCGTGGCGATGTAGCGACGGTCCGGGCTGACCGCCACGTCCCGAATCCATCGCCGATGCCCGCGCTGCGCGGTGATGAGACGCAGCACCTGGATGGGCTTCACCGCAGGGTCACCGCCGGGGCCTTCCAAGGCATTTTCCATGCTCCAAAAGCGAATGGTCGAGTCATTGCATACCGAGACCAACTGCGAATCACCCTTGAAGGCGACTCCCATCACGGCGTCCTGATGCGGACGGGCTGCAATCTGATCCCCGGTTTTCGCATCCCAGATCCGCACGAAATAATCATTCCCGGCGGTAGCGACGAACCTGCCCGAGGGGCTGAGATCCGCGTGATGAAGCGACTCGTCGGTGGAAGCGACGAATACCCGCGCCACTTCCGGCGGCAGGGCGGGAGTCGAAATCCCCGGCGCACTCTCCAATTCGGACGGCTTTCCTTGGAGAGCCGCCGCGATGTCCCAGAGGATCGCGACCCCGTCATCGCCAGCCGACAGCAACTGACTGCCGTCGGCGCTGAAAACCACGCTGCGAACCCGTTTCGTATGACGGACTTGGCCACTGCCCAAGGCTGCGGCGACTTCCTTTCCGGTCTCGGGATCCCACAGCCGAATCATATGATCCTGACCACCGGTCGCCACCAGCTTGCCGTCCGGGCGGAACGCAGCCGAGGTCACCGGACCCTGATGGCCCTTGAAGGTGACGAGCGGCTCGGTGATGACCCGGGGCGTGTCGCCCGGCGGCCCCCGCAGGGATTCCGCGTCCCAAATGTAAACCGAGCCATCGTCCCGATAAGTGGCGGTGACGATCCGCTTGCCGTCCTGACTGAAGCGGGCGCAGGAAATCGTCGTTTTCCCATCCGCCATCCCGCCCAGATCGAGGCGTGCGATTCCCCGGCCGGACTCCACATCCCAGACCCGGGCGGTGGCATCCGGCTTCCAGGCTCCCGTCAGCAAACGGCGACCTTCGTGGTCGAAATCGACGCTATAAACCTTGGAGGTGTGGCCCTGAAAACGTTTGCGGATCAGGGATTCGCGGGTCGCAGTCCGCAGCGCCATTTCGATTTCGGGGAGCGCCGTCCCGGTGGAATTGACCACGGGAAATGCCTTGATTGCGGCCTCGATGGAAAGCAGCAGGGCCAGTTCCGGGTCGTGCTTTCCGGCGTTGATTCCATTCAAAGCCAGGGCGCGGGCGTCCGCCAGATTTCGCTCCCGCTCGGCGAAGCCAAGGGCTTTGACCGCTAGTTTCTCGGCTTTCTGCACCTCCGACCGCGAGCGGAACAGCCCCACCGCCATGACAGCAAGGGCGGTGGTCACTGCGATGACCGCCCAGAATCCCCGCACGGCGTTGCGCATCCGCCGCGTGCGCAGGTTCTCGATCTGCTCGGTTTCCTGACGTTTGAGCCTGAGTTTCTCCTGCTGCTGCCGGGCCTCCATCTCCTCTTGTTGCTGCCGGAGATTGCGGCTGCGCATTACCACCCGCGTCAGGACGTCGTGGGTCAGCTCGATGTGGGGCGTGCCCAGGCGGTCCTCGCGGCGCAGCAAACGGCGGTCCACCAGGCATTCAATTTCATCATCGGTTAGGTTGGCGAGGATCGCCTCCTCCACCGGCACCGTGGTGCGGAAGCCGGATGGCGTTACCAGCCGGTCCTCTATGAATGCCCGGTCGCGGGAATCGAGACCTTCGAGACTTCGCTTGTAGAACTCGTCGAGGATTTGGTCGCTCGACCGCTGCACCTGTTCGAGCGTGATTTCATTCCGGCCTTCCTTGATCCGCTGTAGGTTCAGCTCGCTGCATACCAAGCTGAGCAGCGCCGGCTCGGCCCGCAGGAGATGCAGTTCGACGCCGCCGTTCTCCGCCCCTTCCGGATCGGGGATGGCCTCGACCTCATTGGCGGCGGCCACGAAGCGGACAATTTTGCGGGCGACCGCCTCCCCGACCAGATCGCCGCCCGGTTTCATCACGACCTCGAGCGCCTGCTTGCCGGTCATGTGGGACAGCGCGTGGCGGTTGTGCATCACCGAGGGCATGTCCCGGCTCAGGCCATCCAGTCGGGAAACGAAATCCTCCCGCAGGCTGATCATCAGTTTGTAATGGCGCTCGTCGTAGGTCACCGGGAGCTTGGCCGTGCCGGAAACCACGCGGTCCCGGATCCGCCGGGGCACATGGTTTTCGGCCAAGCCGGCGAGTTCTTCCAAGAAGGCGGCAATCTCCAGGCGGTTGCGGCCCAAGGTGAAGAGTTCCTCAAACTGATCGAATACCAGCACCGGCGTCACCGGCTGATTCTTCGCGTCCCAGAACACCACGCGGTGGAGGTATTCCCACATGTCGTTGCTCTCGTCCGCCAGGCACTCGGTGCGGATCTCCACTTCGATCTGCCTGGCGACCGCGGCGTCCTCGATCGCCGTGCGGACCTGCCGCCCGTAGCCGGTTTTCCCCGAGTGATCGAGCCGGATCCAGACCGGTAGAAATTGCTCCTGACGCAATCTTGGAAAAAGCCCCGCCTTGAGCAGGGATGACTTCCCGGTGCCGGAGCGGCCGAAAAGGACGGTGAGAACCTCGCGCCGGACAAGCCTCAGGAGTTCCAGCGTTTCCTGTTCGCGACCGAAGAATAGATCCTGCTGCTCCTCGCTGTATGGCAGCAGGCCAAGCCACGGCCGCTCGCCGGCGAGTGACGCTGGCGCGGCGGCGCTCATACGGTCCTCCCTTCCCGCCGCCGGTCGCGGATGCGGTCGCGCGTATCGGCCACTAACAGGTCCAGTTTTCCCAGCGACGTCATCTGCACCTCACGAAATTCCTCGGGGATGGCCGGATTGTAATGCTGCGTGTCATCGACCACCAACGGCATGATGAACTTCAGAGTGTTGGGCCGGAACTCCGCCGCCTCGATCGCCCGCTTCCATTCGAACCGATAGAACCACGGTTTCGAATCAATCATGATGGAGTGCTTCGAAATCAGCGGCACGAAGGCGAAGCAGTTCAGGATATGCGCCGCGATCTTGGACTTGTAGCGGTCGCCGGGTTCCAGGTCGGTTTCATCGAACCAGGCATCGATCCCGGCCTCCCGGAATCGCGCGGCGATTTCGCGGGCGGTATCCCGATCCTCGCGACGGAAGCTGATGAACACCGATTCGGGTTCCATGTCCGTGGGCAGGTCCACTGCTGCCGCTGGTTCGCCGGGTTTTTTACCATATAACTCAGTCCACCGCTGATGGAGTTCGCTCACAAATTTTGCGGCGTTCCCTTGGGTGTAAACATTGGTTTTTTTGCGCTCCAGGAAGCCCACCAATTCACGATCCTGAGGTGAGAGATCGTCCGCCAACACGCCGGGAATTCCGATCGTGAACAATTCGTCCCCTTTCGCTGCGGCGAGAAAAAACCGGGTGAGCCAGCCGGGGAAACTGCACCCAAGTGTTAGCAACCGCTTGTTGCGGAACTGATCGAACAGATTGTGAGGCCGGAAATCACGCGATTGCAGGCGGTGCGCATACTGAAGGATGTCCTCATCGGTGACTGAGAAATCGTTCATCGAATTCAGAATCCCGAAGAAGTGGAAAACCGTCGGGAATTCTACCGGATCGAAGTCGTTAGGCAGGTCCACCAGCTTTTCCCGCTTGCAGCACGCAAACGTCCGGCACCTCGGTTTCCCTCCGCAGCGGGCTTCGTTGAGCGCCTGCTCCATCAGCGAGTCAAACGTCGTCGAGACGAACAAATTGAAGTCGGTGATTTCCGCGAGTTGTTTGAGCGGCTCCGGCGTCGGCCGCGGCTGCTCGCCGAGGATCGCCCGGATCTTGTAATAGATCTCGTCGCGTTCGTAGCCCTTCGGATGGAGCGGTTGTTGTTCGAGGAACTCGTTGACGACATGATAGAACCCATAGCCCGGCGCAAGGTTCTTGGGATCGAGGTCCAGCCGCTCGACCAACTGCCGGGCGAGATACCGATAGAGCGTTAGAGGTTGTCCTTCGACATCGAGAATTAACAGCTCGGGTCCGATGACAGGGATGACCTGGCGACCTTGAATGTCCGCCAGCAGTCGTTCCCAATGTCTTTCTTCCAGATTCATAGGACGATGGCAGAGATATGCAATTCCTCATGTTATAGCAAGTCTCGTCTAATCGGAATGCCTTCAGGGATTGGAAAGGCAGCGGGCAGGATGCCCGCGCCACGTGGCCCGGGCATCCTGCCCGGAGCCAAATATGGCCTTGCCTCTAATCGGGAGTCCGCTCGGACCGCTCGGGCAGATGCCAAAGCGGATTTTCACCGAACTGCTGTTTGATCGCCGGATACGCCTTGGCGTTCATCTCGTAGGTGTAGGGAGAAATCACGACAATTTGCAGCAGCAGCCCTCCCACGTAGAGGCCTACCAGGCCCACGATCCGCACGGGATTGAGCGGGCCGGCGTTCACGCGATGCCCGCCGCTGTGATCCCATAGCGTATTTCCCAAGCGCCTGGCGGTGAACAGGCTGAGCGCCTGGCAAAACAGTGCGAGGATGGGCCACCCAAAGCCGACGCCGGTAAACATAACCCGCAGCGAGCGGCGGATCGCGGCCGGTAAATCGAGGCGCGAGCCGTCGAGATTCGTGACGGTTAGGTTGAGCAGCCACTTCCCCGGAGTGGTGACGAAATAATGTAGAAGCAAGGGTTCGATTGCGAACCAAGGCACATACTGGAGGAACATGACCCACGGATTCATCAGCGCCGCTTCGATGTCCTGGCGGGCGGCCCACATGCCGATCCACCAGACTCCCGAGTAGAGCGTGAGATCCAGCCAGCGGGCCCAGAAGCGTCGGACGTAACGGTTGCTACCAGGCAGCGGTGGCGGGGTTGCCACGCTGGGCGCGGCGGAAATTTCCGCCACGGGCGGGGCCTTGTCGCGGGCGCTAACCGCCAGTTCGAACTCGCGGGTGAAAAGCTCGATTTCTATCAGTGGCTTCCATGCATCCAGCCCCTCATGCCACGCGGGCGTGGCGGCGGGCAGCTCGCCGTCTTCGATCTTACGGCGGATTTGGTAGTCGTGCAGCGGGCCGATTTTTTCGCCCTCGAGGATAAGCCAGATATCCATGGTTAGAGATTCCGGAGGGATTTCGCCGCATCGCTGCGGGCCGCGAAGAAGGCTGGGACCAAGGCGGCAAGCGAGCACAGGATGAACGCCATGAGCGCGAACTTGGCCTGTTCCCATGGATCGTTGTGGGCGGGCAGGATGTCGAAACCGGTGAAGGTCGAGGTGAACGGATCGATGCCGACCTGCCGTAGGACCGCCTGGAGATTTCCGCGGAAATGGATGACCACCCGCCCGACGCCGACGCCCAGGATGGCACCGAGCGTGCCGAGAATCATACCCTGATAGAGAAACACGCGGACGATCTGGCCGGGGGCGGCGCCGAGCGCTTTCATGACGCCGATTTCCCGCCGCTTCTGGATGGTGATGGTGAACATGACCGCCATCATGGAAAACGCGGAGATGAGGACGATCATCGACAGGACGATGTACATCATGCCGCGCTGCTGCTCGATGAGGGCGAAAAAGGCCTGGTATTGCTGGCCCCAGGTGAGCAGTGACCAGTCCGGACCCATCGTCGCGCTGGCGGAGCTGGCGATGGAATCGGCGAGATAGGGATCGTCCAGGCGCAGCGAAATGCCTTCAACCGCCTGGCCCAGTCCGGCGAGATCCTGCGCGAGCGGCAGCGGGGTAAAAATGTCCGGAGTGACGGTCATCTGCGACGCCTGATAGATCCCGGCCACCTCGGCTTCCTTCGGCAGAACCGCAGTCTTGAAACTTCGCAGGGTTGCGCCGTCCATTTTCTCCACGTCGGTCGCGTTGAGGTCCGCGACGGCATTGTCGATTTTCAATTTGGTCTCCGCCGGAAACCGAAAGACTTGGGCTTTCTCGCCGGGCTGGTCGGGCTGCGACTCATCCATCGCCAGCAGGATTGCGGAGATCAAATCCAGCTCGGGTTCGCGAACGTCCTCGCCTAACAACGCTTCAAGAGTCGGATAGACTTCGCGGTAGTCGGCCGCGGACAGCGTGAAATTTTCCCCATCGGCCTTCCATCCGGATTGCAGGAGTTTAGAGGACTTGTCCCATGGCTTGGCGAAGGCGGTTCGCAGCGGATCGTTCGACGCGGTCTTGAAGGCGCGCCTGACGCCGTCGAAATTACTGGTGGACTGGAGCAGCACCTTGTCCCCCACCCGGATGCCGAGATTTTCGGCCAGCATCGAAGACAGGACCACGCGGTCATCGATTCCCAAATCTGCGGAGGACTCGGGGTAGTCCTCCAGGTCCAACAGTTTGCGGATTCCCTCAACCTGTTCCGGGTCTGTCGTATCGATGCCACGAAATGAAATCGGATGCGGCTTTGCCTGGGTTTCCAAGAATACGAATCCCGAGACGAACGGCGTGGCGGCTTCGACATGGGGAAGATCCTTGGCTTTTCGAGCCGCCTCCTCCCAATCGGTGACCGGGCCGGTGACATTGCTCATCAGCACATGCGGCGTGTAGCCGAGCAGCCGGTCCTTCACCGTGCGTTCCATCCCGGCGTAAACCGCCATCACCACCACTAGGACCAGCACCCCGAGCATCACGCCTAACAGCGAAATCAGGCTGAACGACGAGAGCATCGAGCGGCGGGGATTAAGATACCGCCGGGCGAGGAGCAAGCTGAAGGAACGTCGTTTGATGCCGGTTGCTAACCCGTGTTGGACCGGGGGGCAAGTGTTAGTGGCGGCGGTTTTTCAACGCCATGCCCTGCAAGATTGAAGGCCTGCCGGTTGCAAACCGCCGCCACGTTTCGGTTGTCCCATGGCTCGCTTAGGCGGCGCGGTGGACGACGACGTCGCTCCAGTCCGAGTAGCCGGTGCTGCCGCCGATGGCGCGGGCGCGGAATGCCACCCGCACGCCGGGCGTCAGATCGTCCACCGGCATGCGTTGCGAGCGGGTGAAGATGCCGCGCGAGACAAACTCGCCGGTGACGCCGTCCGGGCCGATGCTGGCGGCCTGCAGCTCCAGGCTGCGGGTGTTCGCCGGAGCTTCGCAGGATACCAGGGACTGCCCTTCCGTGCCGTTCGCCACCCGCAGGTTGGTGACCTTCGGCAGCGGGGCGCTGCTGGTATTCACGGTCACCAGCGCGAAGCCGCTGGAAGCCAGCTTAATGGTGTCCAGACCGCCTTGGAACTGGGCATACCAGACCAGTTGGTTCAGCAGATCGACGAGTTCCCCGCGGCGCAGGTTCTTTTCCATGGTGGCGATCGTTCCACCCTGGGCACGCGCCGCGATGGCGGTGACCAGCGATTGAATGGCCGCTTCCAGCACCGCCGCCGTTACCGGCGGTGTGGGGAAATTGCCGCTAGGATATAACATCGTAAGCACCGTGTTGGCGATCTCGAGGAGTTTGGGATCGGTGGCCGAGCGGAATGCCAGGGCCAGCCGTGGATTGGTCGTTTTCATATAGGTGTGTATTGGGTGTTGTTTTGTTTTTCTATCATACGCCGGGGCTGTCCCAGGCAACGAAGCGATCCCTAGCCGAATTATTATTAGACACGCAACAATAAAGTTAGGTTAATAGTTAGATGAAGGGATTTCCCGAGTCTCCGGACTACTTTACTCACACCGATTAGATACCCACAAGATGCTAGATTTTAATCGGTTAGCGTAACCCACCCATCTATTTATAACATCGAAGGACCGCCATTGGATCTACCTTCACGCAATCGCGTAGGGTGCCCTTGTTTCAGACCGGAAAGCACCCGTGAACGCATTGACGAAGCAAGATTTCCCCACGCTTCAGTTTGTTAGCGGGAAGCATTCTTTTGTTCTTCCAGCGCATCGACTTGTCTTTCGAGAACTGTCACTGATGCCCGGAGAGGCATCGCTTGTTTGTCCGAAGGACGCACTTCCTTGCTGCGGACTTTCATTAGTTTGTCCCGGGACACCGTTTGCTAGTGATGGGGCTCCGCTTGTCTATTCCGCGCCGCCGCTTGTCTGCCCCGCGCTTCCGCTTGTCTGTTCCGAGCTTCCGCTTGTCTGCCCCGCGCCGCCGCTTGTCTGTCCCGAGCTTCCGCTTGTATGCCCCGCGCCGCCGCTTGTCTGTCCCGCGCTGCCGCTTGTCTGTCCCGCGCCGCCGCTTGTCTGCCCCGAGCTTCCGCTTGTCTGTCCCGAGCCGCCGCTTGTCTGTTCCGAGCTGCCACTTGTCGTTCCCCGGCCGTTGTCCGCCCCGTGGTGATGCTAGCTCATTGCAAGCGCATCCAGCGGGCTTCTCACCCCGCATCCATTGCTTCCGATCGCCACGTGGGTGTAAATCTCCGTCGTCTTCACATCCGCGTGGCCCAGCAGCTCCTGGATCGTCCGGATATCCGCCCCACCTTCCAACAGATGAGTCGCGAAACAGTGGCGCAGCACATGGCTCGTCACGCGTTTCTCGACACCTGCATCCCTGGCCGCCCGCGTCACCGCCTCGCCATACACTTTCGCATGCAAATGATGCCGCCGTTCGACGCCCGATTCAGGATCCCGCGACAAATGGTCGTCCGGAAATATCCAAAACCATTCCCACCGCCCGCCCGCCTGCGGCATTTTTCTGGCCAGAGCACCTGGCAAGGCCACGCCCGGCACGCCATCGGCCCGGTCCTGTGCATGAAGTTGCCGCAAATCATCCCAGATCTCATTCAGCGCCCGCTTGACCCGTTCCGGTAGAATCGTTACTCGGTCTTTGTCGCCCTTGCCTCCACGAATTACCAGTTGCCCGCGCTCGCGGTCCACGTCTTTCACTCGCAGGCTGACCAGCTCTTTCAGCCGCAGGCCGGCCCCGTACTGGAGTTCCGCCGCCAGACGATGGCGCCCGTCCAACCGATTCAATACGGCGAGCACCTCCCGCGCACTCATGACCACCGGCTCGGCTTCGATCGGTTAGGGCAACCAACATGCCCCCGGGTGTTAGCCGCATTGTATCTTTCCATCCAGAGTGCGTATCCTTCGCCGGAGCAAGCCATGAGTTTCCAATATGTTTACATTCTCCGCAGCGAGATCGAACCGGACCGCCATTACGTTGGCATCACTCGAAATCTCCAAACGCGGCTCGCAGAACACAATCGAGGGGAAACTCCAAGCACCAAGCCTTTTACCCCTTGGCGGATTGAAGTCGCCACGGCGTTCAGAGATCATGAGAAAGCCGTGGCATTCGAACGGTATTTGAAAAGTCATTCAGGCCGGACTTTTGCCAAACGGCACTACTGAAATCATTTATGATGGGGTCGGCGCATGCCACGGCATAGAATCGCGAAGCCGGGCCTGCCACGGCATAGCATCGCGAAGCCGGGCCAGCGCATGGCCTCCGCCCACCGGTCCAGTTGCCAATCCTTACGTGGCTTCGAGGCGACCTGCGCCCGCCAGAAGGCCACTGCAGCAGTCCGATCAGGTTCCAAGCCCTGCTTGATCCGCCAGCCTTCATACCACGCCAGCAGGAAACCAAAATGCTGTTTTTCGTGATCGCTCAGATCCCGCGAGGCTTCCAGATCCGCCCTCCAATCCGCGTGTATGGCACTCATAAGAACACTTCTCCCAGGAATTACTCGTTCCCGGCAAGATTCTTTTACATCTTTCGCACACGAGAGTAGTGAAACATCGGTGATGCTCACAGTTCATTTAGGAAAATATCAGTTCTAACCGCGCTAAGGTTGACTCAGCACGTCATACGGAAATTTGGGAAATCAAGCATCGGTAACAATTCTCGTAAACCCTTGGGAACTCACACAAACAACGGCCTCGTCGAAACAAAATCCTCGCCAAATGATCAGATTCCGGCCACCCTGTCCCAGAACGAATTACACTGTTAGCCAAAAACTCAGAACCAACACCTCCCATGAACACCGACGACAACGACACCGCAGCGACGTTAGACGCAATCATCAAGAGCGCATCGATCACGTATGTCCAGAATACCCGCCACCCAAAAGACACTTTTGAAAGTTGGAAGGAGAAGTTCGATGGCAAGAGAGCTATTGGCAAGCAAGGACAAGATCACGGAACCATCCAGATTGGCCTTGATTCGACCGATCATGTCGAGGCAGTTCTAGGAGGTCACCAATTTCCTGTA
>JANMSI010000183.1:0-1639 GCA_031389115.1 Akkermansiaceae bacterium
ATCATGCAGCGCGGCATCGCCGAAAACGCCTACCTCTCGAAATGGGCCGGCGGCCTGGGCGGCTCGTGGACGTCCGTCCGCGGCACCGGCGGCTACATCCAGGGCACCAATGGCGAATCCCAGGGCATCATCCCATTCCTCAAGCTCCACAACGACCAGCTCGTCGCCGTCAACCAAGGCGGAAAACGCCGCGGCTCCGGCTGCGCCTATCTCGAAACGTGGCACAACGACATCGAGGACTTCCTCGATCTCCGCAAAAACACCGGTGACGAGCGCCGCCGCTGCCACGACATGAACACCGCCAACTGGGTTCCCGACCTTTTCATGAAACGCATGGAAGAGCGCGGCACCTGGACCCTCTTCCGCGCCAACGAAGTCCCCGATCTCCACGACCTCTACGGCTCCGCCTTCGAGACCCGCTACTGCCAATACGAGGAAATGGCCGCCGAGGGCAAAATCTGGTCCCGCCAGATGCCCGCCCTCGAGCTCTGGAAATCCATGCTCAAAATGGTCTTCGAAACCGGCCACCCATGGATCACCTTCAAGGATCCCTGCAACGTCCGCAGCCCGCAAGACCACTGCGGCGTCATCCACTCCAGCAACCTCTGCACCGAGATCACCCTCAACACCTCCGCCGACGAAACCGCCGTCTGCAACCTCGGCTCCGTCGTCCTCGATACCCACATCACCCGTGACGGCGCGCTTGATCACGAGATGCTCAAGGAAACCATCACCGTCGCCATCCGCGCCCTCGACAACGTCATCGACATCAACTTCTACCCCACCGAAGCCGCCCGCACCGCCAACACCCGCCACCGCCCCATCGGCCTCGGCGTCATGGGCGTCCAGAACGCCCTCTACAAGCGCAACCTCGCCTTCGCCTCCGACGCCGCCGTCGAGTTCAACGACGAGTTCATGGAAGCCATCGCCTACTACGCCTACAACGCGTCCAGCGACCTCGCCGCCGAAGTCGGCACCTACAGCAGCTACAAGGGCAGCAAATGGGACCGCGGCCTACTCCCGCAAGACACCGTCGATCTCCTCGAGGCCGAGCGCGGCCGCAAGATCGACGTCCCCCGCGGTGGCAAGATGGACTGGTCCGTCGTCCGCGAAAAGATCGCCAAGCACGGCATGCGGAACTCCAACGTCCTCGCCATCGCCCCCACCGCCACCATCTCGAACATCATGGGCACCACCCCCTGCATCGAGCCGAACTACAAGAACCTCTACGTGAAGAGCAATCTCAGCGGCGACTTCATCGTCTTGAATGCCGAGCTCGTGAAGGACTTGAAAAAGGCCGGCCTGTGGAACCAGGAAATGCTCGACCAGCTCAAGTACTTCGACGGCGAGCTCGATGCCATCGACGACATCCCGGAGGCCCTCAAGCTCAAGCACAAGACCGTCTTCGGCATCGGCCACGAATACATCGTCGACGCCGCCGCCCGCCGCCAGAAGTGGATCGACCAGAGCCAGAGCGTGAACCTCTTCCTCGCCACCCCGGACATGAAGACCCTCTCCCACATGTACCGCCGCGCCTGGGACAAGGGCCTCAAGACCACCTACTACCTCCGCACCCTCCAGGCCTCCAACATCGAGAAAGCCACCATCGACGTCAAAAAGGAGCAACGCGGCGTCATGG
>JANMSI010000015.1:0-46971 GCA_031389115.1 Akkermansiaceae bacterium
CATCAATTTTTTCTAATCGAGTAAGGCCACCTGCGGATCAAGGTGGTCTTTCTCTTCGCCCTCTTCGAAGCTGCGGGCGAGAACGATGAGGAAAGCTCCGACCACCGGCGCGACGGCCAGGGCGAAGCGCTTGCGGGTCAGCCACTCGATCACCAGCGCCAGCGTGACGAACGCCATCGCGATGAAGATGATCGTGTCGTAGAGATTTCCCACCGGCGGGCGCTGCATGATGATGCAGCGCTGGACGATGGCGATGGTGCAGAGGACCAGGCCGGTGGCGGTCGAGGCCAGGGTGATCCATGAAAAAACGCGGCCTGCGGTTCCCCGGCCGAGGGTCCACATGACCAGCGCGCTGACCGTCCCGACGATGAAAAAGACGAGAGCATTGAGAAACCAATTCATCCGATAGAAACCGGCTTCCAAATGGATCTGATCGTATTCGCCGCGGGCCTTGGCGCGGTCCGCCATCCGGTCGCGAAGTGAAACCAACTGCGCCCGGAACGTGGCTTCGCCATCGCCGATAGAACGGGCGGTGGTTTCAAGAGTTTTGATATCGGCGATGGCGAGCTGCGGATCGCCTTTCGGATCGCTGATCGCGTTGAAGATCGCATTGCCGGCGCTGAGCCAAGTGGGGTCCTTGGGGTCTGCGGGCGGGAGGATATTAAGGCCGAATTTTGCGAAATTGGCGGCGTCCTGGACCTGTTGCATCAGGCCCTGGATATGAGGATCGATGGGCTGGCCCTGAGCTTGGGATTGCGCGACCTGCTTGCGGATTTCCGGTGCGGTCTGCATCACGGCGCTGATGTCCGCCCGTTGATCGGCGGCGCCATCCTTGCCGGAGCCGTGCAGCGTGACGCCGAAGCGGGCAAAACCGAAGTAGCCTAACAAGCTCTCGTATTCACGGAGGTTGTAGGCCAGGGCGATGGTCTGCGCCTGCACCGGATCGCGCTTGTCCTTCTCGACGGCTTCGTAGGTTTTCGCAAGTTCGATGAGTTTTTGCCGCGCCGGTTCGATGTCCGCGTAACTGTAGCGGTCTCGCTTGCCCCGCGGCTTCAGGCCGATGGCTTCGAGCACGGAGGAGTTGTCGATGCGGAAGGTGGGCAGCTTGATCGCGAGCTGCGGCCGGAACAGCGAATCCATCAACCAGGCGGTGGGCTTGATGGTGAATTTTTTCCCGTCGCTTCCTTCGATTTTCATCGAGCGCGCGCCGTGCAGACCGAGCATCGTGAATCCGGCGAAGGTGGAGAGCGGCTTGATGCGGCCGCCGTTTTGGACGGGGACGGTCTCGGCGACTTTGAGCGTTTCCTTTTCCCACGCGGAGTAGCCTTCGACCTGGCGGACCTCGCCCTTTGGCATGTTATCGACGACGACGTTGTAGAAAACGGCACCGAGCACGAGCACGGCCAGCACTGCGGCAATCCAGCGGCCGATTTTGGAAGATGAGTTAGACATGACTTTTTTTGCGTGAACCGGCACCGAGGAAGGAGCCGAGTTTGATCATGAAGGTGACGAACATGCCGAACGCGACGATCCACAGGCTGTATAACGGCCACTGGTCGGCGGGGTTTTTGACGACTTCAAACACGGAATACATCTTCTGCCCCGGCATCGCACCGGGCGGACCGTAGCTGGCCTGGAAGAAGGTCAGGCCTTCGTAGCGCATCGGCTCGTTCATCTGGATGGTGACCTTGGCCTCGCCGCCGTTTTCGACGCGGGTGACCGTGCTGACAAATTTGGACGCCATCATCGTCCCCGGATGGAAGGCGGCGGTGAACTCGTCGAGCTTCAGGGTGAATGGCATCGGCCAAAGGCGCTTGCGCATGTCGATGGTGAAAACGCGGTCATCGAGACGGTAGGAAAACGGGTGGAAGCTGGCACCTGCGAGAATGAACGGGTCGGACTTTTTTCCGTCGCGATGGACGACGCGCGCGTAGCAACCGGCGGTGTATTGCTCGGCGGGTTCGGGGCTGGCCAGCTTGGGTTTTTCCGCCAGGAAATAGCCGTCGTAGATCTCCGGCTGGCGGTCGGGCGCGCGCTCGCTCGTGGAAACCGGCACGCAGTTCTCAAGGTAGCCGCCGAGTTCGAGATCGAAGGGCATGTTCGGCAGGCGGAACAGGCGCTTGCTGCTTTCTAGGTCGTTGATGTCCTTGCCGCGGATGACGTGGATTGTCTCCGGCTTTCCATCCTTGATCTCGGCGACCTCGACGACGTATTCGAAGTAATCCTCCGCCGCGTTGCTCGACTCACCTTCCGCGACGGCCATGTTGCCGCGCTCGGAGAAATGATAGGTCACGCCCGCGCCCGCAAGCATGAGGATGATCCCAAAATGAGAGACGATATTGCCGGCGTGTTTCCAGCCCTTGCGAATGCGGATGATGCCGCCAAGCGTCAGGTTCACTAACAACAGCGCGCACATCCAATAACCGCCGGGCAAGGGCAGCGGAACCATTTTGCCATTGAGCTGCGGCAGGAGGAAAAAGGACTTCAGATCGAAATACTTGTTCAGCGTCGGGTAGAGGCCGTTATCCACCTGCTCCAAGGTGGCGAACAACGTCAGCAGGCCTAGCAGCAGCAGGGTGATGGTGGCGAGACCGAACCCCGATAGCACATCGAAGATTTTTCCCGGGATCGACCGCGGGGCTTTGCGGGTCGGCGGCGTGTCGGAGATTTCCATGGTCAATTGAGCGGGTCGCTATACGAAATTTCCCGGGCCGATTATTCAGCCATCCGGAGGCTTTTGGCGAAGGACTCGAGCGCCGGTTTGGCGGCCGCGACCTCTCCCTTGGGACCAACCATTTTCACCGTCAGAATCTGGCCGCCGACCGAGCCGACGACCCCGGCGAGGGCGAATCCAGGTTTCGAAGGAGTTCCCATCCCGCTCATGTATTCGCCCTCCGCAGTCACAAAGACGCCGGGCGAGCCGACGAGCGGGACGGTGGGAAGCTTCGCCAACCCGGCCGCATCGATCGGCTCCGCGGCGAACTGCTTGAGCCAGCGATTCACGTTGTCGAGCACGGTGCCTTGGGCGAGCGAGACCCAGACCTCGCCCATGCCGCTCGCGCCAAAACGATAGTTGAGCAAGCGGAATTGTGCCGAAGGAAGCTTGAGCCAACCTTCCGGCGTGTCACCGGTGACCGGGCTGGGCTTGGCATCGCGGAACCGTTCGTCGCTGGTGGCGAAAAGCTTGGGCGCGCCATCGCGGGTGGTCGCCGCGCGGGTTTCCGTGACGGTGATCTCCTTTTTCTCCTCACAACCGGAGAACATCACAACGCTGGCAAGCAGGCACGCGGCGCGGGTTTTCATGCGGGCGGAGTAGCCCCGGCTTCGCCCCCGCGCAAGTGGAAACGAGGAGGTGCGGGTAAGTCAATCGGCTCATTTCATCAGCCACGAGCTACTTGGCCCGGCAACTTCCTTGACCCTCCTCAGCAAAACCGCCAACATCCAATTCACAGTCAATTCCATGCGAGGAGCAAATCATGATCCAGACCCAGAACATCCACTCTCTCACCGATTTCCAGCGCCACACAGCGGACCACATCAAGCGGCTCAAGGAATCCGGCCTGCCGGAAGTTCTCACCGTGAATGGCCGTGCGGAGTTGGTCTTGCAAACCGCGGACGCTTACCAAGCTCTCTTGAACCGGCTGGAACTCCACGAATCCGCAGCCGCCATCACCCGCGGATTGCAGGATGTCAAAGACGGTCGCGCCAAGACCCTCGATGAGTTCGACAAAGGGATGAGGAGCAAACTTTCCCGCGTGAAGAAAGGAGCGTGATGCCCGCTACCCACACCGTCGTTCTATCGGCGGAAGCCGGGAGCAACATCGAGGAAGCCTGGCATTGGATCGCCGAATCCGATCCCGAGGCCGCGGACCGATGGTATGACGGCCTCGTCGCTGCCTTGAAGACCCTCGTCAAGCTGCCACGGCGCTGCCCGATCTCGCCCGAAACGCGTCTTGGCTTGATCAACACGGAAATTCGCCAACTCCTCTACGGCCACGGCTATTGGAAATACCGGATCCTCTTCGCGGTCGAGGGAAACAAGGTCCTCGTTGCCCATGTCCGCCACGGAGCCCGGCTTTATCTCGGCCAAGAAGAATCTCAGTAACCCGGTTAGACACCACTTGAGGGATGCGTTTATTCCGTTTCCCGGAAGAGCATGAAATTCACTTCCGCCTCAATCCAAACGATGGATGCCGCCGGTCATGGCGCAGGACGAGCACCCGAATGCCATTGTCCGCAATCCGATAGAGAAAATGATAGGGAAAACCCGGAATATCCGCACGGCGCAAATGCGGGGAAACCAAGTGGAAGTGCCCGGGATTAAGACGGGCGTGGTCCACAACCTGAAGAAAAGTTTGGAAGAATCGATCCGCGATCACTTCGCCGGCCTCACCGGAGTAATACCGAAGCACGTCGTCCATGTCGCGCTGGACGAGTCTCTGGAAAATCACCTTCGGCTCCATCACCGTCCGAGAGCGCTCCGGAATTGTTCCAGCGTCATGCCTGATGACGGCTCGCGATCCAATTCCGCATCCCTCCGCATTGCCTCGGCAATTCCGCCATCATCATCGTGCAGGATTCCCGGCAGGGAGCCGATAAGGTGCGCGGCCAAGGTCGCGCGCTGGTCTTCTGGCAGTTGCATCGCCTGGGCTTCGAGGAATTCAAGAGTGACCATGGGGGCAATCTAAATTTACGCCATGGCGGTTGCAATCCTGGTTTTCAAAAGGAGGGCCGGGCTGCTCTTGCGGTCGCGGGAATGCGCGGCTAGAAGCCCTCGTGGAACCGATCCGCTATTTCAACCGGCACACCGGCGTCTTGGAAACCGAACAGGTTTACGGCGAGGGGTTTCTGCGATGGTCATATGGAAACCCGCTGGGCGCGCTGGCACTGGACGCATTTGTGAAGCGACCGCTGTTCTCGGCGTGGTACGGTCGGCGGATGAGCACGCCCGACTCCGCGGCGCGGGTCGCTCCATTCATCGCGGAGTATGGACTGAACCCTGACGACTTCGCGGACGCGCCGGACAGCTACCGGAGTTTTAACGAGTTTTTCTACCGGAAACTGAAGCCCGCGGCCCGGCCCATCGATGGGGACGAAGCCAGCGTGGTCTTCCCGGCAGACGGGCGGCATTTGGGCTTCGAGCGGGCGTCCGCCATCGGTGGGGTTTTCGTGAAAGGGCAGAAATTCGATCTGCCCGCGTTGCTCGGCGATTCGAAACTCGCGGCCCGCTATGCCGACGGATCGCTGGTCCTCTCGCGGCTCTGCCCGGTGGATTACCATCGTTTTCATTTCCCGGCGGCGGGCGTTCCGGGGGAAACGCGCACGATCAACGGCCCGCTCTTCTCCGTGAATCCCATCGCCCTGCGGCAGCGCCTCGCCTACTTGTGGACGAACAAACGGACCATCACCGAGTTGAAAACCGAGCGCTTCGGCACGGTCATTTGCATGGAAATCGGCGCGACCTGCGTGGGCACAATTTGCCAGACGTTCACGCCGGGCAGGGCCGTCATGAAGGGCGAGGAAAAGGGTTATTTCGCCTTCGGCGGCTCGTCCACGCTGACGCTGTTCGAACCTGGAGCGGTTCGGCTGGAGACGGACCTGCTCGAAAACTCGGCGCAGCAAACCGAACTCTACGCCCGGATCGGCAGCGCGATGGGCCGCTCCGCTTGACCTTCCGGGAAAACACCACACCTTTTCGCGACCCCGAAATGCTCAATCAACTCACGACCCTCGAAGAGCACGCGCGCAAGGCTCTAGGCCCCATTCTTGAGGGGCACCTCTCGCCCGCCGAACAGATCGCGCACTATAAGAAATTTCTGAAAACCCAGGAGCATCGCATCCTGCGGCATCATCGCGCGGGAGCCGGCGGGCTGGAAATTGCCCGCGCCCGGGCGGCCCTCATCGACACCGTGATCCGCTCCATCCTCGAGGCCTCACTGAACGTCCGGGAAGGCCAGGTTCCCCAAATCGCCCTCGTCGCCACCGGCGGCTACGGTCGCGGCACGCTCAATCCGCGGTCGGACATCGACATTCTTTTCCTCCTGCCGCGGGCTTCCACCAAGCTGCCGCTGCCGCTTCAGGAACTCGTCCAAGGCGTGCTCTATCTCTTATGGGACATGGGTTTCAAGGTCGGCCACGCGTGCCGCTCGATCCCGGAGTGCATCGAGGAGGCCAGGCGCGATCCGGAAAACAAAACCTCGCTGATGGACGCGCGGTTGATCGCCGGTGACGACGAGCTTTTCGCGCAGTTTCAAGCCCGTTTCCACAAGGAATGCATCGGCAAGGATCAGGCCGCCTTCTTCGAAATCCGGCGCAAGGACTTGCGCACCCGCCATCAGAAATACTCGCGCACCGTGTTCCTCCAGGAGCCAAATGTGAAGGAAAGCTGCGGCGGCATGCGCGACTATCAGAACATCCAGTGGGTCGCCCTGGTGAAGCGGGGCAGCGGAAATCTGGTGGATCTGGTCGAGGGGAAGTTTCTAACCACGTCCGCCTATCGCGAGTTGGAAGAAGCCTACGATTTCCTCCACCGCGTCCGCAATGAGCTGCACTACCACGCGGACAAGGCCACCGACCAGCTCACCTTGCAGCTCCAGGGGGTCGTCGCCACGGCCTTCGCCTACCCGCAGAAAAGCATCCTCCGCAGCACCGAGGCGTTCATGCGGGACTATTACCGGCACACCCGCAATGTCTATCAGCACACCGGCTCGCTGATGGAAAGCTTCCAGATCGAGGAGGAAAACCAGGCCGACACCGGCATCCGCTCGTTCCTGACATTCCGGAAAAACAAGCGCGAGGAGTTCGATGGCTTCGTTGCCCGAGAAGGTCGGATCTACCCCGCAGGCCCGGAAATTTTCACCGAGGACTCCAGCCGGATGATGCGCTTGTTCCAGCATTGCCAGCTCCGCGGGCTGCGCCTGAGCCCGCCGATCCGCAAGCTGATGAAGGAGCACTGGGAGGACATCGACCGGCCGTTCCGCTATGCGAAAACGAACCGCCAGACGTTCCAGGCCATTCTCGAGCGCAAGGGCGACGTCGCGGGCGTCCTCCGCCAAATGCACCGCGTCGGCTTCCTCGGCCATTATTTACCGGAGTTCGGCGCGCTCGACTGCCTCGTGCAGCACGAATTTTTCCACCGCTACACCGCGGACGAGCACACGCTGCGGTGTGTCGAGCAACTGGATCAGCTCATTGCGGAAACCGACCCGCGCCGGGAAATTTATCGCCGCCTGTTTCTCGAAATCCAGGACGCCTACGCGCTCTACCTCGCGGTCATCCTCCACGACACCGGCCGCGCCGAAAACGTCCGCGAGCACACCGACGGCTCCGCCATGCTGGCCGCGCGGCTGTGCAGTCGCCTGCAAATCCAAGGTGCCCGGCGCACGCTCATCATGTTTCTCGTGGACAACCACCTCACCTTCTGGCGCACCGCCACCACCCGCAATCTCGACGATCCCGAGGTCATCGCGGAGTTCGCCACAATCGTCAAAACCACCTCCAACCTCGACGCGCTGTTCCTCTTCACCTTCGCCGATTCCAATGCCACCTCGCCCGACGGCTGGACCGGTTGGAAGGAGAGCCTGATGCTGCAGCTACATACCGCCACCCGCCATTTCCTCGAAGGCGGGCGCGAGAAATACTCCCGCAAACTGGACGCCGATCGCCTCGCCCTGCGCGACGAGATCCTCGTCATCATGCGCGACGATTACCATCCGGACGTCGAACGCCATTTCGAGCGCATGCCGGCCGCCGCCTTCCACTTCCGGCAGGCCGCCCATATCGTCACCCAGGTCCGCACCGTCCGCCATTTCCTCCAGCGGGAGGCCGACACCTCCGACCCATTCGCCTCATGCATCAAGTGGATCGACCACACGGAAAAGGGCTACTCCGAACTCGTCCTGGCCACCCGCGACCGACCGCTGCACCTGGAAAAAATCTGCTGCGCGCTCGCCTCCGAGCAAATCAACATCCTCTCCGCCGACCTCTTCACCCGGACCGACGGCATCGTCGTGAACATCTTCCGCGTCTGCACCACCAACTTCGAGCCGGTGTCCGACTCATCCACTCGCAAGCGCTTCCTCAATACCTTCGAGGCCATTCTTGTTGCGGAAAATTACGAGCCGGAAAAATTTCTCCGCCGCAAAGTTAATTTTCTCAAACCCCGCGCCGACCACGGCTTCAAGGTCCCCGTCCGCGCCTACGTGAGCAACAAACTGCACCCGACCTGCACCACCGTGGAAATTCAAGGCCTCGACCGCATCGGCCTCCTCCACGACCTTTTCTACACGATCAACCAATCCGGCCTCAACACCGCCCACGCCCGAATCTGCACCGAGAAGGGCGTCGCCCTGGACACCCTCTACATCACCACGCTCGACGGGGAAAAGATCCATGACCTGGAACTCCTCAAACAACTTGAACTGAAATTCTCCGCCCTGATCTCCCAACCCGACACTCCGGGTTAGCGGGCGGCGGAAATCGCCCAAGATTCTGCTTGGCATTCCGCAAGGGATCTTGCAGTTTCCGCGCCCGCCCGTTTCCCGGGCAACCGAAAAAGACGCTTCAATCTCATGTCCGTATCCATCCGACTCAACCGCAAGGGCACCAAAGACCGCCCTTACTATAAAATCGTCGCCGTCGACAGCCGCAAGCGTCGCGATGGCCGTTTCATCGAGCAACTCGGCACCTATGACCCGCTTCTCGAAGGCACCAATTTCACCATCGATCTCGCCATCGCCGACAAATGGCTCGCCGTCGGAGCCAAGCCTTCCGAGACCGTCAACAGCATGATCCGCAAGGCCCGCACCGCGGCGACCAAGGAAGCCTAATCCGCTCGTTGCCAGAAATTTCCCAACAACCGCGTTCCGCAAGGACCGCGGTTGTTTTATTAAGAGTGGCTGCGCGCCTCCGGCCGCAGGCCGTGCTGGGGGCGTCTCGCCTCCAGATTTCTTCCATGGCCCCCATCCCCTTCGAGCAATTCATGGCCCGTGCCCTGCACGATCCGCAGTCCGGCTACTACGCACGGCGTATCTCATCCATCGGGCGCCGCGGAGATTTCACCACCGCTCCCATGCTTTCGGATGCGCCCGCCCGAGCCATCGCCGCCTGGGCTGCCAAAGCCATGGGCGAAACCGGCTGCAGCGACCTGATAGAAATCGGTCCCGGCGAAGGCACCCTCGCTGCCGCCGTGCTCCGGCACCTCCCGTGGCATTCACGCTGGCGAACCCGGCTTCATCTTGTCGAAACCTCAGCACCCCTCGCAAAACGCCAGCACGAGCTGCTAGGCAGCCGCGCCTCCTGGCATCTCCATCTCCGTGACGCCCTCGTGGCGTGCGGCGGAAATGCGGTGATCTTCTCTAACGAACTGGTGGACGCCTTCCCCGTCCGTCGTTTTCAAAAAACTAACGATGGCTGGCAGGAGCTCGCTGTGCACTTCGACGATGCCCGCCAGGCCCGCGAATCCCTGCTTCCTCCAGCGCCCCTCCCCGACTCTTCCGGATTTCTCGCGGACCATCCCGTCGGCCAGTGCATCGAAGTTCATGAGTCCTATCACCGCTACCTAACCGAATGGATGCCCTTTTGGAAATCGGGCCGCATCATCACCATCGACTATGGCGCGACAGCGGACAAAATCTATCACCGGCGGCCGCGCGGCACCGTCCGCGCCTATCTGCTCCAGCAGCGGCTCGAAGGCACCGCCATCTATGACAATCCCGGCCGCCAGGACCTGACTGCCGATGTGAATTTCACCGATCTTCAACATTGGTGCAAACCGTGGATCTCCGGGCAAAAACTCACAAGCTTCACCGAATTTTCACGAGGCGCATCCGACAAATGCGATGAAGACGCAGGCAATGCTTTTCTGGTGCTGGAGCAGAAACCGCATGGTTGACTGCTCATGCCATCTTCCGCGTGCCCTTGCACTCCGGATAGCCGGAACATCCCCAGAACTGGGAACCGGTGTTCGGTCCCTGGCGGGCGGTTCGCAACGCGAGTGGCTTGCCGCAAAGCGGGCAGTCTGGGGCTTTATCGGACGGATCGGTCGGATCCGTCGGATTTCTTTGTTTTTTCCGCTCCGCGATCCTCGCCACCGCAAGTTGCTCGCTGTAGCCGCCGTCCTGCACGAAGTCCCGCTCGAGCGCGGTGATCTGCAAGTCCAGCAGGTAGTTCGTCTGGTGAATCAAGCAGATGAGCGTGTTCGCGACTACCGCGGGGTCGGCGTGTTCCAGCCATTTCGCGTAAACTTCGTAATGCTTTACCGGATCTGACCGATCCGTCGGATCCGACTGATCCATCTTCTTTCCAACCGCCCGGACCTCCAGCGCTTCCGGGTCGCTTTTCCCCCAGGTCCGCAATTTCCTCTGCCGTAGGAAATCCTCATAATCCAGCAACAGCTCTTCCAGACTCGCCCGCGCCACGTTGACTAACCGGAGTTGCGTTTGGCTCGTGGTCGCCGCCGCGCGGCTGCCTTCCGCGATGTTTTTCCCGCCGCTGCGGGCTGCCTGCACCATCTGGTCGTGCGTCCGCGAACGCGTGCCGATGAACCGGTCACAGAAGGAAACCGTGGCATCATAAATCACGGTGGAAACCTGATAGCTCCGCAGTTGCCGGTAGCCGCCGCTGGGGCGCAGGCGGCGGTGCTCTTCAGGTTCCTCGGGCATGGTTTTCCCTAGCAGCGAGGCTAGCTCTGGACAAGAAACATCCGACGGATCAGCCAGATCCGTCGGATGTTCTTCATTCATCTCACGGCGCCAGCGGCACCGGATTCGCGTAGTATTCCTGCACCTTGCTGATCCACCAGAACTCGTCGGTGTTCTCGGCGCCTCTTGCGCGGGTGGAGTTCCCCACCCCGTCGCCGAAGAGCATGACGTTCACTCCGGCATCGCGGGCGGCGGCCATGTGGCTGCCCCAGATGATGTCGGCTCCGGCGACGGTGACGTTGGCATTTCCGGCTCCGGTGTTAGAGAACCAGGTGTGGCGCGCTCCGGCACCGGGGGTGAAACGGTCGCCGAGGAAGAAGCTCGGGCCGCTGTCCTCCCAATCGCGCGGGACGTTCGGGTGGTCGGGGAAGACTTCGCCGGTGTAGGGGCTGATCTTTTGCGAGTGGTTCACGTGGCCGACGGGAAGCTGCCAGAGCATGACTTTTTTCCCGGTGCGTTGGTTAAGGGCCTTTACATAGTGGAGGTAGTTCGCCCAATGGCCGGCGTGCCAGAACCAGGTGGATTGCTGCGGGTCGCTGTTGTGTAGTTCCGATCCGCCATCGAGGCCGTATTTGTCGATGGAGATGAAATCGGCTCCATGGGTGAGGATGCCGCAGCTTGCGTAGTAATCGGCGACGAGCTGGCCTTCGCTGAAGACGATGTCGCGTCCGGCGGGGTAGCCCTTGGTGTCGGTGATGCGGATGAGGCCCTTGCCGGTGATTTGGCTCGCGGAATCCCAGCCGCCGGCGGGGAACGCCCAGAGGTTGAACTGCCAGCCGACGTGCGAGTTGAGCGCGTGTTTTTGCAGCGTGTAGTTCACCGACTCGATGAGGCCGCGCAGGGTGTTAGGGAACACGGGATCGCCTGAGGCAGTGCTGAGGACGCCGGTCTGATAGGCGGCATCGGTGCGGGCGACGAGGGTGTTCGGGTTCTCGTTGTTCTGCGCCATGTAGCCGATTAAATCGGGCTCCAGCAGCCAGACGACCATTTCGTCGCCAGCTTCCTGGTTGGCGATGTCGATGGCAAACTTGAGGTCCTCGTAGTAGCCCTTCATGTATTCGGCATCCTGCATGTGCTCGAGGTCGGTGGTGTAGGATTCGCCGCCGTCGGGGATGTTATAGTAAACGACGACCGGGACCATGCCGCGCTTGATGGACTCGCGGACGAAGATCCTCATGCGGTCGCCATCAACGTCGGTCCAGGTGCGCCAGCCGGTGCCTTTGCGTTTCACGCCGCCGTTGATGTAGATGTAGCGGTAGTCGATCCACTTGTTCTTCAGGGTGCCGGGCTGATAGTCGGACCAGAAGTCCAGGTCAGCGGGCGAGTCTTCGGACACGGAACCGATGCCGAGGTGGGGCGGCAGGCCGGGATTCGCGCCGCCGCTTTGTTTCACGCGGACGCCGACGAGGCGGACGTTGCCATCGGCATCGGTGATCTTGAGGCCGGAGCGTTGGCCCGCGGTGCCGGTGAGGCTGACGGTGTTGCCACTGACCGATGCGGCGAGCGCGGCGGGGTGGTTGACCTTCACGGTGTAGGGGGCGCGACCTCCGCTCAGCGTGATGCTGTTAGCTCCCGGTGTGAGGGTGAGCTGCGAGATCTGCGAGGCGGTGTCTTTTCCAGTGATGGAGATCGGGCTGGCGAAGTCGGTTAGGTAAACCGTTTCCGCCGAGGCCGAGGTGCCCGCTGCGTTTGTCAACTCGACGCGGTAGCTGAAGCTGCCGATGGCGCTGCTGTTGATGTCGCGGTTGGCGGTTTGCGGAGCGGTTCCGGTAACATTGGAGCTGTGGACGAGGACGCCGTTGCAGAACAATTTCCACGAGGTCACAGGCTGGCCGCCATAGGAGTTCCAGAGGACGATGTGGCCGATGCCGTCGTTCCAATCTTTTTGTACGGAAACGGTGGGGACGTTCGGCGCACCGGTCGGGCCGGGATTTCCGCCGCCGGTGGGTGGTTCCACGGTAGTTCCGACTTCGCGGGCTTTGAGGCGGACGTAGCTGGTGCCGCCGGTGACGGGCTGGGCGCTGCGCCATTCGACTAACAGCAGGCCGCTGGCTTGCGGGGTTTCTGTGTGTTTGACGAAAGCGCCGGTGTTTTCAAGCCAGGTCGTTTGGTTGGTCGAGGACTCGATGGTGTATTCGACGCCGGTGGATTTCGGCTCGACTTCGAAGCTGATGACGTTGTTGTTCGCGGTGACGTTGTTGAAGGTCAGCGGGCGGATTTCCACGCCAATCATCTCGGCGGAGTCGGCGACTTTCGGGTCGGTGCCTAGCAGGAATTCGAGGATGCTGCTGTAGCCGTCGTTGTCGGGATCGAGCACGATGTCGGTGAGCTGATAGGCGTTTTTCCAATCGGCGAGGCTGACATTTCCCGTGGCACCGGAGCCGGGGCTCGCGCCATCGACGGTGATGTTAGACGGGACGGACCAGGTGCCCGCACCAGTGAAGTCGAGGCTGACGGTCGCGCCGGGGGCGAGGCTGTAGCCGTTCCAAGTGGGCTGGGTGACGGTGTGTTTGCCTGCGGCGATGGTCCAGGTGCCCGCGTTGCCGGAACCGGTGGTGGTCCATGGCGCGTCGAACTGGAGGGTCCATTGCGTGAGCGGCGAGCTGCCGGTGTTTTTTAACGTGAGAAGTCCGGAAAACCCACTGCCCCAGACCTGGCCGCCGGTGGGGGCGGTGGAGGAGACTTCGAAATTGCCGGAGCCGAAGGTGTAGTGACGAGTCCAGATGACCGGGCCGGTGGGTGGATCGGTCGGATCTGACGGATCCGTCGGATTATTGGCTCCGACCGCGCCGTTGCCGGTGCTGCCGACCGGGCGGGCCATCAGGCGGACGCTGAGGTCAGCCAGGGACGCAACGGTTTGCGCACTCTGCCAACGCACGCGCAGGCTGCCGTCGGGATTGGCGACAGTGTCCAGCAGGCTCATGACATTGGCGGCGGGTGTGGACTCGATGCGGTATTCCACGCCTTCGGCGTTCGGGTTCACGGTGAAGCTCGCGACCAGGCGGTTGCTCACCAAAGTCGTGGTCATCACGCCGAAGCTGCTGGCGCTGTTAGGATTGGTACCTAGCAGGAATTCCCCGATGCTGGCCGAGTTGTCCGTATCCACATCCGCGAGGATGTTGGCGATGGCGTTCGACGCGGTCCATGCGGCGAGGGTGACATTGCTGCTAGGAGTTCCGCCGCCGGCACCGTTGAAGGTGATATTGGATGGAGCGGACCAGGTGCCGCTGCCGGTGAAGTCGATGACGACGGATTGCCCGGCAGCCAACGAGTAACCTTGCCAGCTTGGTTGCGTGACACGGTGATGACCTGCGGAAATGGTCCAAGCCCCGGCATTTCCAGAGCCGGTGGTGGTCCACGGCGCGTCGAACTCGACGGTCCAGGCCGAGATCGCCGTGCTGCCGCTATTTGTGAGGGTGAAGCCGCCCGAGAAACCGCCGCCCCAGACGGAGCCGCCGGTCGGGACGGTGAAGGTGGCCGTGGCATTTCCGCCCGAACCGCCGCCGGAGGGCACCGTGTAATGGCGCGTCCATTCGGGGCCGGTTGGAGGAACGACCACGGTCGAATCGTCGTTGGTGATGGTGCAGGTCGCTGTCGTCGTGCCGAGCGTGCCGCCAACGGGACTGCTCAAACGGACGCGGAACGTTTCATCAGACTCGACCGTGGTGTCGCCAGTGACTTGGACGTTCAAGGTCTTACTTAGTTCGCCGGGCGCGAACACCAACTGCCCGGAAGCCGCCGTGTAGTCGCTGCCCGCCGTGGCGGAAATGTTTTCCGTCCCGTAGTTCACGGTCACGCTAACAGTGCTGGCCGCGCTGAGGGAAACGGTGACCGGCAGCGACGCGGAGCCGCTGTTCCCCTCGGTCACGCCGCCGTCGGCAATGGTGATCGTAGGAGGCACCGGCACGATCGGCACGCTCCCCCCCGGGGCGTCATCGGCTGCGATGCCTCCTACGAAAGTCGTCGTAGCTAGCGGTGCGCCGACCGCGCTGCTGAGAGTGAGATTGAAAGTCTCGTTAGGCTCGATGGTGGTATCCGTGGTGATCGGCACGGTTATCGATTTCAAAACCTCGCCCGGCGCGAAGACGAGCGTGCCGCTGGTGGCCGTGTAGTCGGATCCGGCGGTCGCGGTCGCATTGGAAGTTGCGAAATTCGCGCGCACCTCGGTGGCTCTCGCCGCTGATAGAGAGACTTGAAAAACCAAAGAATTCGATCCGCTGTTGCCTTCCTTCACTGACGCAGGACCTGCGCTGAGGTAGGAGTCCGCCGCCGTTTCATTCGGGACTACCGCGCCTGATAGGACTTCGTTCACCACGTTGATGAGCGGAGCCTTGGTCGTGGAGGACTTGGGTAACTTGCTGCTGCCGCCGTCCACCGTGCCCGGTTCGACATCGCCGAACGCAGTCCAGACGATCACGCCGCCGAGGTTGTTTTCGCGGATGTATTTCGCTTTCAGGCCGATCGAGCGCTTGTTGTCGAAGCTCAGGAATGCGCCGCTGCGGGTGCAGAACGGGACTTTCGCTTCGGCGTCCCAGCCTTCCGTCCAACCGGCTTTCCGCGCTTGAATCAGGCTGTGATAAGGCACGCCCTCGGAGGCGGTCCAGTTCGTGAAATCGGACGCGGTATCGACCTGGCCGTCGGGCTGTACGAAGCGCGAGCTTTTCACGGTGGTTGCGCCGACGGCACCGACGCCGCTGGTGATGACGCCGCGGCCGTAGAACGCGGTGCCCATGTTGACCTTGTTCAGCGGCACGCCGTAGGACGCGAGCGCGTTGACGCTGTCGTGCCACGAGGCGGGTCCGCCTTCCTCGCCGGTGTAAGGAAACAGCGGTGAGTTATGCCCAGCTTTGTTAGACCAACCGCCGTGGAAGTCGTAGGCCATGATATTAAAGTAATCCATGACCGCATCCAGCTTGCGCCACTCGATGCCTTCCAGCTTGGTCGCAGAGGCGCTGAAGGCGGCGGTGATGACTTTGGCAGGGCCGATGGCGGCGCGGATCTCCGTCACCAGCGTGGTGAAGTTCGCGAAATCCGCCGTGCTGCCGGTGAAGTTCATGCCGGCATAGGGACCAGGATATTCCCAGTCCAGGTCGATGCCGTCGAAGCCCATCGCCATGAGCTTCTGGCAATCTGCGACGAAGCGGGCGCGCTTCACCGGGTCCGCCGCCATCTCGGGGAAATGTTTGCACATCGACCAGCCGCCGATGGAGGCCACGGCCTTCACACCGTTTTCATGGCAGAGATCGAGCAGGCCTTTCGGACCGGATGCGGCTTTGAAGGGAATGGGAAATGAAGGGCTTGAAGTGCCGAGCGTGGTGTTTTTCCAACCACTGCCATCGACTGAGTATCCGGCAGCCGCAGCAGCGGGAGTGACCTCCCAGAGCGGTTGGATTTCCCCGAAAAGAATCCAGTAATCCCAGCTCGAATAGATGTCGGTCATCAGGAGCTGGCCGGGTGCCTGGGTGACGTCGGTCTGATAGATCGACGGGTTACGTAGGTCCGCGCTGTGGAGCGAGCCGTCGTTCGCCACGCCGAGGAACGAGAAGTTCAGCATGGTGTATTGCGAGTAGTCGAGGTTGAGCTGGTTGAGGATGCCCGCCCGCGAATGGCCGGTGGTGGAGTCCTTCCACGCGTCCCACTGCGGGACGTAGCCGATGACCTCGCGGTCGTGGTTGGTGGTGGTTTTCAAGCCGCCGCTGTTGATCTGGGAATGGGCGGATGGCAGTGCGAGGACGGCCGCACCGAGCAGGCCTAACAATCGGAACGAAGCGCGCGAGGCTTGGCTGACATTCCGGGATTCGCCAGCCTCGGCAAGCGCGCGGTGGTGTGGGTTCGAGTGGTGGTTTTTTTTCATAGGAGTTGTCGTTTCACCGACGGGTCCATCTTCCCCCGCCACCTTTGTTTTGCAAAACCGCCGGGCTATCATTACGTTTCACGGCCTAGCCCCTGCTACGCTCGATGCCGTTGTTCCACCTCACGCAAGCCAGCCCGCTCCTGCCGATGGTGACGGCGCTGAGGCGACGCGGCATCCACATCGAGGACGATCTCGAGCGCGCGCGCATCCCTGTCAAGCTGCTGCACCAGGCCTACGCTCCCATCCCGAAGCGCACGCACTTCTGGCAGTTCCTGGATGCCGTTTCCGCGCAGGAGGGATTGGAAACCATCGGCTTTCTGCTAGGCGATCCGCTCGACCTCGACATGACCGGGCCTTGGGGGCGGAATTTGCTGCGCTCGGTCACGCTGTTCGACGCTCTGACCAAGGCCTCGCGAACGATCCGGCATTTCGCCCAGGGCAACTCCATCGCGATCCGCCGCGAAGGAGGGAGGGCCGTCATCAGCATCGTTAATGAGGATCCCGTTCTCTGCCGCGCGGCGGATCACTCGGGTCTCAAGCTCCTTCTAACATTAGTTGGGCTGGTCGCGGATCCCGGCTGGCTGCCGGTCCGCGCGACGCTCCGGACCGGGCGGGCGGAGGCGGTCGAAGCGCTGCCGATTTTCGCGGATTGCGATCTAACGTTCGCGGGGCCGGGTGCCTCGTTGGAAATTCCGGAGGACTATCTGACCCGGCCATTGCCGCAGCGCCAAGGCCAACCAAATGCCGGCGGGATGCAGCTTTTCCAATTGCCTGAGGACGGCCGGATATCCTCCAAGCTACAGCTCGTGCTCGCCACGTTTCTCCCACACTACGGCCCGTTGCCGGTGGAAGAGGCCGCGGAAATCCTCGGTGTTAGTCGCACAACCCTTTTCCGTCAGCTTGCGCTGGAGGGGGAAACCTACCGCAACCTGATCGAGAAAATTCGCTATTCCGCCGCCTGCCAGTTGCTTGCCGCGCCGTCGCGGAGCGTAAAGGAGGTTTCCTACGCGCTGGGCTATGGCGAGCCTAACAATTTCACCCGGGCCTTCCTGCGCATCGCGGGAATGTCGCCCACTGAATTCAGGAGGCGTGCTGAACACTCACTGCCAGTTAGGGCCGGGGCTTCATGAGCCGCCCGTGGTTCGCCGCTTGCGGAAGCCGGACCGTTGCTCAGTTGTTGTTCCCGCCTTAGTCCCGGCGGCCCCGTCCGCCCCACATGCCACGGCCTTCGATGATCCGCTCCTTCAAATCGTCCGAGAGTTCGGTGGACGCATCGACAAACGCCCTCGCGGCCGGCGCGTCCTCGCGCATCCAGCGCATCGCCGCCATCGCGGTGGAACGATCACGGTCGCCCTTGTCGTCAATGGTTAGAGCTACATTGACCAACTCGGCGGGTGAGCCCTTGTTGTTACTCCACACGTAAGCTTGGAGCGCGCTGTCCCTAACAGACCCTTCGAATGAATTGGCATAGGCCAATGCCGCCACCGGATTCTGACTCGTCCATGTCGGCATGAGTTCGCGCATCCCGTCGCGCTGGGCACTTTCACTTTCCTGATTCCTCAGAAATTCCGCGGCGGCCGCCGTATCCAGGCGGGCCAGGTTTTTCACCACATCCGGGATCAGTCCGTCCCGCTCGTCTCCGTCCGCCATCGCGGCGACCTGCTTGGCAGCCTCGAGCGGATTGTTGCTGGAAAGCCCGCCAATGGCCGAGGCCAGCGCCGCCGCCTGATCGTCCGCCGGAAGCGTGCGGATCCAGGTTTGTGCATCCACGAAATCGAGCGCGCCGTATCTCGCCGCCACCGAGCGGTAAGCGCCCGCGCGGTCCGCCCCATCCATCTGCCCGATCATGGCCACCGCCTTGCACGGGTCGGTTTTTGCCACTTCGCCGATCACAGAACTCATCGCCTGACCCTTGTCGGTGGTGAGGGAAGCCGCCCATGCCATGGCGGCCGCCGGGTCCTGACGAGCCCATTCGCTGGCGATGATCGAGGCTCCGCCCTGCCCGCCCATCGGGCCGCCGCGACCACCCATCATTCCCATCATCGCGAACTCGCGGGGATTTTCGGAAAAATACTTGGCCGCGTTTGCCGGGTCCACGCTGGCCCAGCTTTGGAGAATGGTCGGCCGCACGAAACCACCGGCCATGCCCATGGTGTTGGAAAATGCCATGGCGGCGGTAGGATCGACTTCAGACCAACGCCCAAATAGAAGGATCGAGGCCATGATGCGTTCGCTCATGGGAAGATTCTCCAGCTTGGTGGCCTCTTCCGCCAATTGGTCGGCCGTTAGACCGGAGTAAAATTCCAACAGCGCCTGGATGCGGGCGGAGTTCCCCGGCATGCGAGCGATCTCATCCGCGCTGCCGGCCCGGTTCTTTTTCCCAGTCTCGCCAGGTGCGGTCCCCTCCGCCCGACCGGAGGACCGCGTGCGTGTGGCGGACTCTTCAAGGGCCGGATCATTTGCGCCAACGTCCGCACTTTTTCCAGAAATATAGCCAACGGCGGCACCAACCACCAACGCAGCAACAGGGAGAATCCAAGGATTTTTCATAATTTGAAGACAGTTCGGACATCAACCGCCGGATCTTCCACAGGTTGCTCGGTTTTTTCCTCTTCGGTGGCTGACGCGTCTCGCGGCAGGCCGTGATTGAGGCGTCCCGCCGCAATGCACCGACAAGCCGCAGCGAGCGCTGATCTAACGATTGCCCCCCCGCGAAACGCTCCCAAAAATCCACCGAATTTTTTTCTTGGCAACCCGAAGTTTAATCCATACTCATTCGTCCAGTTAAGCGAATGCACCTTTCAAAGAAATCAGAATACGCGCTCCGCGCTACGATCAATCTCGGGATCGCCACCGAAGTCGGACGCGTCACGGTGTCCGGTTCGGAACTCGCCGAAGCCAACCGGCTCCCGTTGAAATTCATCGAGCGGATCCTCCAGGAATTGCGCGAGGCCGGCATCGTCGAAACCCACCGCGGAAAATTCGGCGGCTACGGCCTTGCCAAGCCCGCCGACCAGATCGGCATCGGCCAGCTCGTGCGTCTGATGGATGGCCGCCTTGCTCCGATTTGCTGCGCCAGTGAGAACGCCTATCAGCCCTGCACCTGTCCCGACGAGGACCACTGCGGGCTGCGCATGATCATGATCGATGTCCGCAACGCCATCGCCAACATTCTGGACCGCTACACCGTCGCCCAGGTCGTCGAAGTCACCCTCCGGAAAATGCGCCGCGACGGCATCGTCCCGCCATTCGCCACCGCCGAATCGTTCGCCGTCACCGGCACCGCCCCGAAACGCAAGGCCGATCCTGCCGATGGGTTTCTAGCCGGACTCTCCCAACTCGCCACTCTCACTCAAGATCCCAATGAGCACGATCACCTCTGAACCAACCTCTCCCGGTCAAACAAACGACTGGATGGAGATCGTTCGTAAAAACGCCGCCAACCTCCGCTTCGGTTCGATCCAGATCACCGTCCACGAAGGCCGCGTGACCCAGATCGAAAGCATCGAAAAGACCCGCATCGTCGCCACCCGCGAAGTTGTTGCCGCCGGGCGCAAATAGCCGGCCCGCTCTCTCCCACGCCCACCGCACACCCGGGGGCTCATTCAATTAAACCTCTGCGAAAGCTCACCGGACCACCGGACGCGGACGCTCCGCAGACAACCATGAAAACAACACACAGAAGAAATCCGTCCGAGATCCAAGCCCGCGTCAAAACCCCGCGCCGCCGCAAATCCACCACCCTCGTCCTGAACCTCCGCCTGCCGCGGATCGCTGCCATGGCCCTGCTCGCCGGGCTGCCGCTGCATGCAAATGTCGAAGAAAAATCCACCGAATTCATCGAACCTAACACCTTCGATAAAATCTGGGGATTCGCCACCCTCTACAAGGACGATCTCAATCCCATCCTCCAGGAATTCAAACTCCGCGGCCGCTACCAGGGCCAGTACTGGGACGTCGATGACGCCAACGGCAGCCAGAGCGATTGGGAGGACCGCCGCTCACGCTTGGGTTTCGACGCCAAGCTGTTCGACAAGGAAATCGAACTCCGCGCCGACTTCCAGAGCAACGACGGCTTTAACGACATTTATGACGGTCTCGTGGACGCCTACATCCGCTGGAAACCCAAGTCCTGGCTCAGCATCACCGCGGGCAAAACCAAACCGCTGGTCGGTCAGTACGACTGGCTGGAATCCACTAACACCCAGCCGACATTCGAGCGTTCGCAAATTTTCAACCAACTCGGCATCAACCGCGCGACCGGCCTAACGGTGGAAGGAACCGCCGATAAATTCTCATGGCGTGCCGGCGTCTATTCAAACGACACGCCAAGCTCCACGGCCGATCCTGTCACCAAGATTTCGACCGGGGCCTGGGGTGACGGCGAGTTTGGCGATCTCGATGGCGGCGTCTCCTACACCCTCGGCGTGGGCTATGATTTCAAGCATCTGCTGGATGTCGAGAAGGCCGACCTGAGGCTGGACTGGCTGCACAGCGACCGCGAGGTCGGCGATCGGGTGTTAGGAAAATACGACGACATCGTCTCCACGACATTTTGGCTCAAGGAGGGCCACGCGGCGGTCGTTTTTGAAAGTTTCTTCGCCAGCGGGGGTGACGGAACGAACAGCGACGTCTTCGGATTCTTCATCCAGCCCACCTACGACATCATCCCGAAGAAACTCCAGTTGGTCGGCCGCTATTCGTATGCGAACAGCGACGGCCCGCTCGGGGTTTCCGGCCAGACCCGCTACGAAAAGAAAGTCGCCGCCAATGCCGGCCTGGGAGACGCCTATCACTCGATCTACGGCGGCGCCCAGTACTTCATCTACGGCGACAAGCTGAAACTGCTCGCCGGCGCCGAGTGGGCCCGTCTTGAAAACGACCTCGGCGATTCCTACGACGGCTTCACCCTCCTCACCGGCATCCGACTCTCGTTCTAACCACTTCTTTTTGAAATCGAACCGATATCTTCCCATGAAAACATTTCGAATCCTCACGCTTCTTTCCTCCCTCCTTCTAACCAGCAGCCTCGCGGACCAGTTGCTCAATGTCTCCTATGATCCCACCCGCGAGTTCTATCAGGAGTTCAACGCGTCCTTCGCCAACCAGTGGAAACAACAAACCGGCAAGTCCCTCGTCGTCAAGCAATCCCACGGCGGCTCGGGCAAGCAGGCCCGTTCCGTCATCGACGGCCTGAGCGCCGACGTGGTGACTCTCGCCCTGTCGGGTGACATCGATGTGATCGCGGAACAAGCGAACCTGCTGCCCCGCGACTGGCAATCCAAGTTCCCGGACAACAGCTCACCCTACACCTCCACCATCGTCTTTGTGGTGCGGAAGGGAAATCCCAAGGGCATCAAGGACTGGGGCGATCTGGTCCAGCCCGGCATCAAGGTCATCACGCCCAACCCGAAAACTTCGGGCGGCGCGCGGTGGAACTACCTCGCCGCCTGGGCCTACGCGAGCCGCAAGTTCGGGGGCGACGAAGCGAAGGTGAAGGAGTACATCCGCACACTCTATCAGAATGTGCCGGTGCTCGACACCGGGGCCCGCGGCTCCACCACGACCTTCGCCCAGCGCGGCATCGGCGACGTGTTCCTCTCCTGGGAAAATGAAGCCCACCTGATCGCGAAGGAGTTCCCCGGCAAGACCCAGATCGTCATTCCCTCAATCAGCATTCTGGCGGAGCCGCCGGTGGCGGTCATCGAGAAGAACGCGAAAAAGCGCGGCACCGAGGCGCTCGCCAAGGCGTATCTAACTCACCTCTACAGCGCGGAGGCCCAGGATATCGCCGGCAAGCACTTCTACCGCCCGCGGGACGCCAAGGCCCTTGCGAAATGGTCGAGAAATTTCCCCAAGATCAACCTCGTGAAGATCGACAAGGAATTCGGCGGCTGGGCCAAAGCCCAGAAAACTCACTTCGACGACGGCGGCACCTTCGACCAGATCTATCAAAAATAACTTCTCTCCCCATGCCCCGGCGCCGGGTCCCAAGACCGGGCGCCGGGGCACTTCTTCATCCCAATTCCCATCTCCCATGAACACGAACACCATCATCCAACAGGAATACATTTCCATCGGGCAGCTCGCCGCCTATCTCGGCTGGTCCACCCGTTTCATCGAAGGACTCGTTCGGGGTGAAAAACTTCCCGGACTTGAAATCGACGGCCATTACCGGTTCCGCCGCGACGATGTCGTGGACTGGTTAGAGCAAAAAATTCAAACCCTCGACACCGCCCGCGTTTCGGAACTTGAGGCGAAAATGGAATCCTCGCTGCTTGCCGACGGCACCTTCCGCACCACCCGCAGCGACCGTCTAACTTCCCGCCTTCCGCTCAAGGGGATCGCTCTCGACGTAAAGGTCGCTAACAAGGCCGACCTCCTTCGATCTCTAACCACCGTCGCCGAGGCCACCGGCCTGCTGTTCGACCGCGAGCATTTGTTAGCCTCGCTGGTGGACCGCGAATCCCTGTGCTCCACCGCCATGCCCGGCGGGGTTGCGCTCTGCCATCCCCGGAGGCCCATCCCGTCGATCATCGAGCGCCAGTTTCTCTGTTTCCTCCGCACCACCTCGCCGGTGGATTTCGGCGCGGACGACGGTGAGGGAACGTCGCTCTTTTTCCTGCTGTGCACACCGGACGACCGCTCCCACCTTCATGGCCTCGCCCGCCTGGCGCGAATTCTCCACGGAAATACCCTGAACCTTCTAAGGTCCGCCACCAACTCGGAGGAAATCCTAACCGTCCTTGCCGACGCCGAATCCAAGATCCAACAGAAACTCCAATCCACATGAAAACCAAGTTCATCATTCCCGTGTTCCTCGCCTCCGTTTTCCTGCTGACAGGCTGCGGCAAAAACGACCCCAGTACGAAGAAGGAGAAAGTGAAGCTCCTCAATGTTTCCTACGACCCGACCCGCGAATTTTACACCGAGGTCAACAAGGCGTTCAAACAGGAGTGGCTTTCCAAAACCGGCCAGACCGTCGAGATCGAGCAATCCCACGGCGGCTCCGGCAAGCAGGCGCGCTCGGTCATCGACGGCCTTGAGGCGGACGTCGTCACCCTCGCGCTCGCCGGAGACATCGACAGCATCGTCAAGGAAGCGAAGTCGCTGCCGGAAGACTGGCAATCGAAACTTCCCGATAACAGTTCGCCCTACACCTCGACGATCGTGCTGGTCGTTAGAAAAGGAAATCCCAAGGGCATCAAGGATTGGGGAGACCTCGTCAAGGAGGGCGTGAAAGTCATCACCCCGAATCCCAAAACCTCCGGTGGCGCCCGCTGGAACTACCTCGCCGCCTGGGCGTGGGCCAACAAGGAATACGGCGGCGATCGGGCGAAGGTCATCGACTACGTGACCCGCCTTTACCAGAACGTCCCGGTGCTCGACGCCGGCGCGCGAGGCTCGACCACCACCTTCGCGCAGCGCGGGATCGGCGACGTTTTCCTGTCGTGGGAGAACGAGGCCTATCTGATCGAAAAAGAGTTCCCCGGCAAAACCGAGATCGTCTATCCATCCATCAGCATCCTTGCCGAGCCGCCGGTTGCCGTCGTCGAGAAAAACACCGAGAAGCACGGCACCACGGCTGTCGCCAAGGCGTATCTCGATTTCCTTTACACCGACACCGCCCAGGACCTCGCCGGCAAGCACTTCTATCGCCCCCGCAACGCGGCCATCGCCGCGAAATACGTGGACAAGCTGCCCAAGCTTCCGCTCGTCACCGTGGACACCGATTTCGGCGGCTGGGTGAAAGCGCAGAAGGAGCATTTCGACGACGAGGGTACGTTTGACAAAATCTACAAGGGGCAATAGTCACGGCGTCCCGTTCTCAATCCATCAGCCATGTCCAAACGACGCGTTATCCCCGGATTTGGTCTGTCCATGGGATTCTCGGTGACCTATCTGAGCCTGATCATTTTGATTCCGCTTGCCGCATTGTTCATCAAGGCAGCCGGGCTCGGCTGGGCGGAGTGGTGGAATCTGCTCACCACTCCGCGGGTCATCGCCGCCACCAAGCTCACCTTCGGGGCCAGCGCCGCCGCCGCAACGGTGAGCATGGTGCTCGGCCTGCTGGTGACCTGGGTGCTGGTCCGCTATGAATTCCCAGGCCGGCGGCTGCTGGACGCGATGGTCGATCTGCCGTTTGCCCTGCCCACGGCGGTCGCGGGCATCACGCTCACCCAGATCTACGCGCCTAACGGCTGGATCGGCCAATACATTTCCCGAACTGCAAAGTGGATTCAGGAAACCTATCAGCCGGGCGGCTGGCTGGGCGAACAGGTGGAGGACTGGGCGACAAAGGGCGCGGCCTACAGTCCGTTAGGAGTGTTCATTGCCCTGACCTTCATTGGGTTTCCCTTCGTCGTTAGAACTCTGCAACCGGTGATGGAGGATCTCGGTGACGAGATCGAGGAAGCCGCGGCCACTCTGGGAGCAAACCGTTGGACGACGTTCCGCCGGGTGATTCTGCCGTTGCTGGTGCCGGCCTTGATCACCGGCTTCACCCTCGCCTTCGCGCGGGCGATCGGCGAATACGGTTCGGTCATTTTCATTTCGGGAAACCTGCCAATGAAAACCGAAATCCTGCCGCTGCTCATCGTCGCACAACTCGAGCAGTTCAAATACGAAGCCGCGGCCGTGATTGCCTCCGCGATGCTCATCGTGTCGTTCGCCCTGCTCTTCCTCATCAATCTCCTACAGCGCCGGCTCGACTGGCAGCACCGCTGAATTCATGGCCTTCCGCCCTGCCACCACCGAATCGCCGTTCGTCCGATATTTGCTTATCGGCAGCGCACTGCTCGTCCTGAGCCTGTTTCTGCTGCTTCCGTTAGCGGCCGTTTTCGCGGAAGCGCTCCGCCGCGGCTGGGAGGTTTTCCTGGCCTCGCTGCATGATGAAACGGCGCTGTCCGCCATCAAGCTCACACTGTTAGCCGCCGCGATTTCCGTGCCGCTCAACACGTTGTTCGGCCTCTCGGCCGCGTGGCTGGTGACCAAATACCGCTTCAAGGGCCGCGCGTTCCTGCTCTCGCTGATCGATCTCCCGTTCGCCGTCTCTCCGGTCATCGCCGGCCTGGTGTGGGTGATGATTTTCGGGGCGAAGGGCTGGTTCCCGCCGGCGGCGATGACGGAAGCGTTCGCACCCGCCGCGCGTCTAACCGCGTGGATCGCGGAATACCGCAGCTTCAGCTGGTTGTTCTCCGACCTGTCCATGTGGCTGGCGGATCCCAAAATTATCTTCGCATTTCCAGCCATCGTGATCGCCACGGTGTTCGTCACGTTTCCCTTCGTCGCCCGCGAGCTGATCCCGCTGATGGAGTCGCAGGGCAGCGATCAGGAGGAAGCCGCCGTAACTCTCGGCGCACGGGGCTGGCAGATTTTTTTCCGGGTCACCCTTCCTAACATCAAGTGGGGTTTGTTCTACGGCGTCCTGCTTTGCAACGCCCGCGCCATGGGCGAATTCGGCGCGGTGTCAGTCGTTTCCGGCCACATCCGCGGCGAGACCAACACGCTGCCGCTCCACATCGAGGTGCTTTACAACGAGTATCAGTTCAGCGCGGCCTTCGCCTGCGCCACTCTCCTCGCGCTGCTGGCCTTGGTCACCCTCGGCATGAAAAGCGTCGTCGAACATTTCTCGGGCCACTCCTCCCGCAACAAATAATCCGTTTCCCATGTCGATTTCGATCCACTCCATCAACAAATCCTTCGGTGCCTACGCCGCGTTGGAAAATGTTTCGCTCGAAGTCCCCGACGGCTCGCTGACCGCGCTGTTAGGCCCGTCGGGCTCGGGTAAAACCACCCTGCTGCGGATCGTCGCCGGGCTGGAGACCGCCGACCCCGGAAACGGCAAAATCAAGTTCCACGGTGAGGACGTGAGCGAGATCCCGGCGGGCAGGCGCGGCGTCGGATTCGTATTTCAGCACTATGCCTTGTTCCGCCACATGACGATCGCCGAGAACATCGCCTTCGGCCTCAGCGTGCTCCCACGGACCAAGCGACCGGCGAAAAAAGAAATCCACGACCGGGTTTCCGAACTGCTCAAATTGGTGAAACTAGAAGGTCTCGACAAACGCCGTCCGCACGAACTTTCCGGCGGCCAGCGCCAACGCGTCGCGCTCGCCCGCGCCCTTGCCATCCGGCCTAAAGTGCTGCTGCTGGACGAGCCTTTCGGCGCGCTCGACGCCCAGGTCCGCAAGAGCCTGCGCCGCTGGTTGCGGCAGTTTCATGATGAAATCGGCCTGACCACCCTCTTTGTGACGCACGATCAGGAGGAAGCGTTAGAACTGGCCGACCAAGTCGTGGTCATGCGCAACGCTCGAGTCGAACAAGTGGGCGATCCGCAGACGATTTACGATCGCCCGCGCAGTCCGTTCGTTTACGAATTCCTCGGCAACGTGAACAAGCTCGCAGACGCCGCCGGCGCTGTTAGCTATGTCCGGCCGCATGAGATCGAAGTCGTCTTCGCCGCCGAGTATGACCCGCTAACAGACCGGCTCGCCCGGGTGCAGCATCTCTTCAGCGCCGGCCCCATCGCCACCCTCAGCCTGCGGCTCGAGGACGGACAGTTCCTCGATGTCGAGCTCTCGCGCAAACAACTCGAAGACCTTGGCCTAAGCGTCGGCGACGAGGTCGCCGTGCGCGCGGCTAAATGAAGGAACGCTGGCTTTAGAGACGAGGCGAGGGCCGGCTTAAAGCGAGCGCTCCATCAAAAATCTCCTGACAAGCCGAAACTCTTGCGCCAGCGTGTCGCCAGCATCCATGAAACACCTACCTAACATCGCAGGCGCATTGCTCGGTCTCGCCTTCATTGCCTTCTCGCTCATCTATTTTTTCAAGCTCATGGCCATGCCGCCACCGATCGCGGGATCGCCCGCGGCGTTGTTCTTCGGGGCTGTCGGTCCCACCGGATTTATGGATTTTGTCAAATCCTGCGAACTCATCGGTGGCATCCTGGTGGCCATTCCCCGGACCCGTAACTTCGGGCTGCTCGTTTTGGGTCCGATCATCGTCAACATCCTCGCCTATCACATTTTCCTCACGAATCGCGGGAACCTCGCCGATCCGGTGCTCATCCTTATCTGCCTGTTAGCCGCTTACCTGCTCTGGGCCGGGCGCAAGGCGTTCGCTGGATTGCAAAATCGTTAGTATCGTCGCATCTTTCGATAGGGAGAGCGGACTTTCCTGTCCGCGTCCCCCAGGCATCGTCGCCCGCGCTCCATGCAACCGAAGACTCTACCGCGATTTCACCACGGGCAATTCGCCGATGTGGATTCGTTGGTCGCTTTGAAAAAATCACAGCGCATTTCTGTCTGCATCCCCACCCTCGACGAGGCGGACACGATTGGTGCGATCGTCTCGACCATCCGCGACGCGCTCGTTAGGCCGAACGGATTCGTCGATGAAATCCTGGTCATCGACTCAGGTTCCACGGACGGCACCCGCGAAATCGCCGCCGCCGCAGGGGCCACGGTGCATCTGGCAGCGGAGATTTTGCCTAACGAGGATGGTTATCAGGGAAAGGGCGAAAATCTTTGGAAAGCGCTGCACGTTTCCCGCGGCGACATCGTCTGTTATATCGACGGCGATATCTCGAATTTCCATGCGGGATTCGTCACCGGCCTCACCGGCCCTTTGCTCACCGACCCGGCGCTCGACTACGTAAAGGCCTACTACGAACGCCCGCTTGCGTACGGCGACGAATCGCATTCCACCGGCGGCGGCCGGGTTTCGGAAATCCTCGTGCGACCCTTGATCTCGTTGTTCTATCCCGAGCTGGGCGGCATCCTGCAACCGCTCTCGGGAGAGTATGCCGCGCGCCGCAGCACTTTGGAATCGCTGGCATTTCCCATCGGCTACGGGGTGGAAATCGCGCATCTCATCGATCTCGCGCGGGACGGCAAACTCGACCGCATCGCCCAGACTGACCTCGTCCAGCGCATCCATCGGAACCGCGATGACGACGAACTCGGCAGCATGGCATTCGCCATTCTCCGCGTGGTCCTCCGCCGCCTCCAGCGCGATGGGAAGATCACCTTGTCCACTCCCCTGCCCGATCTCTATCAGTCATGGACGGCGATCGGAGAGGACGTGCGGATGATTTCGAAAATCATTCCGGAGCCGGAGCGTCCGCCCATTTTTCCGACGGGTCGCCAGGCTGCGGGTCTAGCGGACTGAGATTCATTGCGCCGAGACGCCGCAATCACGGCCTGCCGCGAGACGCGGCAGCCACGAACGTGGGTTCCGGCTTGATACTTGCCGGGTAAAACCGAAACCTGCGCCCTCATGTCCGCAGCCGTTCAACACACTCTCGCTGGTCCAGCCACCCTCGAAGGAACTTCTCTCCATACCGGCCAGAAGGTTTCGCTCACGCTCAAACCAGCGCCGGAAGGTCACGGCTTCAAGTTCCGCCGGGTCGATTTGCCGGACCAGCCCTTCATCAACGCGGATGTGGAAAAAGTCCAAACCGTCGAGCGCGCCACCACCCTCGCGGAAGGCTCGGTGAAGGTGCATACTGTCGAGCACGTCCTCTCGGCGCTGGCTGGCATGGGCGTGGACAATGCGTTGATCGAGATGAACGCCAATGAGCCGCCGATCGGCGACGGCTCTTCGCTACCGTTCGTGGAAATGATCAAAAAAGTCGGCACGCTCGCCCAAAACGCGCACCGCAAGGTCTGGGAAATTCGCGAACCGATCCACTTGGAAACGGGCGACGGCACGATCATCACCATAGAGCCGAGCAAGACCTTCCGGGTCTCCGTGACCAACGTCGGTCCAGAAGGACGCTTCACCCAGTATTTCTCCAGCGAAGTCACGCCTGAGCTTTACGAAAAGGAAATCTGCTCCGCGCGGACCTTTGTTTATTACGAGGACGTGAAGCCGCTGCTCGACAAGGGACTCATCAAGGGCGGCTCGCTGGAAAGCGCGGTGGTCATCCGCGGCAACGAGATCATGTCGAAGGAAGCGATGCGCTTCAGCAACGAATTCGCCCGTCACAAGGCGCTCGACCTCATCGGCGACCTGATGCTGTCCGGCGTGAAAATTCTTGGTCACGTCATTGCGGTGAAGCCGGGTCACGGCCCTAACACCCTGATGGCGGCCAAGCTGAAATCCGAATACGCCAGAATGCGCTTAATGGTGCCGGCCGCGGTAAAAATCCCGGATGGCGAAAGCGTGTTGGACATCAACGAAGTGCTAAAGATTTTGCCGCATCGCTACCCGATGCTGATGGTGGACCGAATTGTCGATTTCCTCGGCGACAACAAGTGCGTTGCGATCAAAAACATCACCATCAACGAGCCCTATTTCGCGGGTCACTTCCCCGGCCACCCGATCATGCCGGGCGTCCTGCAGCTCGAAGCGATGGCGCAGGTCTCCTCGGTCCTGATGCTCCGTAAGCCCGAGAATGCGGGAAAAATCGGCTACTTCATGAGCGCGGACAACGTGAAGTGGCGGCGCCCGGTTTTCCCCGGCGACACGCTTTTCATCGAGAGCGACGTCACCAAAACCCGTGGCTCCATCGGTCAGACCCGCTGCCGCTGCCTCGTCAACGGCGAGGTCGTGTCGGAAGCGGAACTCAAGTTCGCACTGATGGACCGGTGAGGAAGATGTTGATGGTTGAGAGTTGATGGTTGATAGCGAAGAGAAAGACTTTGCCTCCCTTTCAAGTCTCCGCCTGACGCTCTCTTCATCCGCCGCCCCCTTTCTATCAACCATCAACTCTCAACCATCAACTTTCCCAATGTCCGAACGCAAGACTCTCGAAGAACGCCACCAAATGACCGACTTGGAACGGCTCCGCCATTCCTGTGCCCATGTCCTCGCGACCGCCATTTGCCGGCTCTGGCCCGATGTGCAGCTTGCCGGCGGACCACCGGTGGAAACCGGGTTTTACTACGACATGGATCTCAAGCACCGCATCTCGCCGGACGATTTCCCGCGGATCGAGGAGGAGATGAAGGAAGTGGTGAAGGATAATGACCCGTTCGAACGGGTCACCGTTTCCCGCGCCGAAGCGTTAGAGCTAGCGCAGGCCGGCCGGTTAGGCGCGGTGGCGGCGCGGGAGATCGAGAGCATTTTCAAGGTGGATCTGCTCAACGACATTCCTGAGGACGAGGAGATCTCGATCTTTAAAAACGGCGATTTCTGGGATCTTTGCGCCGGACCTCACGTCGGGCGGACGGGAAATTGCAAGGCATTCAAAGTGATGAGCGTGGCCAGTTCCTACTACAAGGGCGACAAGGACCGGCAATCGCTGCAACGGATTTATGGTACCTGTTTCAAGAATTCCACCGAATTGCTGGAGCACCTTACTCGGCTGGAAGAAGCGAAGAAGCGCGACCATCGCAAGCTTGGCAAGGAGCTCGGGCTGTTCCACATCGACGAAGCGGTCGGCCAAGGACTGGTTTTGTGGAAACCCAAGGGCGCACTGATCCGCCGTTCGCTGCAGGATTTCATCACCCAGGAGTTGGACAAGCAGGGCTACTCGCAGGTGTTCACGCCCCACATCGGCAAGCTGGATCTCTATCGGACGTCCGGCCATTTCCCCTACTATCAGGAAAGCCAGTATCCACCGATCGCGGAGCGCGATACGTTAGAGAAACTCGCCGACGAGGATGCCACCTGTGCGACGCTGCTCAACGGCTTGGAAAAAGGCGAATACGAAGGCTATTTGCTCAAGCCGATGAATTGCCCGCATCATATCAAGATTTACGCAAGCGACCATCACTCATACCGAGACCTGCCCGTTAGACTTGCAGAGTTCGGCACCGTTTATCGCTGGGAGCAATCCGGCGAACTCGGTGGCATGACCCGCGTGCGGGGATTTACGCAGGACGATGCCCATTTGTTTTGCACGCCGGACCAAGTCGCCGCCGAGGTCACCGGTTGTCTGGACCTGGTGAAAAAAGTGTTGGGAACGCTGGGCATGGAAAATTATCGAGTCCGGCTATCCCTCCGCGATCCGGATTCCGACAAATACGTCGGCTCGCCGGAAAATTGGGACAAGGCCGAGGCCGCCCTCCGCGAAGCCGTGCAAACGCTCGGGGTAGAATACACCGAAGAGTTGGGTGAAGCCGCTTTCTACGGGCCGAAGATCGATTTCGTGGTCAAGGATGTCATCGGCCGCGATTGGCAGTTAGGGACTGTCCAGGTGGACTACAATTTGCCCGTCCGCTTCGATCTCAGCTACGTCGGCGCGGACAATCAACCGCATGTGCCGGTGATGATCCACCGCGCACCGTTCGGATCGTTGGAGCGTTTTACCGGCTTGCTGATCGAGCATTTTGAAGGGAAATTCCCGACCTGGCTGGCACCCGAGCAAGTTCGCGTGATCCCGATTTCCGAGAAAACCCTGGATGCTGCGGAAGCCGCCGCCGCGAAGCTCGCCGATGTCGGAGTGCGCGTGGCAGTGGACCGGACCAACGAAAAAGTCGGCGCGAAAATCCGCAACGCTCGTCTCGACCGGGTCCCCTACATGTTAGTCCTCGGCCAGAAGGAAGTGGATGACGGCACCGTCTCCGTCCGCCATCGCGACCACGAGGATTTGGCAACGAAAACCCTGGAAGACTTCATCGGCGACATCACCGCGGAAATCAAAGAACGCCGTCTCTAATCTCAGGTTGGCTCCAGCAGCCGATAGCCGATGCCCGGTTCGTTACCGATGATCAACTGCGTTCCAAGTTTCTTCCGCAGGTGATTCGCGTAAACCCGCAGGTAATGGGTTTGTCCATCGCCTTGCTGTCCCCAGACCTCGCGCAGGAGTTGGCGCTGAGTGACGATCTTACCGGCGTGACGAGCCAAGGCATGGAGAAACGCATACTCGGTGGGGGCCATTTTCAGCGGCTTGCCTGATAGAAAAACCTCGTGGCGGTCCAGATGCATTGTCAGCGGCCCGACCACAAGTTCGGGCGAATCGTTGCCATGGTGACGACGTTGGATCACGGTCAGCCGGGCGACAAGTTCCGCCGTGCTGAAGGGCTTGGTCACGTAATCGTCGGCACCGCTTTCAAGCGCGGTGACTTTTACGTTTTCGTCGTCGCGGACCGAGAGAATCAGGATTGGCACGTCGCTCCAGCCTCGGAGGTTTTTCAGCACCTCGAGGCCGTCCATGTCGGGCAGACCGAGGTCCAGCAGCACGACATCGGGCCGATGGAAGGCCGCCTCTTGTAATCCTAACCGACCGGACTCAGCTTCCCGCACGGTGTAGTCCCGAGACTCAAGCGCAAGCCGCAACAAGCGCCGGATCTGGATTTCATCGTCAATGATCAACGCAGTCATGCGCCTGCAGTTTCCGCGATGCGGGGCGGGACACAAGCGCCGTCATCGTCCTGCGACAGGAATTCGGCTCCGAGCAAAATTTCAAAAACCGCACCGCCATCCGGGTGATTCCAGCCGGAAATGGTACCACCTAACGCTTGGACGAAACCGCGGGCGATCGACAACCCGAGGCCGGTGCCGCCGGCGGGCGCGCCGACCGCCCGATAGAATTTTCCGAACACGCGCAACTCCTCTCCCGGCGGCAGTCCCGGGCCATGGTCGCGCACGGTGAGGCGAAGTTTGCCCTCGGCATGACGAGCGATAACCTCAACGGGTAACGCGTCCGGCGTATAAACCGCGGCGTTGTGCAGGATGTTGGCGAGAGCCTGCAGCAACAGCGCCTCATCGGTCTTGATGAGAGGCAGGTCCGCCGCGATCTCGGTTTCCACCGGATGGGTTTTCAAGGCGTCACCCGCGGCGCGGATCGCCCCTTGGACAAGCTCGCTGACATCGCACCATTCAAGCTCGGGCTCGACGACCTGTGACTCGAGCCGCGTCATTTGAAGCAAGCCATCCACCAGCCGCTGGAGCCGCTTGGTCGCCGTATCGATCTCGCCGATGTAGGGATTTCCAGCCACCGACCCCATGCCATCAATGGAAGCGCGGATGATCGCCAGCGGGGTTTTCAACTCGTGGGAAACGCTGTCCAACAGATTTCTCCGCAGCCGCTCGGATTTGTCCATCACCTCCGCCTGGCTGACGGCCTGGATAAAATGCTCTTTCTCTAACACCAACGCGAGCTGGAGCGCGAACGCCTCCACCGCCTGGCGCCGGCTGAAGTCGAGCGTCACATTCTGCCCGTTCAGCCGCAGTCCTAACACGCCCATGACCGACGTGGCCGTCTGGAGCGGAAACCAAGTGGCGGCGGATTGGGGAAGCGTGTCGGTGAACCGTCCGGCGATTTGTTTATTCGTGTAGGCCCAGGAGGCGACGCCAAGTTCCTGATCGGGCGGTTGCCAGGTGCTTGCGGCATGAGCCTTGCCGGGCAACGAATGGTCTAGCAGCCGGACAACCAGGGCGGTTTCACCGTCGATCACCGAATTGATGATCGCCAGCGCTTCGGCGAAACCCTTGTCCGTCTCCGGCGCAAGCGCGGCGCTCTGGGTCACCCGCAGCAGGGCGTCCGTTTCCATCTGCCGCCGCCGCTCGGCGATTTCCCGTCTCCGCAAGCGTGCGGTTAGATGGCCCATGCTCAGCGCGACCGCAAAAAACAGCACGAGGAGAATGATGTCCTCCAGCGCGCTAACTTCTAACGTAAACCGTGGCGGGATAAAAAGATAATCCCACGCGAGCGCACTGAGCGCGGCCATCAAAAGGATCGGCCCGCGGCTGATGTGGAAAGCCGCCACCAGGATCGCGAACAAATACGCGAAGGCCGGCACGGTGTAGCCGGTCTCCGGCACCAGCTTCCAGCAAACCGCCGTCACCACCAGGGTAGCCGCCGTGACGATGCCATACTCACGGAGATCGTTGGTTCCGATGAAGGGTTGCGGCGGATGCTCCGCCCGCTTGGATGGGCGACCCATAACCGGGCGAACCACACAGACATCGATGTCACCGCTGCCCGCGATGAGCTTGTCCGCCAAGGACCGCCTCCATCGTGACGGACGGTCCGTCTTGCCCACGACCATCTGAGAAACGTTTCTCTCGCGCGCGACTTCTAGCAGCGTCGCCGCCACATCGTCGCCGGTGGCGTGGACCACCTCCGCACCCAGCTTTCTCGCCAGGCCGAGACCGCGGGCCAGCAAGTCTTGTTCTGGCGGAGTGAGCGGCTGCGTGCGCTCCACCCACACCGCGAGCCACGGGCAGCCATGCCGACCCGATGCCCGGCGCGTCCAGCGGATCAGACTCTCCGAGTAAGGCGTGGGGCCGACGCCCACCATCAGGCGGGCCGTGGTTTTCCAAGGACTGCTCACGCGGCGCGCCTTGCGGATGTCCTCGAGATCGCGGTCCACCCGCTCCGCGGTGAAACGCAGTGCAAGCTCGCGCAGGGCGGTTAGATTCCCCTCGCGGAAAAAACCATCCGCCGCCGCCTGGGCGCGCTCGCCGAGATAAACCTTCCCCTCGGCCAGGCGGCTCACGAGTTTCTCGACGCTCAGGTCCACAAGCTGGATCTCATGCGCACGATCTAGCAGCGAGTCCGGCACCGTTTCAAAAACCGCCACGCCGGTCACCTGATGGACAATATCCACCTGACTCTCGATGTGCTGGACGTTGAGCGTCGTGCAGACGTCAATGCCGGAATCGAGAAGTTCCAGCACGTCCTGATAGCGTTTCAGATGGCGGCTTCCCGGCGCGTTCGTATGGGCAAGTTCATCGACTAACAAAAGGTCCGGCCGCCGTTGGATCGCAGTGTCCAAATCGAATTCCTCCAGGGTGTGCGCCCCGTGCTGGATTCTTTTGCGCGGCAGGATGGTCAAACCCTCAAGCAGTACAGCGGTCTCCGCACGACCGTGGGTTTCCACGACTCCGACCAGTACGTTGAGTCCGTCGGCCTGCCGTTGCTTCGCTAACAAAAGCATCGCGTAGGTTTTTCCCACACCCGGGCACATCCCCAGAAGGATGTAGAGCCGCCCCTTTTTCTCCTGGTTCTCCTCCCGCTGCACCTTGGCAAGCAAAGCGTCGGGATCGGGTCGGTGGTCATCTGTCATGGGGTCAGAGCTTCGGCACCTCGAGTCCGGCAGCTTTCGCCAGCGAAGCTTGGCGGGTGTCGAAGGAACTCCATTTCGTGAAGCCAGATCCAAGCCATCGGCACACCGCGAGTTTTAATTCGCGCTTTAGCAGGCACCGAATTCGCATCGGAACTGTGCAGCGAAACCAAGAAGCCGGTATCGGTGTAACATTTCATCGTTCACCCCGCCCGTAGGAGACTATTTCCGCTCCGGTCATGGGTTTGGTGAAGTCATGAAATAGCGTTTCAAGGCGTTGGTAATAGTCCAAAGGAATATCTTCTAACTTCTCAGGAGTTGGCGGAACTATGATCCCCACCACTTTGTTTCGTCTGGTGATCTCCACGGACTCGACCTGCTCCACCCATCCCAGCACGGTGGATGTCGCGTGCTTCAATTCACGGATATTGGTCGTTTTCATTGTGATACATCCATGTGACAGAGGGCTGGCCATGTCAAGGATACGGGGGATCATCGCACTTCCCGGTTATTTTTAGCAAAAACTCAAGGTTCCACGATCTCCCCCCGCAGCCTGATGAATTCTGGCAAGGCTGAGCGGATGGGAAAGCGGATGTCCCTCGCCAGTTTTCCTGCCCCAATCGTGAAGGGATAGTCGATGAGCAAACCTCCTCGCGTCCAGCTCACGAGGTCATTCGAGCGCTCCGGCCAGATGGCAACGCCGGGCCGATTGCTGGCCCATGGGTGACGGTAGTGGGCCACGGTACCGGTGAAACCGGTGAAATTCTCACCGTCGAAATAGCCTTCGTTTTCCGTCTGGTTAGTCGAAGGATGCGAAGCTCCCACCACCTCGCGCGCCTTCGGGTTCAAATCGAATGCGTATTCGAAGAGGTTCGACCACTCGTCCATGTCCGGGTTCCCATCCGGGCCACTGATATCCGGCTGGGCGAGCTCCGCCGTGGTGAATTTCGACGCCCTCCATTCCTGGAAAAAGTTCCGCCAAACTCCGCTCACGCCAATTTGGCCATCCTGCCCCACGAAGATCACGCGATTCCCAAAACGCGCGCCGCGAAAGTAGCCCATGTCCGTCGGGTAGCTCGTTGCAGGGCCAAGTCCATCGACATAGCTTTGCCAAAAGCTGCCATCGCTCGAACCCAGCACATAACGCTGATTGCTCGTGATGAACTGCCCGAAAGCAAAGAGCGGGTTTGGTTCACTACCCGGCCCGTAGTTGGACCACCAAGTGGTGAAATCCGTCGTCAAACGGAGTTCGGATCCGTTCGGCACAATCCACAGCCCGTTACCAAAAGCAAGGCCGCTATAAATCACATGATCCGGCCCGAGCTGATAGTGCGTCCAAGCTTTCCCATCGGCGGAGTGAATGACGATTCCCCCGCTGCCGGTCGCTGCGAACCGGCCGCCTCCCCACTCGATGGCGGTGAGATTTTCGGTGGTGCCACTGTTCCTGGTCGTCCACCGGATGCCGTCCGTGGAAGCCACGACCCGCCCGCCGGGTCCACAAATCATAGCTTGGCTTCCGCCCCACGCCACGCCAGTCGCCCGCCCCGTGAAACCCACGAGAGTCTGGCAGAACCAGTGCACTCCATCGGGCGAAGTCCATGCCTTACCGGCAGTTTCATTTCCGCCGACGGCGAGGAAAAGCGCGAGTTCCGGCATCCATACCATGTCCGTCACATTCTCCGCGTCCGGCAAAGTGGCGCGATGAAAAGTCACCGCGTCATCACTCCAGAGGACGTGCCCGCCCTCTCCGGCGACGACCACCCGTGTGGCACTGGCGGCTACGGCGCTCCAGTCCCAATCCTGCAAGGGTAGCAACTGCGTGCGGGCCGTAAGCCAAAGCGAGGTCCGCCAAAGATTTCCGCCTGCTCCCAAGAGGTAGGTTAGATCGCCGATCTGACGGAGTTTTTGCGCCTTTGTCCGCTGGAAATCCTGATCTGCGTCCGTCACTGCGGTCCAGGTTGTCCCGTCCGTGGATTGCGCCATCAACGGATAGCCATCATATCCTTCGGCGAGCGCGACGAATTTTCCGTTGGAAAACACCAGCTCCCTCGCCTCCGAGTAAACAGGCGAAGAGCTGCCCGGTTGGCCATTGGTTAGATAGGCGACGATGAATGGAAATTGCCCCGGAGTCCAGTTCACGGCATCGGTGGAAATGGAAATCCGACCGCCGCTGCCGCCTGCCACGAACCGCCCGTTTCCGTAGGCGATGGAATGGTGGCGATTTTTGATCTGCGAGAGCCCCGTCCATGCAGCTCCATCCGTGGAGGTGAATATTCCGCCGGGGTTCGGATAGCCCGCGTTTGTGAGAACATACGTCCCTTGCGCGTAGGTCATGTCCGTGATCTCAAAGCGATCAGTAACGCTGGCGCTCAGCGGCACGGCGGTCCAGGCCACGCCGTCGGACGAGCTATAGAGTACGGAGTTTCGCCAAGCGAGGGGGTTCGGGAAAAACCCACCCGCATTCCAAGCCCAGAATTCACCATTAAGTAATCGCATTTCTGCAAAGCCATGGGGAACGGTGATGCCCTCGATCCATGCATCTTGCCAGAGCGTCTTACTGAAGATGCGACCGCCAGCGATCAGCAGCCATTTTCCACTTCCATGAAGAATCCGCGTGGCAGCCAGCCCCGGCGGCAGACTCAGCGGAACGGTTTCGAAATTTACGCCATCCAAACTCATCAATGCCCGACCGCCGGGATCGCCGGAGACCACCACGAGCTTTCCCTCCCCGGAGGCGATGTCCTGCAATTCTCGCGAAGTAGGAAGCGGCCCGCGCTGATGCCATTCCTCCAGCGGATGCGCGGCGCGCAGGTTTTGCCAAGGGATGAGCCAAGCGAGAAATAGCAGGAGGGTGATCGCTACTGATCGGTACGGAGGTATGTTTATTTCAGAGTTCATCACTACTTGTCCGCCGAAAGTTATCGCGGAGTTTCAAACTATACGCAACCGCTGTCCGGCAGATCATCGCAGCGAATCCAGCGCGAGATTCAGTTTCACGACGTTCACACCGGGCTCTCCCAGCACGCCGAAGAAGGCTCCGTCAGTGTTGGCGCGGATGAGTTCGGTCGTTTTCTCGGGGGTGATGTTTCTGGCCTTGGCGACGCGGTTCATTTGCAAGGCCGCATTTGCGGGGCTGATGTGCGGATCGAGTCCACTGGCGGAGGCGGTCACGGCGTCGGCGGGGACGGGCTGGGTTTCGGCTAGGCCGTTCGTCGTGCGATAGGTGGCGACGCGTTCCTTGACCAGGTCCGCGAGTTTCTGCGACGTCGGTCCAAGGTTGCTGCCGCTGGAGCTGGCGGCGTCGTAACCGCTCGCCCCGGCGGCGGATGGCCGCGGGTGGAAATAGTTTTCTCCGGTGAAATTCTGGCCTAGCAGGGTGGAGCCGACGATGGTGCCGCTTTTGTCCACGATCAGGCTTCCATTCGCTTTGTCCGAAAAGGCGACTTTGGAAATTCCGGTGACGGCCAGCGGATAGAGGCCGCAGCAGACGGCGGCGAAGACGAGCGTGGAAACGATGGCGGGACGGAGTTCTGATAGGAGAGGTTTCATGTTTTGAAATAAGGAGTGTCGGACTGTGGCCGACGCTAGCTAAACGAAGAGTCGGCCGAAGTCCGACCCTCGTTATGCGAGGTTGAGGTTGGTGATGACGAGGTCGATGGCCTTGATGCCGATGAACGGGACGATAAGGCCGCCGAGGCCGTAGATCAGAAGATTGCGGCGCAGCACGGCGACAGCACCCATCGGTTTGTAAGGCACACCCTTGAGGGCCAGCGGGATGAGGGCGACGATGACCAGGGCGTTGAAAATGATGGCACTGAGAATCGCGCTTTGGGGCGAGCCGAGGTTCATGACGTTCAAGGCGGCCATGGACGGGAAGGTCACCATCAGCATCGCCGGGATGATCGCGAAGTATTTGGCCACGTCGTTAGCGATGGAGAATGTCGTTAGAGATCCGCGGGTCATCAAGAGTTGTTTGCCGATTTCCACAATCTCGATGAGCTTGGTCGGATTGCTGTCGAGGTCCACCATGTTGCCGGCCTCGCGGGCGGCCTGGGTGCCGGTGTTCATGGCGACGCCGACATCGGCCTGCGCCAGGGCGGGTGCGTCGTTGGTGCCGTCGCCGGTCATGGCAACGAGATGGCCGGCGGCTTGCTCCTCGCGGATGCGGGCGAGTTTCATTTCGGGCGTGGCCTGCGCCATGAAATCATCGACCCCGGCTTCCGCGGCGATCGCGGCGGCGGTCATTGGATTATCGCCGGTGATCATCAAGGTGCGGATGCCCATTTTGCGGAGTTGGGCGAAGCGCTCCTTCATGCCGCCTTTGACGATGTCCTTGAGTTCGACAACTCCTAACACCTTGCGGCCATCGGCGACTACAAGCGGCGTCCGTCCGGCGCGGGAGGCGGCTTCCACCGCTTTCTCGACATCGACGGGGTAGCTTCCGCCTTGTTGCTCGACCCATCGTTTCACGGAATCGGCGGCACCCTTGCGGACGCTGCGGCCTTCGATGTCCACGCCGCTCATGCGGGTCTGGGCGGTGAAGGCGACGAAGGTGGCGTGCGGGTGCGCGACTTCCCGGGCGCGGATGTTGAATTTTTCCTTGGCGAGCACGACAATGCTGCGGCCTTCGGGCGTTTCGTCCGCTAGAGAGGCGAGTTGGGCGGCATCGGCGAGTTCCTGTTCGGTGACGCCCGGAGCGGGAACGAAGTCGGAAGCCATGCGGTTGCCGATGGTGATGGTGCCGGTTTTATCGAGCATCAGGACATCGATGTCGCCGGCCGCTTCGACGGCGCGGCCGCTGGTGGCCATGACATTGCGGCGAATCAAGCGGTCGATGCCGCTGATGCCGATGGCGCTGAGCAGGCCGCCAATGGTGGTCGGGATGAGGCAAACTAACAACGCCACGAGGACTGGGATGGTGAAGTTAATTCCGGCATAGGCGCCGAAGGGCTTCAGCGTCAGGACAACGAGCAGGAACACGAGCGTCAGCGCCGATAGCAGTATGGTGAGTGCGATTTCGTTAGGTGTCTTTTGGCGCTTGGCTCCCTCCACCATCGAGATCATGCGGTCAAGGAAGGTGTTGCCTTTTTCGGAGGTGATCCTGATGACGATGCGGTCGCTGATGACCCGCGTGCCGCCGGTGACGGCGCTGCGGTCGCCGCCGCTTTCGCGGATGACGGGCGCGGATTCGCCGGTGATGGCGGCCTCATCGACCGAGGCAATGCCTTCGACCACGTCGCCATCGGCGGGAATCACGTCGCCGGTTTCGCAGACGACGAGGTCGCCTTTTTCAAGCATCGGCGCGGCGACCTTCTCTTCCTTGTCCCCCTTGAGGCGACGGGCCATGGTATCCTTGCGGGCCTTGCGAAGGCTGTCGGCCTGGGCCTTGCCACGGCCCTCGGCGACGGCTTCCGCGAAGTTAGCGAAGAGCACGGTGAACCAGAGCCAAATGGCGAGCTGCAGGACGAAGCCTCTATCAGTGGCGGAGGTGAAGATCGCGACGGTCGTTAGAGCGGCGCCGACGAGGGTGACGAACATCACCGGGTTCTTGATCATGAGCCGCGGGTCAAGCTTGCGGAACGAGTCGCCGACCGCGGGGACAATGATCGATTTGTCGAAGAGTGATGGAGTGGAATGAGACATACGCTGGGTTTCACTCTCCACGGATTTTCCCGCACGGATAATCAAAGGGGCGGAGATAGGCGTAAAAAAAGTGTAAATACCTGTTCATTCTTGTGCGCCAAACTCCGCGATGCGCCGGGCGATGAAATCGCGCTCCGCGGGCAGGGAAGCGAGGGTTCCGGCCTGGCGTAAATGGGTGAGCGCGTCGGCGATTTGACCGAGCTCCGCCGCGAGCGAGCCACGGATGGCATGATAGAGGTGATAGGTCTCCAGCGAGCTGCGGTTGGTGATGGCGGTGAGCGCGTCCAACCCGGCTTGCGCGCCGTGGACCCGCGCCACCGCGACGGCCCGGTTCAACGCAGCGATGGGCGAAGGGTTGAGCGCGATGAGCTGATCGTAAAGCGAGAGAATGCGCGGCCAATTCGTGGCCGCATCATCCGCGGCGGTGCTATGGCAGGCGGCGATACCGGCTTGCAGGTGATACTCGCTGAGCGCTTCGCCGGCGGCTGCGAGACCCAGGTGATAGATGCCGCGCTGGATGAGGCCCGTATCCCACGAGCCACGGTTTTGCTCGTGGAGACGCAGCAGATTTCCGGCATCGTCGGTGCGGGCCGGCAGGCGGGCCGCGTTGAGCAGCATCAACGCAAGCAGGGCATGGACGCGCGGCTCGCAGGTGGCGGGGTGGCCGGCTAACAGACCGGTCAGGCGGATTGCTTCGTGACAGAGATCCTCGCGCACGAGCCGGTCGCCGGAAGAGGCCTTGTAGCCTTCGTTGAAAAGCAGATAGAGCGTGCGGAGCACCCCGTCGAGCCGTTCTGGCAAATCGGCGGGGCCGGGCATCGCGAATGGCAAGGCGAGCTCGCGGATGCGCTGGCGCGCGCGAACGAGGCGCTTGGCGATGGCGGCTTCGCTGCTGAGAAACGCGGCGGCGATTTCCGCAGCACTCAGCCCGCAAAGCGTGCGGAGGGCCAGCGCCGTTTGCGTCTCGGTGGAGAGCTGCGGATGAAAACAAACGAACATCATGCGCAGCGTATCGTCCGCGAAGGTGTCGTGATTCTCAGCCGTGGCCGGGGTGGAAAGCCAGCGTTCGTGCTCGGCCGCGATGCCAACTTGTTTCTGATTCCACCGCTGCTCGCGGCGTAGAAAATCGAGCGCGAGATTCTTCGCGGTTTGCGTCAGCCACGCGGCGGGATTTTCCGGCACGCCGCGGTAGGGCCAGGTCTGCAAGGCCCGAACCAGCGCCTCTTGCACGACATCCTCCGCAAGTTGCAACCGCTGCGTGCCGAAGTGCGAAGTGAGCATAGCAACGAGGCGCGCACCTTCCGCACGGAACAAATCCGCGGCGATCCGGGCAGGTTCTTCCGTGCTCATTCCATCGAATGAAGCCCGATCATGTTGCCGTCAGGATCCAATACCATTGCCATGAAACCATAATCGCCGATGGAAGTTTTCTCCTGATGGACCTGCCCGCCGCACTCGGCAGCGCGGGCGGCTTCAACGGCGCAGTCGGCGCAGGAAAAGTAAACGATGGTTCCGCCGCCACCAGAGTCCTTGCCCTCCATGCGGACGATGGCTCCCGCGCATCCGGGCAGGTCCATCTCCATCGGAAAAGCCCATAGCTCGATATCGAGCCCATCGGGGCTGGTGAGTGGCTGGAGTTTTACGCCGAAGATTCTCTGATAGAAGTTTTTGGCCAGCTCCATGTCCTGGACATAGATTTCAAACCAACCGACGGGATTGCGTTTTGTGTTCATGGTGTTGGTTGGTTCTCAGTAACTCAGTTGGGCCTCCTTCACTTCGGCCATCGGACGGCAGAGATCGGCGATGGGGCGGACTTCGATCTGCGCCCCGTATTCGAGAATGGGGCAAGCTTGGGCAATGCGCAGGGCCTCGTCGAGATCGGCCACTGCCAGCAGGAAATAGCCCGCGATCGCTTCTTTGGATTCGGCGAAGGCCCCATCCGTCACGGCGGCGCCTTTGGGGCCGGTGACGAGTTTCCCCTCCTCCATCAATGGCTGCGCCCCGCGAAGGATGCCTTCCTGGTTGAGGTTATCGACCCAGGCATAGAAGTCGGTCATGACGTTTTGCAGTTTCGCTGGCGACATGCCGTGACTCCAATGCGTGCCACGGACGAAGAGCAGGTGCTCGTTAGTGGATATTTGTGGGTTCATGGGTGGGTTGGTTAGAGTTCGACGATGGTTCTGAATCCGCCGTAGGCCATCCGCTTGCAATCGAAAAGCGCTCCGGTAGCTCCGCACATCTCAGCCATCCGGGGATCCGCCATGATTTTCTGGTTTGTCTCGTCGCGGTGTTCGCGGGATTTGAAAACGGCCCAGGCGAAAATCACGATTTCATCCGGCCCGGCCTGCGCCATTTCAGGAAAAGCGACCATGTCCTTCGCCTCCATGTCATCGCCCGCGCACTCACGGTACTCGAGTGCGCCGTGCTCGCGCCAGATTTGTCCCGCCCGGGAGGCGAGCTGGGTGTAGTCGTCCAGTTTATCCTTCGGGATGCAAAGGACGAAGCCGTCAGTGTAGGTGCTCATGGTATTGTGGTGTTAGAGAGTTGAGTTGCAGGCGCGGCTGCCGCCCTGCCCACGTCGAGCAGGCCTTGCTCAAACTGCGGTCCGCACATTTTCTCGCAGTTCATCACCAGGCTCATCGCCTTGCCCATGAAAGTCTGCGGACCATACATCGCCCAAGTGACCAACGTCTGATCGCCCTGCGGCTTGAAGGTGAAATCGACGGTGCTGGTGCCCTGCATCGGCTTGAGCCAGTCCATCCGCTGGCGCACGAGTTCGCCGGGCTTGCTCTCGATGATGGTGGCGGAACCTGCCCCGATCTTTTTCCCCTCCCAATTGCATTTCGCGCCGACACCCAAGTCGGGACCGCTGTAGGTATTCACCACGGCCGGGTCCATCTTCGCCCAAGGATTCCAAACGGCGAACTTCCGGTGGTCGTTCACTTGCTCGAATAAGGCTGCGGGGGAGGCCGCCAAAGTGGCGCTGCGCTCGACCCGGAATTTAGCAGGCTGCATGGCGATGACGATAAGTAGAATCACAACGAGGGCCGCGAGGCCGATCAGTATTTTAAGGAGCATGGTAGTGGCAGTTTGTGGTTAGATTTACGGCGTTGGGAGCATGTGGATGAGTTCCCATAGGTGGCCATCCGGGTCCTGGAAGCTGTGCTGATACATGAAACCATAGTCCTTCGGCTCCGCGTAAGTCGAGCCTCCGGCGGTGACGGCTTGCGCGACGATTTCATCCACCTGCGCACGGCTTTCGCAGCTCAGGCAAAGCAGCACTTCCGTGGCTTTTGCGGAGTCGCAGATTGCCTTCGGCGTGAACTCGCAGAACTTCGCATGAGTCACCGCCATGACGTGGATCTCCTCGCTGATCACGATGCACGCGGCCGTGTCGTCGGTGAATTGCGGATTGTGCGAGTATCCGAGCGCCTTGAAAAATGCGAGCGAGCGCGTCAGGTCGGCGACCGGGAGATTGATAAAAATTTGCGTTCTCATGCGATTTGGATTGGATGCCGGGCAAATGGCATCGCCCGTCATGAGAACAACGAACCGCGTCTGGCCGAAAGGACACGGCTCTCAATTTTTTTTAAACAGAGACTAACCTTACCAACGAAAAAAGGTGGCAGAGAAAGGGATATCCTCTCTGCCACCTCGCGTTCCGATCCAAACTGCTATCAGAAGAGCTGGCCTTTGAGCATCAGGAAGTGTTCGACGATCGGTCCGAGCGCGAGGGCTGGCAGGAAATTCAGCGCGCCAATGAGGAGGACCGTGCCGATTAGAAGAATCGTGAACAAGCTGCCGGAGACTGGGAAGGTGCCCGCGGTGGGGGGCGAGATTTTCTTTTTCACCAGCGAACCGGCGAGGGCCAGGATCGGAATGATCATGAGGAAACGACCGATCAGCATGGCGATCCCGAGGGTGACGTTGTAGTGCGGATCGCCGCTGGCGGGGTTGGCGGTTAGACCGGCGAAGGCGCTGCCGTTGTTCGCGGTGGCGGAGCTGTAGGCGTAAAGGATTTCGCTGAAGCCGTGAGGGCCTGCGTTGTTGAGTCCGGCCTGGCCCCAAGGGCTAACAGCGGCCCAGGCGGTGAAGCCGAGGATGCTGGCGGTCAGGACGAGCAGGGCAAGCATGGACATTTTCACGTCGAATGCCTGGATCTTTTTGCCGAGGTATTCAGGAGTGCGGCCGACCATGAGTCCGGCGATAAACACGGCGAGCACCACGAAGACTAACATCCCGTAAAGTCCCGCGCCGACGCCGCCGATGACGACTTCGCCGAGTTCCATCATGAACAGCGGCACCAGTCCGCCGATGGCGGTGAAGGAGTCGTGCATCGAGTTGACGGCACCACATGAAGCGGCGGTGGTGACGGTGGCAAAGAGCGAGGAGTTGAAGATGCCGAAGCGGACTTCCTTGCCTTCCATGTTGCCATCTCCGACTGCGACTCCGAGGGCGTGGTGGATGGGATTTCCGCTCGACTCGGCCCACCAGCAGGCGAGCACGCCGCTGACGAAAAGGATCATCATCGCGGCCCAGACCGACCAGCCGTGAGCTTGGTTTTTCGTGGATTTCCCGAGATACCAGGTGAGGCCGCTGCCGATGGCGAAGATCGAGAGCATCTGGATGAAGTTGCCTAACGGAGTTGAGTTTTCAAACGGTTGCGCGGAGTTGGCATTGGTAAAGCCGCCGCCGTTAGTGCCTAGCATCTTGATGGCGGCCTGCGAGGCCATCGGGCCTTGGACGATGGTCTGAGTGGTAACCTCCCCGGAGGGTTCGACCAGGGTGGCGGTGTCGTAGGCCTTGAAGTTTTGGATCGTGCCCTGAGAAACGAGGAAGACCGCGAGGACCAGGCAGAGTGGCAGCAGCAGGTAGTAAGTGGTGCGGGTGATATCGACCCAAAAGTTCCCGAGCGTGGTGGCCGAGTGGCGCGAGACCCCGCGGACGAGCGCCGCAGCGACTGAAATGCCGACGGCGGCGGAGGTGAAATTATGGACCGTCAAGCCGACCATCTGCGAGAAATACGACATCGTGCTTTCGCCGCCGTAGCTCTGCCAGTTGGTGTTGGTGGTGAAACTAACCGCAGTGTTGAACGCGAGCGCCGGACTAAGTGCGGCCAAGCCTTGCGGGTTCATCGGCAGGAGATGTTGCAGGCGCAAAATGATGTAGGTGAAAAGCAAACCCACCGCGCTGAAGACGAGCACGGCGAAGGTATATGCCTTCCAACCATGCTCCTTGGAGGCATCCACACCCATCAGGCGGTAGGTGATTTTTTCCAACGGCCGGAGCAGCGGATCGAGCCACGTCCTCCCCTGAGGATCGAGCACTTTTGTTAGGTAGATGCCGAGCGGTTTGGTGATCAGGGCGAGGACGCCAATGAAGAGGGCGAGTTGAAGCCAGTCGTGCGAGTGCATGTGCGTGGGTTAAAATTTTTCCGGGTGGAGCATGGCGACAAGGAGGTAGCCGATGAGCAGGATGGCGATGACGCCGATGACGATGGTTTCCATGGTGGGGCTGGTTAGAGGGTTTCGCAGAAGCGGGCGTAGAGCGCCCCGAGTGTGAAAAAGCCGAGAGTGACAGCGATGTAGATGAGGTCGGTCATGGTGGTTGCAGTGCCTGATCCTCCCGCAAAATTGCTGGCCGGATAATTAAAGGATCGGCATTTCGCGTAAAAAAAACGTAAGCGCTCCTGCCAGATCGCTCGGAACCCCACCATTTCCCCCTCTCAAAAAACTCGCTTGCCCAGTGACGCTCGACCCTTGTAGGTTCGCCTCCAAGAAGCGCGCAGGAACTCGACAAACTCCATTTCATCGCT
>JANMSI010000072.1:0-4041 GCA_031389115.1 Akkermansiaceae bacterium
GGAATCAGACCCCAGAACTTGTGATGACTCCGACCCCAACCAATTGAAATTGTTTGGGTTATAACCGGACACCCGTGATGTGTGTTATTGAAAAATGTAGTTTTAGATTTGATTCTCCGCGTCCGTAGCACCCCGGCTCACTGGGTTCCATGCCCACCGGAAAATATACAAAACCGGTCTCCCGGACCTGGAACAACGTCCGCCTCCCGATCAGGTTGCCGGGCTGCTACGGGCGCGAAAAATCAATTGTTATTCAAAGCTCCCCTGCGGATTTCTAGCCGCAGCTCCGGGTGCATGAAGGCGATGTAAGCAAATGCCCGCTGTTCGGCTGTGCGGACCTGTCGCGGGGTAAGGTTGAAAGCCCTGGCAATGTCCGCGTGCGACGGCCGCTCGCCTGCTAGGCCAGCCATCTGCATGGCAGCCAGGCGATGGGCGCCGGGTTTCTTGGCCAGTTCCAGAACCACGTCCGCGATTTGCTCCGCCAGGATCTCATCGGCTTCGTCGGAAGCAAGTTCGGCAGACGTGGCATCGGATAACATTTCAGGATTTGGCTTCTGAGGCTTGAGCAGCGTTGGCTTCGTCTTCCTTCCACTGCCGCAGAGTCACCTGAAGGGCGTCCTCTTTGGTAAGGCCAGCATCTACCTTCGATTGGCGAAGCTCATCATACTGGGCAAATTGGGGTTCCTTGGATCGCTTCTGCCACGTTGCGTAGGCGTCAACGTCCGCATTGCTTGAGGATGAGGTTTGAACCGGTTGAGATATCATATTGTGTGTTAGTTGAATTAGCTTTTTGTCTGAGGAGGATTTGCGGGCGGGATGTTTCCAGGCCGGGATTTCTTGGGCGGCTCTTTCTCACCGAGCGCGGCCTCGTTTTCGTCGGCTTCCACGATTCCGAATTTTGCGGTGAACCAGCGCTTGGAAACGAGCACGCCCATTTCAACTGCCGACTTCACCACCACCATATCCTGGTCGAGGTTTTCAGGCGTTTTCGACCTGACTTGAAGCCTGCAAAGAACCGGTGCGGTTTCACCGAAACTCCAAGCGACCACGCGGGCCGTGAGGCTTCGATTCAAAGTCTCGGAAACCCATGCCGCGTTGTCGGCGTCGAGTTCGTTAGTCGCGGCCGTTTGTGGGTTGGAACCGGTGCCACCCTCCCTGCTCATCGTCGAGAGATCACCACCGCGCCAGAGGATCACCTGTGCCCGGTCCATCCGGTCTACCAGGCTCGCATAGGGCAACACGCCTTTGCCTGCCAGGTGCAACACGTCGATCACGTCGCCGGTATTGATCACCGCTCCGTACTCGGAGCCGATGCCAGCCACGGCGTCCGCCATGTCATTCCAGCCAGTCGAACCCTTGGCTGCGGTGGTCTTGCCAAGAAATGCGGGCATCCCGTGGCGATCACAATAAGTAAGCCAGTCCTGAAGCGGGAGCTGCTTGAACATGCGGGCCAGCACTCCAGCCAGCATCACGCCGCGTCCTTTCCAAGTGATCCAGGCATTCCGGCCGCCAAAGGTTTCAAGCTCTGCCCCGCGCTGAGCGGAACGGTCGGGCAAAAACTTGAGGCGGCCTTCCGTGGCTTCGAAGAACCAAGTCGGCACCTTCACCAGGGTCGCCTGCAAATCCGTCCGCGACGGCCGCCAGATGATGTGATGGGCTGCGTAGCCTTTGCCATAGCCGTCCATTCCCTGCTGCACTAACAAGCGCATCTCCCCGGCCTCTTCCATTTCCACCGCATCGGTGGTCTCAATGGTCTGATAGAACTTTTGGAGCCTGCCGCGTTGATCTTCCGCCATGCCTTGCAACTCCGGTTTGATCCCATCCATTAGAAGGATGTCGTAGCCGTGCCTGGAGACGGCGGCCTTGGCCTTCGGTGCCACCGTCGCGATGATGTCGTCATGCTTCTCAAGCCACTCCATTACCCAAGCCAGCTGCGCAATCTCGCCCCGCGAGTAAGCTTCAAGCTGGCGGACTAACACCTCTGGCGTCCATCCGCGCAGAGGATTGAAGCGGCTCTGCTTTTCCATCTTCACGCGCTCTGCCGAAATCGGTTTCCCGTCCGGGCCAAGGATCAGCTTGTGGGAACTCACGCGACACCCCCTGGCGTTTGGATGGAACCAGTTTGCGCAACTTCGGAACCCGGAAGCAATCTCGCCATCTGTTCAGTTACCGCGCGAATGATAAGCTCATCAACGGAGATCGCGAGCTGGCTGGCGCATCGTTCGATTGCTTCCAACTCCAGCGCGCTGAATTCGACCGTGACGATTTGGGCGCCGTGGGCATCGGTGTCGGGAGTCGGGGCGAGTGGATTTGATTTCATGGACGTGGGGATTCAGTTTTCGTGTTAAGTTTCTGCGCACAGGCGTTGTGATCCGTTAGAGGGGCCGGATTCACGCGACACCTCCCTTGTGATGCATCCATGCCGCGGCCGGCGCGATGGCATCGCAGCGGTTGCAGCGGATTGCGGGGCCGTCGAATTCGGTGCCGTCCTCCCGCTCATTGCTCCAATGGATTTCCTCCAACAGATCGGCTCGTTGGCAAAACGGGCACGGTGGGAGGGGGTCGGATGGCGAGGCCTGCCATGTGGGCAGGGTTTCGGATGTTCCAGGGAGAAAAGAGCGCGGAATTTGCAGCCCCGGAAGGGAACCCCGTTGCAAAACGACGGAACCTTGTTGCAAAACGCGAGTTGGCGAGGCTGGGCGCAATGACAGCCCGCGGCTAACAGGCGGCGGGAGAGGGGCGTTTCTGGCCCAAATCGGCTAAAAGCCGATTTTCCCATGTTGACCGCCTCCGCTCAGAGGCGTGAAGGCCATGCAGATGCCTGCAAACCGCTTGCACGATTTTTTCCGGGTCATCCGGGGGATTTCAGATACCCCCCGCTAGAATCGCCTTGTAGCGCGATTTTCATGAAGCCCTCCTTTCCCGCTCATCAGTGATCCCTTCAATGGCCGTGCCGAGGTCGAGGCTGGTATCGTTGGCGAGGCCGCGGATTGCATCAATCTCTTGGAGACTTGGCGGCCCGTGTCTGCTGTGGTCGCTGGTTGCGGCGATGGCGAGAAGTCTTAAAAGGCCGACGGCTCGTGAGCCTGTGGTATTTAGAAAGCCGCGTTGATCGATGCTGGTTAGTTGGGGTGAGTTCATGTGGTGTTTTTGATGGGAGAGGTCGGAGAGTGGGAGAATGGTTGTTAGGAATCACTGGCCGCGGCGTTTGCCGAGGGATTGTAAATTCTCAAAGGTCGCGACGAAGTGCGCCCAGGTGTATTGCTCGCCCAGCTTGGCAGCGGAGGCCGCGCCGTCCCTCAGATGCAGGGTGAGCTTCCTCAGGCCGGATGATTTGAGAATGTCCGCTATCAGGGCGGAGGCTTGCGGCTCCCGGTCTGATAGAAGGGGCAGGCCTAAGGACTTGATGAACGTCCGGGCATCTTCAGCCGATGGTTTATCGGGTAGCGCGGCCCGGATCGTGCCCCGGTCCAAGAGTTGAGCGAGCGCCGCCTTGTTGTCGATTAGATGCTCAGCGAGCGCATCGGTAGAGACGATGGCGATGCCGCCGCCGGACATATCATGGAGGGCGCGGACAAATTCGCATTGGAGGATGGGCGTGGTTTCGTTCCTGCCACGGCGGAGAAAAAGTTGATGAAACTCGTCGATGATGAACAAACGGCTGCCAGCGCCATGCACGGTGTAGAGTTTTTCCCGCAGCCGCAGATGAGTCTGCTTTTTGGAAACGATGCCATGGGCGCGTGCGATCTCCGTCACGAACTGCAAGAACGTTAGGCCAGGCTCGCAACGGTAGTAACTCGTCCGCCCGTGATTATTGATGCGCTTGTATTCCAAGCTGTTCGTGGATTTGCCCGTGCCCATGGCTCCCGACCAACGGTGTCCAACATTGGAGTGAATAATCTCCTTTAGCGTGGCCTCGGGACGCCTTGGCGGGCCCGCTGGCGGGGTTCCGACTTAGCGGATCAAAAAAGTCCCTCTGCATTTTCTGGGGCGCTAAATATCTCCCGCCACGCGCATTTGGCGCTTGCCTAGATGGCTGTT
>JANMSI010000087.1:0-7691 GCA_031389115.1 Akkermansiaceae bacterium
GTCGCGGAGTTCGACCTTGCCGATTTTCTCGGTGAGGATCGGCACGTTGTAGGGATCCCAGGTAACGACGGTGTCGCCCTTTTTCACGTCCTCGCCATCTTTAACGGAAATGACGGAGCCGATGACGATCATGTGGCTTTCCAGCTCGAGGCCTTCCTTGTCGCGGATGGAGATGGTGCTGTTCTTGTTGAGAACAACCCAGTGGCCATCGACGTCCTGCACCGTGCGCATGTCCTTGTAAACGATGCGGCCGGTATTCTTGGCTTTGATGATCGGCTGCTTGAACGTGGCGGCGGCGACACCACCGACGTGGAACGTCCGCATGGTAAGCTGGGTGCCGGGTTCGCCGATCGATTGGGCGGCGATGATGCCGACGGCTTCGCCGATTTTCACGGGTAGTCCGGTGGCGAGGTTGAGGCCATAACAGTTGGCACAGCAGCCTCGCTCGGCTTCGCACGTTAGAACCGAACGGATCTTCAGCTTGAGGACACCGATGCGTTCGATGCCGTTGGCTTGGATTTCGTTAATGACGTCGTCCACTTCCACAATGATGCCACCGGAGACTGGGTCCTTGATTTGTTCACAGGAAACACGGCCGTAGATCCGGGTCGGGAGCGAGGCTGTCTCTTCGTCACCATCATAAATGGCGGCGACGGTGATGCCGTTCGCAGTTCCGCAATCCTGTTTGAAGACGATCACATCCTGCGCCACGTCCACCAGCTTGCGTGTCATGTATCCGGAGTCCGCGGTCTTGAGCGCGGTGTCAGATAGACCCTTACGAGCTCCGTGGGTGGAGATGAAATACTCAAGCACCGACAGACCTTCGCGGAAGTTCGAGATGATCGGACGTTCGATGATTTCACCGGATGGCTTGGCCATCAGTCCGCGCATACCGCCGAGTTGTTTGATCTGCGACTTGTTACCCCGCGCACCGGAATCGACCATCATGAAGAGTGGCGACGCCTTCTTCTTGCCTTCGTTGTGTTCGATTTTCCGATAGAGCGCGTTGGCGATGGTGTCGGTGGCTTGGGTCCAGACGTCGACGACCTTCTGATAGCGCTCGCCGTCGGTGATGACACCGTTGCGGTACTGCTTGGTGACCTTGTCCACCTGCTCGTAGGCGTCCTTGATGACAGCGGTCTTTTCCTCAGGGATGACCATGTCAACAATCCCGATGGAAGTTCCTGAACGAGTCGCTTCGCGGAAACCGAGGGTCTTGAGTTGATCAAGAACTTCTACGGTCTTCGGCTTGCCGGAGACCTGATAGCAACGCCAGATGATGTCGCCGATCTGCTTCTTGCCGACGTTGTTGTTAATGAAACCAACGCCCGCAGGCCAGATTTCATTGAAACGAACGCGACCCGGAGTGGTCTCGATGATTTTGCCTTGGCGGAGCGCTTGCTGAAGCGGAGTGAGTTCCTTGCGATCTTTATCGGTTAGATCCTCGCCTTTGTAACCAAAAACCGAGGTCTTGCCATGGTCGGGGTTACGGATGCGGATCCACTGATGGTAGTCGATCTTGTCCGAAGCGAGGGCGAACTCGACTTCAGAGGCATTCTCGAACAACGGCATGTGCTCCTCTTTCTCGCGATCCTTCTCAGTGCGGAGACCGGCCCAAGTTAGATAGTAGGTGCCGAGAATGATGTCCTGGGTAGGAACCGTCACGGGACGGCCCGATGCCGGCGAGAAGATATTGTTAGGCGCGAGCATGAGCTGGCGGCACTCCATCTGAGCCTCAATCGACAGCGGGACGTGGACGGCCATTTGGTCACCGTCGAAGTCCGCGTTGTAAGCGGTGCAAACGAGCGGATGAACCCGGATGGCCTCGCCTTCGATGAGCTTCGGCTCGAAAGCCTGAATCGAAAGACGGTGAAGGGTCGGCGCGCGGTTGAGAAGAATTGGGTGACCCTTGGTGACTTCCGCTAGAATGTCCCATACCTCGGTGGTCTTGCGGTCGATCATCTTCTTGGCCGAGCGCACAGTGTGGCAATAGCCAAGCTCTTTGAGGCGGCGGATGATGAATGGCTCGAACAATGTTAGGGCCATCTTTTTCGGAAGACCGCACTGACCGAGCTTGAGGTCCGGTCCGACGACGATGACGGAACGGCCAGAGTAATCGACGCGCTTTCCGAGAAGGTTCTGGCGGAAACGGCCACCCTTGCCCTTGAGCATGTCACTGAGGGATTTGAGCGGACGATTGCCGGCACCGGTGACAGCGCGGCCATGGCGACCGTTGTCAAAGAGCGCGTCAACAGCCTCTTGCAGCATCCGCTTTTCGTTGCGGATGATAACTTCCGGCGTTTTGAGGAGCAGGAGATTCTTGAGGCGGTTGTTACGGTTGATGACGCGGCGATAGAGGTCGTTGAGGTCGGAAGTGGCGAAGCGACCACCTTCGAGTGGCACCAACGGACGCAGGTCCGGCGGGATCACGGGAAGCACAGTCTGGATCATCCACTCAGGACGCGACTTGGATTGCGAGAAGCCTTGGGTAATCTTGAGACGCTTCGAGAGCTTCTTCTTGTTCTGCTTCGAACGCGTGGTTCCAAGTTCTTCTTCAAGCGCGACGATCAACGATGGAAGATCGCACTGGCGAAGCAATTCCATGATGGCAGCCGCACCCATGCCGGCTTGGAACGATCCGTCGCCGTAGGTGTCTTCCGCTTCGCGGAGTTCATTTTCTGTGAGGAGTTGGCCAACTTCGAGAGCAGTGTTGCCCTGTTCGGTGACGACGTAGTCCTCATAGTAAATGACGCGCTCAAGCTGCCGCGCACTCATGTCTAACATGAGGCCGATGCGGGAAGGCATGCATTTGTAGAACCAGATATGGGAAACCGGTACGGCCAGTTCGATGTGGCCCATGCGCTCGCGACGGACGCGGCTCAAAGTCACTTCGACACCGCAACGGTCGCAGATGACGCCCTTGTGCTTGATCCGCTTGTATTTGCCGCAGGCGCACTCCCAGTCGCGGGTGGGTCCGAAGATCCGCTCGCAGAAGAGACCGCCTTTTTCGGGCTTGAAGGTCCGGTAGTTGATGGTTTCCGGGTTTTTCACTTCGCCCTTGGACCAGGAACGGATGATTTCCGGTGAGGCAACGGTGATGGAGACTTGGTCAAACGCCTCTGGACGCTCGTCCACGCCGAATAGTTCGCGAAGGTTGTTATCGACACTCATGTTAGGTATTGGGTCAGGGTTGGGGTTCGCGTTTGAAATTACAGGGTGAGGTCATCCAGGGAGTAGTCGTCCAAGCCACCGGTCATGCCGGAGCCATGGGTCGAGCCCTTGCGCCCCGGACGGACATCGAGTCCGAGGGATTGCATTTCCTTGATGAGAACGTTGAACGACTCGGGCGTTCCGGCTTCGAGGTTATTGTCGCCTTTGACAATCGCCTCGTAAATCCGGGTGCGTCCTTGGACGTCGTCCGACTTGACGGTTAGAAGTTCCTGAAGGGTGTAAGCGGCACCGTATGCTTCGAGCGCCCACACTTCCATTTCTCCAAAACGTTGGCCACCGTACTGCGCCTTACCACCGAGCGGCTGCTGAGTGACGAGCGAGTATGGACCGACAGCGCGGGCGTGGATCTTGTCGGCAACCAAGTGACCGAGTTTCAAAATATAGATCATGCCGACCACGACCGGGTTGTGGAATGCCTCGCCGGTGCGACCGTCGTAGAGGGTCGATTTACCGCCGGTGGTGCCGTCCTTGCCGTCGCCGATCCAGGTATAACCGCGGCCTTCTTTTTCGCCGGGCTTGCGGGCACGAAGCTCGCCGTTGTCACCAACGAATTTCACACCATCGACCTGCTTGGCCTTGGACATGAAATCCCAGATGACTTCCTCCTTGATGCCGTCGAAAATCGGAGTGGCAACCTTGAAACCAAGCGCCTTGGCAGCAACGCCGAGGTGGGTTTCAAGAACCTGGCCGACGTTCATCCGCGATGGCACGCCGAGCGGGTTGAGGCAGATATCGACGGGAGTTCCGTCCGATAGATATGGCATGTCTTCTTCCGGTACGATGGTTGCGACGACGCCCTTGTTACCGTGACGACCCGCCATTTTGTCGCCGACGGAGAGTTTCCGTTTGGCGGCAATGAAGACTTTGACTTCCTTGATAACGCCGGGATCGACTTCATCGCCAGACTCCAGCGAATCGAGTTTGCGCTCGCGCTCGGTATCGAGTTCCTGGAAGCGGCCTTCGAACGAGCTGATAATTTCCAGAATCTTGTTACGGATCGGCGATGGATCGATCTCGATATGGTCGTGAACCGAAGCGAGCTTGCGAAGCAGCGTCTTGGTGATCTTGCGGTTCGCGGGGATGATGATTTCGCCGGTTTGCGCGTTAACCACGTCGAGCGGGATTTTTTCGCCTAGCAGAATGTCGGAGAGACGTTCGGTGAGGTCGTCCGTCAGCTTGTCGGCCTTCTTCTTGTGCTCGTCGTTAATCTTCTTAAGCGTCTTCTTGAGTTCGACTGGATCGACTTTTTCAGCGCGCTTCTTGGCGAAGCCGCTTTGGGAAACGCGCACGTCCTGGACGATTCCGACGCAACCGGATGGCACGCGCAGCGAAGTGTCTTTCACGTCGGCGGCCTTTTCACCAAAGATCGCGCGGAGGAGACGTTCTTCCGGGGCGAGTTCGGTTTCGGACTTCGGAGTGATCTTGCCGACGAGGATGTCGCCGGGTTTTACTTCCGCACCGATGCGGATGATACCGTCGTGGTCGAGGTTGCGAAGCGCATCCTCACCGACGTTCGGAATATCACGGGTGATTTCTTCCGGTCCGAGTTTGGTGTCACGGGCGGCGACATCGAATTCGGAGATGTGGATGGAAGTATAAACATCGTCCTTCACCACGCGCTCGGAGATGACAATGGCATCTTCGAAGTTATAGCCGTTCCAAGGCATGAACGCCACGAGAACATTCCGACCGATGGCGAGTTCGCCGTCTTCGGTGTTAGGTCCGTCGGCGAGCACCTGGCCCTTCTTGATTTTTTGCCCCAGCTTGACGATCGGCTTCTGATTGATGCAGGTACCGGCGTTGGAACGCATGAACTTCCGCAGCGGATAGGCCATGATGCCTTTTGCCACGTTGGATTTCACCGACTCGGCGTCGCTGAGGAATTTTTCCTCGGAAACGGGAAGCTTGCCATCCGGAGTGGTGACAATTATTTCCGCAGTCGCGGCGGCAACGATGCCATCGGCTTCGGAAACCACCACCGCGCGCGAATCGCGGGCGGCTTTGCCTTCGAGACCGGTGCCGACGAGCGGCGACTCGGAAACGAGCAATGGCACGCCTTGGCGTTGCATGTTAGAGCCCATCAGCGCGCGGTTCGCGTCATCGTGCTCGAGGAACGGAATCAGACCGGCAGCCACGGAAACGAGCTGCTTGGGCGAGACGTCCATGTAGTTCACTTCCGCTGGAAGTGCTTCGATGAACTCGCCGCCTTTTTCACGGGCGGTGATGCGTTCGGTTTGGAAAACACCCTTCTTGTCGATCGGGTTGTTGGCCTGGGCGATGAGGAAGTTTTCCTCCTGGTCGGCGGTTAGATACTCGATCTCGTTCGTGACCTTCGAGTTCACCACGCGGCGGTAAGGAGTTTCGATGAAGCCGAACTCGTTGATTCGGGCATAGGTACACATCGAGTTGATGAGACCGATGTTAGGACCTTCCGGAGTTTCGATCGGGCAGATCCGGCCGTAGTGGGACGGATGCACGTCGCGGACTTCGAAGCCTGCACGGTCGCGGTTGAGACCACCTGGTCCAAGAGCCGATAGACGGCGCTTGTGGGTGAGCTCGGCGAGCGGGTTGGTTTGGTCCATGAACTGCGAGAGCTGCGAACGGCCGAAGAAATCGCGCACGACGGCGGAAAGCGCCTTCGGGTTGATCAACTTCTGCGGCGTCATGCCTTCGATATTCACGTCGAACAAGGTCATGCGCTCCTTGACCAAGCGCTCGGTGCGGGCAAGACCCACGCGGCACTGGTTGGCAAGAAGTTCACCCACCGCACGCACGCGGCGCGAACCAAGGTGGTCGATGTCGTCGATGACACCGTCGCCTTTTTTCAGCTTGAGGATGTAGCGGACGGCAGCGAGGAAATCCTCTGGCACCATGATCCGTTGATCGGAATCCACCTGGATGCCGAGCTTTTGGTTGATCTTGTAACGACCGACGCGGGTGAGGTCATATTTCTTCGCGTCGAAGAACAGACGCTTGAGCAACGCGCGGGCGTTGGCGGCGGTCGGCGGATCTCCGGGGCGGAGTTTCCGATAGATATCCTTGAGTGCGGATTCCTCATCCTTCGCCGGGTCCTTGCGGAGCGATTTGAGAAGGATTTCATCTTCGCGACCGTCGATGACTTCCACGCTCTTGTGGCCAAGTGCGAGGAGTTGGCGGACGATACCGATCGTCAGTGGCTCGTAAGCCTTAGCTACTGTTAGCTCGCCGTCGAGGATGTCCTCGAAAGGCACTTTATGGCCGAGTTCGCCTTCGTCCATCGCTTCGCTGAGAGCCAGCGATTCAGGAGAATAGAAGTGGCTAACGATGTCGCGGTCCGTCGGATAGCCGAGCACGCGCAGGAATGTGGTGGCAAGGAACTTGCGGCGGCGACGGCGGCGGTCGAGATATACATAGAGCAGATCGTTGGTATCGAACTGCACTTCCAACCAGGAACCGCGATCGGGGATGATGCGGAAGGAATGGAGAAGTTTGCCATTCAAGTGCTGCGAGGTTTCGAAGCAAATACCTGGCGAACGGTGAAGCTGGGAAACAATAACCCGCTCGGCACCGTTGATGATGAACGTTCCACGGCGGGTCATCATCGGGAGTTCGCCCATGTAAACGCGCTCTTTCTTGGTGCCAGTCTCGTCTTTCAACTTAAACGTCACATACAGTGCCGCGCTGAAGCTCTCGCTGTTGCGCAGCGAGTCGAGAGAGGTGATCTTGGGATCCTCGATATCATAGGCGACGAAATCGAGTTCGATCGCCTCGTCATAACTCTTGATGGGGAAAACCTCGCGGAAAACCGCTTGGAGACCCGCATCGGCCCGCTCGCTGGGGAGCACTTCCTTTTGAAGGAATTCATCGTAGGAGCGACTCTGAACCTCAATGAGGTTAGGCGGCTCGATGACTTCTTCGAATTTCCCGAAATAGAGACGTTCAGCCATGGCGTTTAGTGGTATTCTTCTTACAAATTGAGCCCGAGCCGCGGAGCGACTCAGGCAGGGTGGATCAAGCGTTGAAAAGTGGAGTCGGAATCGGCGGGAAAATCTGATGAGTTAATGTTAGATGCTCCCGCCGGTTTCGACAGAAAGTCCCGAGGCAGATTTCTCTGCCTCGGGACGAATCCGAAAGATGTTACTTGAGTTCGATTTTGGCACCAGCCTCTTCGAGCTTTTTCTTGGCGGTTTCGCCGGCGTCTTTGGCAACGCCTTCGAGGATCTTGGCAGGCGCACTCTCGACGAGCTTCTTCGCGTCCGCAAGGCCAAGTCCGGGAGCCACTTCGCGCACTGCCTTGATGACAGCGATCTTGTTGGCACCGGCTTCGACGATCACCACGTCGAATTCGGTTTTTTCTTCGACAGCTTCGGCAGGACCGGCAGCAGCGGCGGCGACGCCAACTGGTGCTGCGGCGGAAACGCCCCAGGTCTCTTCGAGTTGTTTCACGAGGTCGACAGCTTCCAAGACGGTGAGCTTGCCGA
>JANMSI010000181.1:0-40789 GCA_031389115.1 Akkermansiaceae bacterium
TCGGATGGTTGATCCAATCGCGGCGACTGGTCCGGGATTATGAAGTGAAGATCGAACACTCGGAAGCCATGATCTATCTGTCGATGAGCAAGCGGATGCTCGCCAGAATCGCACGTTAGATATTTTTAAGACAGCCTCTTACCGAAAAACCATGATTGCCGCACTGCCTGACCTAACCATTCCTATCGATTTCCCCAAGATCATTCATCAGACGTGGCCGGATCACGATCTGCCTGAACCTATCGCCCGGTGCGTGGAGTCCATGATCAAGCTCAATCCAGACTGGGAACACCGCTTCACAACGGATGCGGATTGGCCGGCGGCGATGGCAGCTCATGAAATCTTCGACTGGGAATCCCTCAACCGGTATCCCACCGGCATCCTCAAGGCGGATGTCTTCCGCTGCATCGCCCTCTACGAAAACGGCGGGATCTATGCGGATGCCGACATGCTGGCCCTCCGGCCGCTAGACAGCCTGCTGCATGCCGCTGTGGAGTCCGGATTGGTCGCAGCCGATACGGAGATGATTCTCACCACCGACCACCCGGTCCATAGCCAGACGCTCTATGGAGGCATGGAGATCCTGATGAATCACTTCATGGTTGCCCGGCCCAAGGCGCGCTTTCTCAAGATATTCTTGGATCACCTGTATGCTCGGGTGAAGGATGGTTTCCTGGGCAGCACCGAGCCGGTCTCGACCACTGGGCCAATCGCGCTGACCCAGCTCATCGAGGAGCATGGAGGCATCGAGGAATTAAAAATTGCTGTGATCCCCTACTTTTGGGTCCACCCGCTGCCCGACATGACCCTCAACTTCGGCGACCGAGAGGCCTATCACGAAATCCTGATGGATGGCACTTGGCAGGCCCGCTACTGCCCGTATCTGGTGCATGGGTGGTGGCATGGCTATCTATCGCAAGATAGTACGTTCCGGATGTATGGAAAGCAGATCTTCGGGACTGGCTTCGGAACGGTCGGAGGATGAGATCGTAGGAAAAATGACAAGCTTCTGGTTTCCGGGTTGGTGCTGAGTCGCTGGAGTGCTAGAGTCCGCACATGGAGAAGTTCGTCGTGATTGACCCGGAGATTCTGGGCGGAGAAGCGGTTTTCGCGGGGACGCGGGTGCCGGTGAAAGGGTTGTTTGACCACCTTGAAGCCGGGGAATCGATCACGGACTTTCTCGAAGGTTTTCCCGGAGTTTCGCACGAGCAGGTCATCGCTCTGTTGGAGGAATCCAAGGTCCACGCCCTCGCCGGGATCTGAACGATGAGGATTCTGCTGGATGAGAATCTGGACTGGCGGCTGCGGCGTTTGCTCACGGATCATGAGGTGGACTCTGTAACCTCCATCGGCTGGTCAGGGAGGAACGCTGCAAAGGTGAAGTGGTCGTAATGCGCTATGGTGAGGGTATCGTGATCGGCTTCGAGCATCATAATGAGGCAAAAGCGTGTTTGGAGGAACTCCGGGCATGCTTCGGAGGACGAGGATTTTGCACGATCAACGAACCCTTCAGATCCCAATCCCAAATTCCCGGAGCAGGGCCTTCGAGACCGACTGAGGCTTCAGGCTGATCCATTCTGAGGGAACCTCCAAGGGCTCGTGAATGGTAAATCCACTCGCAGTGATATCTTTCAGGTCCGACCAGTTGACTGGCATCGAAACGGCCGCGCCGGGCCTCGCCCTCAGACTCCACGGCGCGATGCAGGTGGCTCCCCGGCCGTTGCGCATCCAGTCGATGAAAATTTTCCCGGTCCGCTTGGCCTTGGTCGAAGTGATGACAAATCGATTCGGGTTGTAGGCTGCGATCGCTTGGGCCACGGCCTTGGTAAACTCGCGCATCACCTCCCAGTCATGATTCCGTTTTAGATAGAGCATAATGTGCAGTCCCTTTCCACCGGAGGTTTTTACGATCGTGCCCAAGCCTTTTTCCGCTAGATAATCCCTGAGCAAGAGCGCTGCTCCCAGAACTTCGGCCCACGGCACTGCGGCATCCGGATCCAGATCCCAAGTGACGAAATCCGGCTTGTCCGCCTTCGGCAAACGGGCTCCCCACGGATGGAACTCGATCGCTCCAAACTGGGCCAGCGCCACCAGCCCCTTCACGTCCTTGATGGAAAACACGCGGGTGCCATCCGCTAGATCCTGCTGGATCACGTGGGGCGGCAGATGGGTGGGAAACGACTTCTGGAAAAACATTTCCCCGGTGATCCCTTCCGGCGCGCGCAGCAAGGCTAACGGTCTGTTAGCTACAAACGGCAGCATCCATTCCCCCACCCGTTCGTAGTGGCGGGCGACTTCGAGCTTGGTAATCTGTTCCGCAGGATAAACCAATCTCTCCGGGTGACTGATGGTGATTCCTGCAACGTTCGAGCCCTTGCCGCCGATACTGGCGAGCTGCAGTCCGTCGAGATGCACCTGAGCCGCCGCCTTGTCCTCGCGCAGCCCCACGAAGCTCCCCTGCCGGATCGATCCATCATGGGTAATCTCCGCGAATTCAATCTCCGCGACGAGTTCCGGCTCCAGCCAGGTCACGGCGGATTCCTTGGAGGGAAATGCAGCCTTGCCGGTCACCAGCGGCTTGAACGTCTCTAACATCCTGCGCCGCAGGGCGTCCGGGAAGCCGGTGCCGACCTTCCCGCGCGGGATGAGCTTGCCGTTTTCAAACGAACCTAACACCAGAGCTCCGAATGCCGGCAGCGATCCCTGCGGCTCGGTGTAGCCGCAGATGATGAACTCCTGGCGGGCGCGGCATTTCGATTTCGCCCAATCCTTTCTTGCGCCTTCGAGGTAACGGCCCTGCGCAGTCTTGCTGATGATTCCCTCGAGTCCGTTCTTGCAGGCCTGCTTGAAGAGATCCACGCCCATTTCAGCCGCCCACACCTTGGATCGGCGGACGGAACCTGTCTCGCTGGCCACGATTTCTTCCAGTTTTCTCAAGCGTTCGGCGAGCGGCAAATCCCGAAGGTTCAGACCGGTTAAATGAAGCAGGTCGAATGCAACATAGGCAATCTTCCCACCCTTGCCGTTCTGCAGCGCCTCCTGCAGATCGCCGAAACGCGAACGCCCTTTCTCATCGAAAACCACCGCTTCGCCATCCATTACGAAGTCTTTGTTAGATAGCATCGCGATGCGCTTCGCGAGGGAGGCGAAACGTTCCGTCCAGTCGATCCGATTTCGGGTATAGAGTTTTAACACCCCCTTCCGCTGGACGGCGACTAAACGATAGCCGTCGAACTTAAGTTCATGCAGCCATTGATTTCCCTCAGGAACTGTTGGAACCGATCGCGCGAGTTGCGGGGAAATAAACTTCGCGTCCTCGCGGTTAGGTCTAGCGGTCGGCGCGGGATGAGTCGCTGGGTTGAGCATCTTCAACATCCAGTTAGGCTCTTCCTTCATCCTCGCCAACAGGTAGGGGCCGCTCAACCGCTTGCCTTTCAGATGGAACTTCAGAGTGCCGTCCGCAAAGTCTTTGCGCCAGGTTCTCTCCATGGGTTCCCACTCGCCCTTGTCCCAAATGGCCACGGTCCCAGCGCCATAATTTCCCTCCGGTATGACTCCTTCAAACCCGCCGTAATCGAGCGGGTGGTCCTCCACATGCACCGCCAACCGCTTCGCTGCGGTGTCCTCTGGAATTCCCTTGGGGACGGCCCAACTCACGAGGACTCCATCCATTTCCAAGCGGAAATCGAAATGATGCGAGCGGGCGTGGTGTTCCTGAATGACGAACGAGCTACCCGCCTTGGCTGCTAGATTAGCACCCGGCTCAGGGGTTTTCTTGAAGTCGCGTTTCGCGCGGTATTTCTCAAGCGGAGCGGCGGCCTTTTTTGCTGGGGGCTTTCTTAGCGGCATTTTTCGTGGGGGCACTCTTGGCCCGAGGTTTGGGTTCACTCGAAGCCGCGGGCTTCTTGATGCTCCGTTCCAGGTATTCGGCTAGATCCAACACCTTGCCTCCGCTTCCTTCGTCACGGTCGTGGTCCGATTGTTTTACATCGTCCACCGCTTCTCCGCCGGCGATTTTCTTCTCGATGAAATCCATCAAAGCATCGCGGTATTCATCGTGATACTCGTCCGGTTTCCACTGCGACGTCATTTCGTCGATCAACCGCGTGGCTAGATCCATTTCCTTTTTCACCGGCTGCCATTTGCTATCGGTCGATGACGGCAACTCAACCTTGGAGGAAGCGCGGATTTCCTGAGGGAAACGCAGCAGCATCAAAATCAGCACATCGTCACGGACGAACATCGCCGATAGATATTCGCGGGTGCGGATCACCACCCTGGAAATCCCCGCCTTGCCACTCTCGCGGAGTGCTTCGCGGAGGAGGGCGTATGCCTTGAGTCCGCGCTTGTCGGGCTCAAGGTAGTAGGGCTTGTCAAACAAGAGGGGGTCAATTTCCGAGAGTGAGACAAACTCCGTGATTTCGATAGTTTTCGTTAGTTTGGGCTGGACCGCGCCGAGATCTTCGTCTGTTAGCAGAATGAATTTGCCATCGTCATGTTCATAGCCTTTTACCAAGCGATCCCACGGCACCTCTTCGCCGGTGTCGGCATTCACCCGTTCATAGCGGATCCGCGAGTGGTTTTTGCTATCCACCATGTGGAATTGGATGTCCGGCCTGGACTCGGCGCTGGTGAGAGAGACCGGTATATTTACCAGTCCGAACGCGATCGCACCTTTCCAAATCGAGCGGGCCATATTCCGGGTGAGTGATGCCTGTCAGCGATTCGTTTTCCACGCCTCGCGAATCAAAGTGCAGGCTTTGTTAGCGGCCAGCGGATCGGCGAGTGGCGCGTCCTTTGCCAGTTCCTCACAAATGATCGCTGGCAGCATGTCGGTCAGGCGAATGATGAGGCCGGGGCACGCATTCAGGCCGGTTGTCGCCAGGTCCGCGCACTTCTTGTGGCCGATCGCCGTCCCCAAGGTGAGCAACATTCCATAGCTGGTCATTGCCACATCCATGGCGATGATGTCATCGCGAACCATGCGCGAGACCGGATGCTCGCGGACCTTGCCATAGACTCCGGCAAGCACTCCCACGACTGCGGTGATTCCCTCCTTAAGCGCGCCGCCGATCGTTGCGCCCTCTTCCTCGCTCAAAACTTTGAGCGCTTCGATCCGCGCTTCACTGCCGGTGACGATCTCTTGGAGGATCGTGCGCAATCCTGGGAGTTTTGCGATGGCGTCGTCCTCCTTTTGGACACGCACCGCCTGGGAAATTTCCCGTTCGAGTGCGATGACATCATTCACATATTGCTTGAGACTTCCTTGGTGTTCTTCGTTCATAAGATAATTGGTTAGTAATTGTTAGTCAGCCGATGCTGCGCAATGTGGGCTCGCGTTCCCAACGACGGCCCGCCTTGGCGGTTTCGATAAATTTCCCGAGAGTTTTTTTGTCGCTCACCGCCAGCACGCCGCCGTCGGGGATGACCGATGCGGCATCGAGCAATGGCTTCGCAGCCGCGACATGGCCGATGACCTTGAGGTGGCCGAAGGCATCGCGCACCCAGTTGACTGCGGCAGCTTCGGTCACCAGCTCGGCGCAACCCTCGGCGGAAGGAAGCAGCAGCACTGTATCGAAGAAAAATGAGGGACCGCCGGACAGGGCAAAATCGGGCTCTACGACCACGCCGTCATTGCCGATGGCACCACCGATCTTCGGAGCGATTAACGCAACACGGGCGTTTTCCTTTTTGAAAGCGGACTGGACTAACGCGAGAAGCGCGGCGTCGAAGCCATCCGTTAGCAGGACGCCCGCCTTGCGGCCCTTGAGGGTGGCGGGGTGCTTGACGACCATGCTCAAGGACGGCGATGCGGGCAAATCCCGTGGGGTGACGGCGGGCGTCACAGCCTCCGTTTGTCCCTTCATTCCCAATGCGTCCGCGACGGTGTCGTGCAGCGCCTGATCGATGTTCCGGAGATGCCCTAACATTTTCTGCCGGATAGGTTTCACCTCCACATGTGCCAGCTCGAAGGCGAGAGCGCTGGCGATGTGGTTCTGTTCGGGCGCCGTCATCGAGCGGAAAAACAGGCGCGCCTGGGAGTAGTGATCCGCAAAGGTCTCGGAGCGTTTTCTGATGAGCTCACCGGTCACTTCCTCAGGAAAAGTGCGGAAGCCACTCATCGGGCACTCCCGCGGTGAATCTGGAGCCAGAGTGTTCGGCTCGTAGGCGACGCGACCGGTGGGCACTTGCATTTGACGAAGTCCGTCGCGCTGGAAATTGCGCATCGGACAGCGCGGCGCGTTGACCGGGATCTGGTGGAAATTTGGCCCACCGAGCCGACTTAACTGGGTGTCGAGATAGGAGAACAGGCGACCTTGGAGCAGCGGATCATCCGAGAAACCAATGCCTGGCACGATGTGGCTCGGGCAGAACGCGACCTGCTCGGTCTCCGCGAAATGATTGTCCGGGTTGCGGTTCAGCACCATTTTTCCGACCATCCGCAGTGGGATGATTTCCTCGGGAATGAGCTTGGTGGGGTCAAGCGCATCGAAGTCGAGCGAGGCGGCGGTTTTCTCGTCGAAGACTTGGAAGCCGAGTTCCCACTCCGGGAAATCGCCCTTGTCGATCGCTTCCCACAGATCGCGGCGGTGGAAATCGGGGTCCGCTCCGCTGATTTTTACCGCCTCGTCCCACAGCACCGCAGACGCTCCGATGGTGGGCCGCCAATGAAATTTCACGAAGCGAGATTCGCCCGAGCTATTGATGAGCCTGAAGGTGTGGACGCCGAAACCTTCGATCATCCGCAGCGATCGCGGGATGCCTCTATCAGACATTGCCCACATGATCATGTGCATGCTCTCAGGCGTCAGCGTGATGAAGTCCCAGAACGTCGCGTGGGCGGACGCGGCTTGGGGAAACCCGCGGTCCGGCTCCATTTTCACCGCGTGGATGATGTCCGGAAATTTGATCGCATCCTGGATAAAGAAGACCGGCATGTTATTTCCAACCAGATCAAAGTTGCCCTCCTCCGTGTAGAACTTCACCGAGAAGCCGCGGACATCGCGCGGCAGATCGACAGACCCCGCGCCGCCAGCGACGGTGGAAAAGCGGGCGAATACTTCCGTGCGCTTTTTGGGGTCCTGAAGAAAGCCGGCCATGGTGATTTCGGCGAGCGATTCGTAAGGCTGGAAATAACCATGTGCGCCGGAGCCACGGGCGTGAACGATGCGTTCCGGGATCCGCTCGTGGTCGAAGTGGGTGATTTTTTCCCGCAGAATAAAATCCTCTAACAATACCGGGCCACGGACACCGGCTTTGAGGGAATTCTGGTTATCTGAAATGGGGAGACCTTGGTTGGTGGTCAGCACCGCGCCGGTTTCCGACGCGGTTTGATGCGTTTCCGCTGGGATTCGCGCCGGGGTGGGCGGAGCGGCAGGCGGGACATTTTTATGGGAAGCCATTTGAGGAGGTGGGACGGGGGAAGACGCCGCCGTGTCGCAAGTAGCGTGCCGCATCCATCGAGCGAATGGAAATCCGCCAGACGTTGGGCGGAATGCCGCACTGGCATTCCTTCACAAGCGAACATTGATCTAACATCAAGTGCGTAATGCATCCGATCCATGCATTACGCAACCGGACTTGGAGTGATCATATCAATCACTCCCCGCAGTCAGCCAAACATCCCGCTGGTACGAAGTCCGCTGAAGCTGCCGCGTCGAACATATCAACTTAACAATCTATCAATCATGAAAGCTTTACGCTGGCACGGCAAACGGGACGTCCGGGTGGACACCGTGGCCGACCCGGAAATACTCGATCCGCGCGATATCATTATTCAGGTCACCGCGAGCGGAATCTGCGGCTCGGACCTTCATCTCTTCAACGGGTTGATGCCCACCATGGAGGAGGGTGACATCATCGGCCACGAACCGATGGGCGTCGTCGTCGAAGTCGGCAGAGACGTGAAAAAGTTCCAAATCGGAGACCGGGTGGTGGTGCCGTTCGTGATCGCGTGCGGCAGTTGTTATTTCTGCGAGAAGACGCTTTTTTCCTGCTGCGATACGACCAACCCGGGTGCGGAAATCGCGCGCAAGGCGATGGGCCACGCACCCGCCGGGTTGTTCGGATTTTCCGGCTTGATGGGGCGTTACCCCGGCGGGCAGGCTGAGCTGCTTAGGGTGCCTCATGCGGATGTGGGGCCGATCAAGATCGAGTCGAATCTGAGCGACGATCAGGTTCTGTTTCTATCTGATATTTTCCCGACCGGCTACATGGCTGCCGAGAATGCCGGCATCGAGCCCGGGGATACGGTGGCCATCTGGGGCTGCGGTCCGGTCGGCCAGTTTGCGATTCAGAGCGCGTGGATGTTAGGCGCGGAGCGGGTGATCGCGATCGATCGGGTGCCGGAGCGGCTCGCCATGGCGGGAACCCACGGCCGCGCGGAGACGCTGAATTTCGACGATGAGGAAATCCATGAGCGGCTGGTGGAAATGACCGGTGGCCGCGGGCCGGACCGGTGCATTGACGCCGTCGGCGCGGAGGCGCACGGGACCGGTTCACTTGACGCGGTGATCGACAAGGCAAAGCAGACTCTTCACCTGTCGATGGATCGCCCGCACGCTTTGCGGCAGGCGATCATGGCCTGCCGCAAGGCCGGGACCGTGTCCGTTCCTGGGGTTTACATCGGCCTGCTGGACAAGATTCCATTCGGCGCGCTGGTGAACAAAGGTCTAACCGTGAGGAGCGGTCAAACGCATGTGCAACGTTATCTGACACCACTGCTCGCCAAGATCGAATCCGGCGAGATCGACCCCTCGTTCGTCATCACCCACCGCATCGCCTTGGAAGACGCTCCGGCGGCTTACGGGAAATTCGACGCGAAGGAGGACGGCTGTATCAAGGTCGTGATCAAGCCGGGCCTGTCGAACCGCAATGCCGCGCCCATCGCTGCGGAAAATACTCGTGATGCCGCGAGTCCGTTTCCATCGGCTGTTAGTTCGCCGCTTTTTGCCTAGCGCCATTGACTGTACGATGAGTCATGCTTGTGCCATCCTTGCCGTCCGCCATCCTCGTGAGACTTTTCCGGGCAAACTCTTCGTGACCAATTGAAGTACCCCGGCTTGGATTCGAACCAAGGACCAATTGATTAAGAGTCAACTGCTCTACCAACTGAGCTACCGAGGCGTTGGTTGTTGCCACCGGCAGGTGACGACGCGCGAGGTGTAGCAACTCTTGCGGTGAGGGCAACCGTAAAAATGAGTCCGATCCACCCCATGTTTCCGGTTTGCGAAACGGGAGCCTCTAGCGGCTTGCCTGATTCGGCGCGCAGCCCGAGATTCCCCGGCGAATGCCTCTTGTCCGCGACTGCCGTTTCACCGCCATCGACTTCGAGTCGGCGGGGGCGTCGCGCGGCAGGACGGACAGCCCCGTCCAGATCGGGCTGGCCCGCTGGTCGTTGGAAATGGGTCACGATAGCGCGTTCGTTTCCTACCTGCACACCGATGCGCCGATCCTATGGGCTGCTAGAAAGGTGCATGGCATCGGCCCGGAGCATCTCGCCGGTGCGCCTTCGCTCTTACTGCTCTGGCCCGAGCTGAAGCACCGCCTGGCGGGGGCGGTCGTCGTCGCCCACGGCAAGGGCACGGAGAAACGGTTCCTTCGTGCCTTCCCGGGTCACGGCTTCGGCCCCTGGGTCGATACGTTGCTGGTATCCCGCGCCGCCTGGCCGGAGTTGCCACAACATTCGCTTGGGGCGCTGTGTGAGACGCACGGGCTAACCGAATCTATCCGCGCGCTCGTCCCGGGTAAGTCTTGGCATGACGCACTTTTCGACGCAGTCGCCTCGCTGGTTCTGCTTGCCCACGTGATCCGCACCCACGCGCTGGACGATCAACTCGTGGAATCGCTACTACACCCGGACACCTCCCGCTGGTATCAATCGAAACGCTCATGACACTCCGCCATTTCATCTTCGGCACATCGGGCAATTCGACCACGATCATCTGCGCGTTTCTGCTAGGAGGGGGACTTTCCCATTTCTGGTTGACGAACCCCAGGGCAGAAGGGGCCGCCGCACCGGAGGAACCCAAAGACGACGCAGCTCTCGTGAAATCGCTGCTAGGTGAAAATCTATCCGACCGCACGTTTGCCTTCGCCACCGTCGCCCACGCGTGTTCCGGAAAAGAAGTCCTGCCGCTCACGGACGAACCATCCCACCAGCGCGTGGCCGCAGCGATCACGCATGCCCTCACCCTCACCCTCACCGAGCTGAACCAACCCGACTCCCCCGTCCGCCAGCTCCGCCGCATCAACGAAGCCTCGAAATTCTTCGAAGACGGCCTCCAAAAGCACCTCAACCAAATCCCCGGCATCGCCTGCGACATCCCGCCGACCCGCGCCGGTGGGCATCAGCGGTCGGGCTACCCGGACCTGCGGATCATCGATCAGGAAACCAAACTCGTCTTCTATCTCGACCCGAAGCTGGTCGAGCAAGGCTCCGCCGAGAGCACCTTCCGCACGTTTTACTTCGAGCCGAAAAACGAAACGCTGAAAATCACCGCCGACGCCGTCCACCTGCTGGTCGGCATCGAGCACGACGGCAAAGAACGCGAATGGACCTTCACCGGCTGGCGCTTGGTCGATCTCTCCCAGCTCCGCGTCCGACTCAAGGCCGAGTTCCAAGCCGCCAACTCCGATCTTTACCCGAAAACCGAGCTTTCCCTCCCCAGCCCCCGCCGTTAGGTTCTGCCTCTCATGACGCTTCCCCTCCGGCGCACCAGCGGCTCGATCGCGAAGGACGACTACCTCGAGCAGATCCTTCATCTCATCAAGGAAAAGGGTTACGCCCGCGCCGTGGACATCTCGAAAAACCTCGGCATTTCCCAGGCCAGCGTCACCAACATGCTCCAGCGCCTCGATGCGGAGGGTCTCGTGAAGCACGAGAAATATCGTGGGACCGTCCTGACCGAGGAGGGCCAGCGCATCGCCATCGCCATCATCGAGCGACACGAAACGCTCACCCGTTTCCTCCGCCTTTTTGGCATCGACGAGGAAACGATCTATCGCGACGTGGAAGGCATGGAGCACCATGTCTCGCGGCCGACTCTCAACGTGATCCGAGCGGTCGCGGACGCGCTGGAAGCCGATCCCGCGCTGCTGGAGCGGGTGCGGGGGAACTGCAAAAAAATGTAGTCCAGGACTTCAGTCCGCTCTTGGGGTGAAATGAAGAACGGACTGAAGTCCTGAACTACTTTTCTGCTAGCAGCTCTCACCCCTCCTCCCGCGCCGGCGGGCCCGTCTCGAACCGCATCAAATCCGCGATGAACGTCAGCGGGATACTCCCGGTTTCACCGTTCCGATTTTTCGCCAGCACCAGTTCTGCTTTGCCCGCTTCCGCCTCGCGCTCCTCCTCATTCTCCGCGTAGTAGGCCGTTCGATAGAGCAGCCCGACCATGTCCGCGTCCTGCTCGATCGCCCCTGATTCCCGCAAGTCTGACATCCGCGGCACGCCGAGGCTCTTGCCGGCGCGGCTTTCCGGCCCGCGGTTAAGCTGGGCGAGGATGCAAATCGGGATGCCCAGTTCTTTCGCCAGGCCCTTGATGCCGGCGGAAATTTCCGCGATTTCCCGCTCCCGCGAGTTTTCCGCCTGCTTCGTCCGCGATTTCATCAACTGCAAGTAGTCGATCGCGATAAACTGGATATCCTCGTCGCGCTTCTTCCGCCGCGCCTTCGCCCGCAGCTCGTTGATGGAAATCCCCGGCGTGTCGTCGATGAAAAGCCGCGCCCCGGATGTTTCCAACGCCGCCCGCTGGATGCGCTGCAAGTCACCCTTCGTCGGCGTGTAGCCGCGGGAGAGCTGGCTCATCGCGAACTTCGCCCGCGAGAAAACCAGCCGCTGCACGAGCTGGAACGCGCTCATTTCGCAGGAAAACACCATCGACGCCTTTCCCTGGTCGAGGCAGATGTGCTCCACCATGTTCATCATGAACGAGGTTTTTCCCATCGACGGCCGCGCCGCCACCACAAACATTTCTCCCGGCTTCAGTCCGCTGCTCTTGCGGTCCAGCTCCTCGAATCCCGTGGAAATCCCCTGCGCGCCCTTTTCCCCGGCTAGCAGCGCCTGAAACTGCTCGATCACCTCATTCACCGACTGCTTGATCGTCGGCGACTTGTTCGTTTCCGAGCTTTCACGGATCGCCAACACATGTGCCTCGACCGAGTCGAGAAGAGCCTCGACCTCATCTGGAGCGTCATACGCTTGGACGATGGCTTCATTCGAGTTCTGGATTATTCTGCGAAGGACATACTTGTCCTTAACAAAGCCCAAATGATGCCGGAAATGTCCGGGACTTGGAGCATAAGTGTAGAGGTCCGTCAGCGACGACGGCCCACCCACCCGGTCTAGTAAGCCTCTGTCCAGAAGCCTTTGGACCAAGGAAACGAGTTCGATTTCGTTGCCAGCTTCGAAGAGTTGGATGAGAAATTCGAACAACGTCGAGTGGGAGGGCAGGTAGAAATGGTCCGGCGTCAATTTCTCCTCAACTGCCACACCGATATATTCCTGGGGATCCTGCAGCATCGAAGAAAGCAAACTTTTCTCCGGTCCCAGCGCATGCGGGAGGGCGCGCGTCACATCATCAACTGCCGTAGCTCCACCTTGCAAATCCGCAGTTTTGCGGAAAGAAGAGGAGGATCTTGTGTCTAAGGCCATGCGCACGGAAGGATGATTCAAGCATCCCGGAAGCTCAATTCCTAATGCTGCCCAAATTTTCTCCGTGGCGTATGGCTTAGCCCCTTCTCAACCTCGTTGACGGCGTTTTGCAGCCCGCTAACCTGCCGAAACGGCAGCCCTTTCGAGCGATGAAAACCATCCTTCAAACACCCCTTAGTGAAATATCCAACCCCGACATCCGGGAAACATTACACGACCTTTGCCAAATGCTGGATTGGAGTGAAGCGGATTACCCGGAGCATCCGCTGTTCGACTTTCTGACGATGGTCATGATGCAGGATTCCAAGCTCATATCGATGTCCCGTATCCCCTCACCCGTGGTCGTTCATCGAAAAATGGGAAAACTCTTGGATCACGGGATATACCCTGTTTGCAAGGCACTTAAAAACGGGGATACGTTGGGACAACACGCCAACATCACACTCCTTCTTTTCCTAAAGAGACATTTCGCCTACCTACGCAAAGCATCCGTGAAACCTACTGGCCTTACTGATCACGAACTCGATATCCGTATTATCCGGCAGAGGCGCGACAACGCCTCCTGACGCCCAGCCAGTTCCCGCCGAGGAATGCGCAAGCCCGCCTTGCCATGGCGGGCGGGGAACGTAAGGTCGCCCGCAAGCCAGCCATGACGCCGTTTTTAAGGAAGATCCTGGGGATGAATTGGGTGCTCGTGCTGGTGATGTATGGGCTGCTGATCTTCGGCGTGTTCATGATCGAGAGCGCCGCGCGGCACGTGAAGGTGAGCCAGGAAAACCTCGAGCAGTTCGGCAGCGCGGGCGCTTATTTCGCCTCCAAGCAGAAGACCTTCATCCTGATCGGCAGCGTGGCCTATTTCGCGGCGGCTTTCGTGGACTACCGGTGGATCCGCTGGCTGGGGCTCCCGGTCTATCTGGTGAGCCTGGGGTTGATGTTGAAGGTGATGAGTCAGGACGAGCGCCTGGTGCACCAGCTCGAACTGCCCGGCGGACTTAGCTTCCAGCCCGCACAACTCGGGATGACGGCGGGGATTCTGCTGATTGCATGGCTGATCCAGGATTTGCCAAAGTTGCACCGATGGTTTGGTGCTCCGTTCATGAGGATCGGAATCATCGGCGTGGTCGCGGCCGTGCCGTTCTTGATGGTTATGAAAATGGGCGACATGGGGTCGGCGCTGGTCTGGATTCCCGTGGCTATTGTCGCGCTGCTCATCGGCGGGATCCCGTTTCGCTATCTTTCGTGCATGGCCTTCCTCGGCGCCGGAATCATTCCGTTGCTCTATTTCGTCGCCCTGCCCTTGGTTTCCAAACGCGGTCCGGAGCGGATCGATGTCTGGCTGCGGATGATGAACAACCGCGAGGTCGATATCAGCGGCGACGCCTATGCGCCGCACAACGTCTCGATGGCCGTCGGCAAGGCGGGCTGGAAGGGCATCGGCTGGAACTCGAAGTCAAAGGACTCGCTCCACGAAAAAGGTTTCATCCCGCGGGATACCGCCCACAACGACTACATCTTCGCGGTGATCGCGGAGGAGCTGGGATTCCGGGGCAGTCTGTTGCTGCTCACGGCATTCGCCTTGCTGATGATCCAGGGTCTGTTCATCGCGTTTTACAGCCGGGATGTGACCGGACGGCTGTTAGTATGCCTCGTTGTCGCGTTGTTTTTCGCTCACGTGTTCGAGAGCATCGGAATGTGCGTGCTGATCATGCCGATCACGGGGATTCCGCTGCCATTGATCAGTTACTCGGGAACCTTCGTGGTGATCTGCATGTTCCTGCTAGGCTTGGTGCAGAGCGTGTGGATTCACCGGAATTGGAAACCGGAGATCCAGGTGAAAACGGCAGAGGCGTAGGCCGTGGCGGCGGTTTTCAACCGCCAAGCCATATCGCTCAGGGGCATGGCGGTTGAAAACCGCTGCCACGTTTAGATGCCCGCCAGCGCCTCATCGATGACTTCGAGCATGAAATCCGCGTCGCCCCGGTGGATGCACATCGGCGGCTTGATCCGCAGCGTATTCCCCCACAGCCCGCCCTTGCCGATGAGCAGGCCGAGTTCCTTGCAACGCTCGAAAACTTCGGCGCACTCCTCTCTCGCAGGTTCCTTGGTGGCGCGGTCCTTCACGAGTTCAACGCCTAACATCAGGCCCTTGCCGCGCACCTGGCCGATGATGGAGTGCTTTTCCGCCAGCCGCTCGAAGCCGGCGGTTAGGTAGCCGCCGATATCGAGGCAGTTCGCTTGCAGGCCTTCGTTCTCGATAACCCGCAGCACGGCCCGGCCTTGGGCACAGCTAACGGGATTGCCGCCGAAGGTGTTGAAATGAATGCGGCTTGCAAGTGACCGTGCAATCTCCGGCGTGGTGACGACGGCGGCCAGCGGGCAACCATTGCCGATGCCCTTCGCCATGGTGACGATGTCCGGCAGGACACCTTGCGTTTCGAAGCCCCAGAAGTGGGTGCCGGTGCGACCGAATCCGGCCTGCACTTCATCCGCGATGCACAATCCACCGGCGGCGCGGGCGTGTTCGTAAGCGTGCTTGAGATATCCATCGGGAAACACCACGGAACCACCGACACCCTGGATCGACTCGGCGATGAAGGCCGCGATTCTTCCCGAGGTGCCGAACTGGATGATTTCCCCGACATCCGCCGCGTACTTCTTCCCGGCATCCGGGTCATCCATGCCATAGGGGCCGCGGTAGGGATCGGGCATGCGCGCATGCTGGACGCCGAACGAATGCGGGACGTTGAATTTCCAAGTGTGGTGCGAGGTGAGCGCCATCGTGCCGGGGCTGCCGCCATGATAGGCATTGCGCAGCGCGATGACGTCGTAATTGCCGGTGTAGGCGCGGGCCATCAGCACGGCGAGGTCGTTGGCCTCGGAGCCGGAGTTCACGAAATAACAGACCTTGAGATCGCCGGGCATCTTCGCCGCGAGTTCCTTGGCATAGAGCGCCACGCCGGGGTTAAGATAGATTGTGGTGGTGTGCTGGATCGTTTCGTTTTGAAGGTTCGCCGCTCTAACCACCTCGGGATGGCAATGACCAACGCTAACAGTCACGATTCCGCCGAAGCCGTCGAGATAACGCCTGCCGGTTTCGTCGAAGAGATACTGGCCCTTGCCCTCCACCACCATGATCGGCGTCTTGTAGTAGTGGAAAATCGCCGGGTTCACGAACTCCTTGCGCAGCTCAAGCACCTCGGCGGGAGAAGGTCCGTCATAGGGCAGCGGCGTGTAATCGTAGGGCGGGAGTTGGGCCATGGCGGGTCAGGGGTTAGAGATTCGGCTTGCGGTGGAGAAACTGGCCCCAGCCTGCGTGGCCACACCATTCACCATCGCGGACCATCACCTTGCCGCGCACCGTCACCAGTTCGGCCCGGCCTTGGATTTCGCGGCCTTCGAAGGCGGAGTAGTCGGTGGCCATCGAGTGGGTGGCGGCCGAGATTTTCCCCGTCCATTCGGGATCCCAGATTACTAGGTCGGCGTCGCTGCCGATCGCGATGGTTCCTTTGCGCGGATAGAGTCCGAAGATTTTCGCAGCTCGGGTGCTCGCGCAACGGACAAGTGTCTCAAGGTCGATCCGGCCGCGGCAGACGCCTTCGGTGTAAAGCAGTTTGACGCGCTCCTCGACGCTCGGGATGCCGTTTGGGATGAGCGTGAAATTTCCCCGGCCCATCTGTTTCTGGGTCGCAAAATCGAACGACGCGTGATCGGTTCCCACGGTGTCGATGGTTCCGTTAGCGACACACTCCCACAGGAAATCGCCGTGCTCCTTCGCGCGGATCGGCGGGCTCATGACATATTTCGCACCCTCGAAATCGGGCAGCTCCGCGTGGCTGCTATTCAGCGTTAGATACGGTGCTACCGTCTCGATCCACGCCTTCACCCCGCGCCTGCGGGCGGCGGTGATCGCTTTCACCGCGGGGATGCAACTGGTGTGGACAACATAAACCTCCGCTCCGGTTAGTTCGGCGAAGGTCATCAGGTGATGGCAGCCTTCTGCCTCCACACTGATAGGGCGCGACGGCTCGTGCCACTCGGGGCCAGTCTTGCCCTCGGCGACGAGCTTCTTCTGGGTTTCCAAAACGAGGTCGGCGTTCTCGCAATGCGCGGTGACGACCACGCCGAGTTCCTTCGCGAGTGCAAGCGTCTGATAGAGCTCGGTATCCTCGATGCCGAACGCGCCTTTGTAAGCGAGGAAAACCTTGAAGGAAGTGATGCCTTCCTCAGCCACAATGGCTCTCAGTGCATCTGCGGTTCCTTCGCCAAAGCGCGTCACGCCCATGTGAAACGTGTAATCGCACGATGAAATCCCCGCTGCCTTGCTCTTCCAAAGTTGAATCGCCTCGCGCGGGTCGTCGCTGCGTGACGGGCAGCACATTTCTATCAGCGTGGTGGTTCCGCCCATCAGCGCCGCCTTGCTGCCACTGGCGTAGTCGTCCTTCGAGAAGGTCCCCATGAACGGCAGATAGATGTGCACGTGCGGATCGATGAAACCGGGGAAGACGTATTTGCCAGTGGCATCAATGATTTCGGAATCCGTCGGAGCCGACAGATCAGGACCGATCTCGACGATCAAGCCATCCCGGCAAAGCATATCTCCTACAAACTGCGCTTCGGCAGTGACGATGGTTCCGTTTTTGATGAGCAGGCTCATGCTTTAACTAAGAAATTAAGAGTTTTCCAACCGCAGATGAACGCGGATGAACACAGATGAAGAATAAAAATTCCGAGTCTTAACTCTGCGTTCATCTGTGTGCATCTGCGGTTCAATTTTCTTCATCTTCATTTCGCCCAGATTTCCCCGTCGCCGTAGCCGAACCAGCGGGTGGTCGTGGTTTTCCGCTGGGTATAGAACTCGACGCCTTCCTCGCCCTGAATGTGCAAGTCGCCGAAGAACGAATCGTTCCAACCACTGAACGGGAAGTAGGCGAGTGGCGCGGGGACGCCGACGTTGATGCCAACCATGCCGGCACTAACACGCCGACGAAATTCGCGGGCGGCCTTGCCGGAGTTGGTGAAAATCGCGGCACCATTGCCGAACGCCTGGCGGTTGGCGGCGGCAATCGCGTCGTCGAGCGTCTTCGCCCGCATCACGGCGAGCACCGGTCCGAAGACTTCGGTTTCCATCAGCGGGTTGGCTTCGTCCACTTGGTCGATCAAGGTCGGGCCTAGGAAAAACCCTTCCGGCGCTTCATCCACCCGCGTGGCCCGCCCGTCTGCCAGAACCTTGGCACCCGCGCGTTCCCCGGCATCGATCAGGCCCGCGACGCGGGTCCGGTGCTCGGCTGAAATCACGGCGCCCATGTCCGGTTGCGAATCCCTAACATCGGTCGGGCCGACCTTCATGGCCTTCACCAGATCCGCCAGAGCGGGCAGCAGTTTCTCCCCGGCATCGCCCACGGCAACCGCGGTGGAGCCGGCCATGCAGCGTTCGCCGGCACAGCCGAAAGCGCCGTCCTTCACGGCTTCGACCGTGCGGTCCACATCGGCGTCGGGCATCAGGATGATGAAATTCTTCGCACCACCGGCGGCTTGCACGCGCTTGCCATGCGAGGTTCCCTTTCGATGAATCTCGCGCGCGACCGGTGTCGAGCCGACGAAGCTGATCGCCTTCACATCAGGGTGCTCGAGGATGGCATCGACGCACTCACGCCCGCCGTGGACGATGTTCATGACGCCGGGCGGCAGTCCGGCTTTTTCTAGCAGCGCGACGACCCGCTGCATGGTGAGCGGGACTTTTTCACTCGGCTTGAGGACGAACGTGTTGCCGCAGGCGATGGCGATCGGCCACATCCACATCGGGACGAGCGCGGGGAAATTGAACGGACAAATCCCGGCGACAACGCCTAACGGATGACGGTCGGTGTGGCAGTCGATGCCGCGGGCGATGTTTTCGAGGCACTCGCCCATCAGCAAGGTCGGCATGCCACAGGCAAATTCCACGACCTCGATCCCGCGCCGCAGGTCGCCGCGGGCTTCTGATAGGGTTTTGCCGTGCTCGGTGGCGATGCCGAGGCAGAGTTCCTCAAACGCGTCGTCCAACAGGATCTTCGCCCGGAACAGCACCTGTGCGCGTTCGTTAGGCGGCGTGTCACGCCAGTCGGGAAACGCCGCTTTCGCCGAAGCCACTGCCAGGTCCACTTCCGCCGCGCCGCACATCGGGACACTGGCGATGACGCTGCCGCGGGAGGGATTGAAGACGGGATTTTCGGATTTGTTGGCGGGATTCACCCACTTTCCTCCGATATAGAGCGGGCAGACTTGGATGTCGGGAGCAGTCACTGATGTGGGAAAGTTAGAAGAGTTTGACTTGGCGCGAGACGCACCAAGCACGGCCTGCCGCGAGACGCGGCAGCCACTTTTTGTTAGCGCGACAAGGAGTTCGACTGTTTGACGAAATCATCGCCGTTCCACTCGGCGTCGCTTTTGACCATCCCGGCGGCTTGCTCGGACTTGCGCGCGAGTTGCATCCGCACGAGTTCGGCATGGGTGGTGAAATAGGGAAGGCTGAGACCCTTGAAATCGCCGATCGTTTCGAAGCCCTTGCCTTCCATGAACTCTAGCAGGCCTTCGCACAGTTCCTTGGCCAGGCCGTAGCCGAACTTCATGACGCCGGTGCAGACCTGCACGGTGTCGCTGCCTAACAGGATAAACTGCGCGGCATCGGCTCCCGTTTCGACGCCGCCGAGTCCTGATAGACTGCGGTCGGGGTAGTCCTTTTCGATGAGCTGGGCGATTTCCATCACCATCCGCAGGGCGATGGGTTTGACCGCCTTCGACGAATAGCCGCCGGGAGTGGTGTAGCCTTCGACGGTGGGTTCGGGGCGCAGCGTTTCAAGGTTCACGCCCATCACGCTGCGGATCGTGTTGATCGCACTGATACCGTGGCAGCCGGCGCGCAGGGCGGCGGCGCTGGGTTCTTCAATGTGGGTGACGTTGGGCGTCATCTTCGCCCACACCGGGATTTTCGAAACCGCCATCACCCAGCCGCAGACTTCCTCGAGGATGGCGGGGTCTTGGCCCATTGCGGCACCCATTTTTCGCTCGGGCAAGCCATGCGGGCAGGAAAAATTTAGCTCGAAGGCATCGACTCCGGCATCCTGGCAACGCCCGATAATTTCGCACCAAGCGTCCCGGTTATACTCCTCCATCACCGAGGCGATCAGGATTCCCTCGGGATGGGCGTCCTTGGCTTCCTTGAACTCGTCGAGCCAGACTTCGAATTTCCGGTCGCTGATGAGTTCGATGTTTTCCCAGCCGATGACTTCCTTACCGTCGCCCGCCAAGAGCTTGGAATAGCGCGGGCTGACGTTGATGACCTTGGAGGAATCGAGACTAACCGTTTTTGCGATCACGCCGCCCCAGCCTTCCTTGAACGCGCGCTTGATGACCTTGACGTTGGTTCCCGGAGGGCCGGAAGCGATCACGAATGGATTGCTGAACTTCAAGCCATCGACGGTGGTTGCCAAGGTGCTCATGGGTGGGACGAAGCTGGCTTGGCTCGGCTCGTGCCGGAAGCTCAAAATCAGGCGGGCGATGATCCACGGACGAGACGTCCGTGCCCCTTAGGCGATCTATTTTCCGCGAATGAGAATGAAATCAAATGAATAGATCTGCCCGTCGGACTCGGCGAGAATGGCGTTTTCCGGGCGGACATCGGTGGCAAGGACGTCCTCGCGACGCCAGGTAACGGTGGCGGGAAAGCGCTTTTTTGCCAAACGGAAATACCCCGCCACCTGAGTAGGGTCCTCGCGGATTAGCGTGTTAGATAAACGTGCCTCTCCGAGAGAACCGCTGCATGGCGGTTAGAGACTGCGGCCACGGCTCACGCCCGGCGCAGGTAATCCGGCACTTGGTCGCGCTGGGAGGCGGGCGGGACGGAGGCGCTGGCGAAGGAAATCACGGCCCCGACTCCGGCCGCGTGCGCTCCGCCCAACCGAGGCTCGACGTCGAACTCGGGGAAGAAATACCGCGCGCGGACGCGCAGCCAGCGATTGAAAGCACAGGCAATCATGAGCGCTCCTAGCAGAAAGGCTGCGGGCATCGCGGCCTTGGCGGCCAGCGCCTGCACACGGAGAAATTTCTCGGATTGTGCGTCCACGCGGTTCTTGGCGGCGGCGACGTTTTCCGTTAGCGCGGGCGGGGCGCCGGTGGCAGGTTCGCCAAGAATCGTCCGCTCAAGCCAGTAAAGCCGGATGGACATTTGGACGAGGAATCGATCCAACTGCTCGGCGGGCTTGATCTTTTCTAACGCCTGCATCACGGAACTTTCCAGCGCCCGGTGCTGCTCGGCGAGCGGGATCGATCCGCTGAGAGAGGGACTGAGATGGACGACGGAACGCTGTGGTGCCCCCAGATAATAACAAACGACGACTGCCGGGCGGCCGGCGGCGAAAAAGCGCTCGGGCACTTCCTCCTCGCGAACTTCCGACGGGATTTCCTGGTCGCCGCCGAGGACGTAAACGAAGAGATCGATGGAGGAATCGGCAGCGTGATCGTTGAGAAAGCCGAGCCGCGCCTGGGCATCGACCGGGCTGAGCAGGTTCTGCGGATCGACAAGAAATGTTAGCGGGCGCTCGGCGAAATAGGCGGAGAGGAATTGCTCGGGAACTTCGACCGTCGGATTAGAATCTTCGGCGATTTCCTCGGCCAGCGGTGACTCAAGTTCGGGCGGTGCCGTGAAGTCTTCAGAAGCGGGATCAGGAGCGCCAAGGATGGCTCCGGGACTCCAGCCTGCGGCGTCGAGCGTTTTGCGATCCGCACCATCCGAGGTGGGAAGTGACGGTCCCGGAAGTGCGAGAGAAGGCACGGTTAGAAATACGGCGGCGACGGCGGCAGGGAGCAATTTCACCGCGAGACCTCCTTGATAGAAGGTTTGCTAACAGCAGGACGATGACCCGTGCGCAGACCCTGAAGCTGCCCGTCCATCCGCGCGGGCGTGACCTTGCGCTCGAAGTGCTCCGGATCGCGGCGGGCATGGCGGCTGCGCTTGCGCAGGATCCCGCCGAGGTGGGCGAGCGCTCGCACAAGGCCATCGGCATAGCGGCCTTCAAGCCAATAGGCGTGGGCGCGGGTGAGGCATTCGAAGGTGTCGGACTCGTCGAGAAACGGATCGAGCAGGTAACCGAAAACCATCCCGGCGGCTTTGGACTCGGGGTCGATGGTGATTAAAATACCTGCCTCGTTAGGCGTCTGGACGGGCACGTCTTCGAATGCGGAACGATTCAACAGCCAGAAGCCAAACTGGCGGATGTTCGACACCTCGCCGAGCGAACCCGTATAAATGGCGACGAAGACTTGGGGAAACCGGCGGGTGATGGCCTCCATCGCGGCTTCCACCCGTTGGCAGTCGCCCCGGCGGAGGATGCCGGCGCTGTCCGTTAGGCAGCGAATCCGCACGTCCCCGGCACCAAAACGCTCATCCGCATCGGCCAGCGTAAAGCCGCAGTGCGGGCAAGACTCTGCGGCTCGGTGGATTCGCTGGACACAACGGGGGCACTTCATGATTGCAACGACGCATTCTTCTACGAGGCGGCCCGTAGCTCGTCAAAGCGAATCATTAAGATTTCCTGAATAATTCGCCTTACTGCGGCTGCGCTTGGATGCGGAAAAACTGGCGGGCGCCGGCACCTGCTGGAGGGACGTAGGTGACATGAACCCACTCGTAATCCGTCGCGGGGATGCTTTGCCTCGTAATGCCGGTGATGTTAGGTGCGGCATCGGTCCATAGAAGCATGTTTGCTGAAACCTTGACGGCGTAGGTCGCCCCCGCCGGAGCCTTGCGGGCGCGGTAACTCACGGTAACGGTGCCGTTAGGGCTGCGCACCAGCGGGACCGGGATGGTATCGTATTTCGCGGGATTCGTGCCATAGGCGAACTCGGCGAAGTTCGACAGGCCGTCGCCCTCCGCATCGACCGACGGGCTTTGCAGGTGATAGATCCCAGGGAACGAATTCTCCACCCATTGATCGAAGGGAGGCTCCGCTGGCGGCCCGGAACCCAGCTCCACGATTTCGGCAGGCGTAAGGACGCGGGTAAAAATGCGGATGTCATCGAGGCTTCCTTCAAAACTCCGGGCCGCATTTCCCGGCGTGGCACCGATGGAAATAACAGGGTTCTGCGTGAGAAGAGCCTTGCTGGCGATCATCGAGGTCTCTAACACACTGTTCACATGGATTTTCGCCTCTCCCGAGGTCTGCGCGCGGGTGATGACGACATGAATCCACTGTCCGGTGTTCACGGAACTGGTCCCGTGGAGGAAGTCGCTGGAAATTCCATTTCCCCGACCGGTCTGGAAGCTGACTCGATTGAGCCCTGCCGAATTGCGGGTTCCTGCGATGGTAAAGTCTCTCGCCTGACCGTTGATGTCAGCGTTGAAAATAGAGTCACCGTCCGAAGTGGTGTTCGTGAAAGGAAAGATTACGGAGGGACTCACCTTCATCCAAAATGAGATCGAGAAATCGGCACCCACCATGTTTGGGACGGTCACCCGCTCGTCCGATGCTTTGAAATCCAGCGCGCTGCCGAACCGACCCGAGATCCAGTCGCCGGGTGCCATGTTCACCAAGGTGCCGCTGTTGACGCCGGAGAACGAACTGTCCATCGCGACGCTGCCGATGGCATCGTCCAGTTTCAGCCAGGCAACGAAGTTTTGGTCGGCCACGGTCTGCGAGAACAGGGAAGAAGCGTAGCTCGCGATTCCCGCGCCGTTGACCACCGCAGCGGCGGGAAGTTTCACCGTCACCGCGCCGAACGCAGCGGGCGTGATTGACAATACATAGTTGGCAGCGCTGCCCGTCAGGCTGGTGGCCGTGCCGTTAGTAATCAGGAAATCGCTAAGGGTTAGACCGGTAACATCCTGGGTGAAAAGCACGTTCACCATAAAGGGACCAGTCGGCGCGGAGGGCGTGGAAAGCGCGACCGAGGGTCCGGTCGCCAGGCTGTTGATCCAATCCGTTAGCAATTGTATGGCGGGTTGATCCACCAGATGTTTGGCGAGAGGTGGCATCTTGATTTCCGCGAGCGAACCCATGCGGAGCAGCATAATCGAATGAGCGGGATCTCCCGGTGAAATTACATGATTCAGGGGACTTCCATAGCTGGTCTCCAATTCGCCATTGATAAGTCCCTGTTCTTCCAGCGGGGTCGTGTAACGGGCATCGAAATAAGCGCGCACTCCACCGGGCTGGTGGCACTGGGAACAATTCGAATCCAAGTACGACCGCACCCTCTCGGTTAGGCTGGCGGTGGATTCCGCGACGTTGTGGCTCTTCAACATCAAGGGCACGAGATCGGAGCGGTAGGCGCTGTCGAACCAGCCGAGGGAGCCGAGAGTTTCCAACTGACCGGCCGTGCGACCGGTTAGAGGGTAGGTGAAATCGCCGTTTAGCTGGTTGGTTTTCACGCCGAGGATGTAGTCCGCATTGCCATTGTGGCAGATCCGGCAATCGCTGCGGCTTGGATAGCTCCAGATTTGCTGGCGGGTGCCGCCGCCGACGGTCGCAATGCTGATCGATTCATTAAGGCCTCCGGGCAAAAGGTCGGCTTCACTGCCGTCCGCCCGCCATTTATAGGTTAGTCCATACGGCTCGCCGATAGTGGGAACGATGACAAAACGGGTCTCCAGACGCCGGATGATGGCGGGGTTGTTATCATCCACTGGCAACTCAAAATGTTTGATAAAAACCGTGCCCGACGGGAAGGCCCAGTTTCCTTCCGGAGCAAAGGCAATTTTTTCAGCGGCAGTGTTATGCAGGCCGTCGTTAGGGAGTGCCATCCAACGTTTTTTCTCGGCTCCGTCCGACCACAGCGGGGCGTTCACTCCATAAGGCACGACGCCGGGCGCGGGGGCTAACGTCGCGAGATTCGAAAACGCGCCGGTTAGTGAAAGCAGTGCCGGAGGATCAAGAATCGGAATCACCGGCAGAATCGGATCTGTGCCATACAGGAACTTGGAGACCGGCAGTGCTTGATCCGTGATGCGGAATTCGTCGAAGCTGGCGTCATAGACCCAATCTGCGGCGCCATTGTTATAACATCCCCTGCCAACCGTCCACGTGCCTGTCTGGATGTTTCCCACATAGCCGGTCGCCTGTGCGATTTCCGTGTAGAGCGAGGTCGCTGGATCGTAGCGATGCACCTTCAAAGTGCCGGCCGCCACATTTCCGACAATGGCCAAATGATACCACTGGTCGGAGGTGAAGGCGGTGTTAGACAACACTTTGAGCGGGACGGTGGTCCACTGGCCGGTCGCCCGGTTTACGCTCCGAATGTTCAGGAAGAGGTCTCCGTTAGTCAGGGGGAACAGAGTGGCTCCCGCATCGGTCCGCCCCCACCGCATGAGGCGGAAGGGCTGCAAGGCCGGACCGTCCTCCCCATCGTTTGCGGGCGTGGTTCCCGAGAATCCATCGAGACCGAGAAACGCCTGATAGCCATTTCCGAGCGATCCAGCGTTAGGCCGGAAACTGATCTCGGCGGTGAAGTCGTCCAGCACGCCGAGCTTCGCTGCGGTGATAAGATCGCCATTGGTGTTGCCGGGCCGGCCATCCGGATCGCCGGTGCGCATCCGCACGCCGGCGGTGTTAGCAGGGAATCCAGTGGGATTCGCCCCGCTGCCTGGCACATGGATGACATTGGTGCTGGCGAACGATTCATCATCATAGGCGAGCAGCGGGACGCCGCGCGTCACGGAGTTGGCCGTTTGATTTCCCGGATTGTCCGCGACGTAGCCGGAAGTGTTGGTCACGTCCTGATCCTCGAAGCGATACCAGCCTGATCGGGTGACGCTAGAGGTCGGGATCGCCGCCAGTTTGTAGAAGCTCCCCGGACCCGAGCCGTCGATCTTGATGAAAATCGGTTCGCCGTTCTGATCCTTTCCGATCGTCGAAGTGCCACTGTAAACGCTGCCGCTGGGCATGTCCGTCAGCAGTTCGTTGGTGGCAACGGTGCCGTCGAATGTGTGGGCGCGGATGTGGCTGGTGACGTTGTCCACAGTTAGATATTTCCCTAGCAGCGACGGAAACGCGGCACCCCGATAGACGAAGCCGCCGATCGTGCAATTGTCGATGCCATGCGCGACGTCCCAGATCGGTTCTGTGAGCGTGCCGATGATCGGAGAAGGAATCACCGGCGGTTGCGGGCCGGTGGGCCGGGCGATTTTCCCCTCGCGGAAGGGCCACCCGTAGTTTGCGCCGGGCAATAAAATATCCAGTTCCTCGCGGGTGTCCTGGCCGCTTTCCGCCACCCACATCCGGTCGGTTAGCGCATCGTATGAAAACCGGTAGGGCTGGCGGAGACCGATCCCATAGAACTCCTCCAATTGGCCGCCGGTGGCATCGTTGAACGGATTGTCACTCGGAATCTTATAGTTCGCCGTGAAACTGTCGGGCCAACCGGCCGGCATGGGAAGCTGCGTCGGCTGGCGGCGGATGGCATGGCTCCCGGCTTTCTGATCGACGTCGATCCGCAAGATTCCCGAAAACAGCCGCTCGTCGATTTTCTGGCCGTCATTGTATTCATCGTTCGCGCCGCCCTCGTCGCCGATGCCTATATATAAATAACCGTCGCCGCCGAAGGTCATGCAGCCGCTGTCGTGGAACTGCTGGCGGTCATATTGTTGGATGAGAATTAGCTCGCTGGCAGGATCCGCGAACTGATTGCCGTCCTGAACCGTGAACCGCGAAAGGCGCCAATACGCTTCCGCGCCGTTTCCTCCCGGGGGCTTCCACTTGTAGGTTACATAGACAAAGCCCCGGTTCACATTCCCCACCGCGCCGAACTGGGGATGAAATTCCAGCCAGGTCATCCCAGAGTCACTGTTGTTAAAAACCTGGGTGCGCAGATCCAAGAATGTCTCCAACACGCTGGCGGCGGGAGCATTGTCGAACAGGAAAATCCGGCCCTCCTTGGCCACACACAGCAACTTGTTAGTCCCCGGATAGGGAGCGACATGCATCGGCAAATTGATGCTGATGCCGTTGAAAGTTCTTTGAACCGTCCATTCGCTACCGCCGGTGGGTTCCAGCGCCGGCAGTTTCCCATTGAGGAAGGGGCCGATCGCAGAGGGTCCATCGAGCCCCGGCAACGCCGAAACGACCGAGGTCGAAAACATACCGGTAACGATCGCGGCCATGGCGAAAGCCAGTTTTTTAAAGAGAAAAGTCGCGCGGGCGCGGGCTATCAGGGTCATCGTCAGGATTGGGTTTTGGAAACGCGATTAAAAATTGAACCTCTGAACTGGGCGCGGGTAACCTACAGCACCTCCCAACCAATTCCATCACCCCCCAAATGAGGGTGTCGGGGGGGTTACAAAGATGGCGGAATTTTCAAGGTTCCCTCGGGTTTTGTTTGCCGATAGCCTGCCGCTACTCACCCGTTTTTGTTAGCCTCGCCATGAAACCACCTCCACTCGACAACACGATCACCTTCGGTCGCCCAAATCTCAAATTCTCATCCATCCCTCCCAAGTGGCTCGTCATTGCTCCGCTTGGCGTGCTGTTGCTGATCGGCGTTTTTTCCTCTTACTACACGGTGAGTTCCGAGTCTGAGGCCGTCGTGCAACGATTCGGGAAATTTCAATACACCGCCAAGCCCGGGCTCCACTTCAAGCTGCCCTTCGGCATCGACACCGCGACGGTCGTGCCGGTCCGCCGCCAGTTGAAACTTGAGTTCGGCTTTGGCACGCCCGGATCCACCAATCCGGATCAGACCAGCGATGAGGCCCACCTCGAACGCGACATGGTCACCGGCGACCTGAATGCCGCGCAGGTCGAGTGGATCGTGCAATACAACATTTCCTCGCCCGAGAACTACCTGTTTCAAGTCCGCAATCCGGGTTCCACTCTGCGCGATCTCACGGAAAGCGTTATGTGCGAGGTCATCGGCGACCGCACCGTGGACGAGGTTCTAACCATCGGGCGGACCGAAATCGCCCTCGAGTCCCTCAAGCGTCTCAAGGCGGTCCTGAAGACCTTGGACATGGGGATCACCGCCGAGCAGATTCAGCTCAAGAACGTCCACCCGCCCGCGCCGGTGCAGCGGTCATTCGATGAGGTCAACCGCGCGCAACAGGAACGCGAGCAGCTCATTAACGAAGCCAACGGCGAATACAATCGCGTCATCCCTAAGGCCAAGGGACTGGCCGAACAACGCATCTCCGGCGCCGAGGGATTTGCCGTCCAGCGCATCAACGAGGCGGAGGGCGACGTCGCCCGTTTCAAGCAACTCCTCGCCCAGTATGACAAGGCCCCGGCCATCACCAAGCAGCGGCTCTATCTGGAAACCATGAACGAAGTCCTGCCGAAACTCGGTTCCAAAATCATCATCGACGAGGACGCCAAGCAGTTCCTGCCGCTCATGAACCTCAAGTAATTTCCCACCACTTCAACCCTCATGAAAACCATCTCTATCCTCGCCGTCGCTCTCGTCGCGATCATCGTCATCTCTAGCAGCGCTTACACCGTCGATCAAACCGAGCAGGTCTTTATCACCGAGTTCGGCAAACCCATCGGCGGCCCCATCAACTCCGATCCGTCGAACAATCAGGCAGGTCTCCATTGGAAAATGCCATTCATCCAGCAGGTCAACCGCATCGAGAAGCGCATCCTCGAGTGGGACGGCCCCGCCACCGAAATGACGACGCGGGACAAGCTCTACATCACGGTGGACAACTTCGCCCGCTGGCGCATCTCCGACCCGCAGGCCTATTTCACCAAACTTCGCGACGAACGCAGCGCCCTCTCCCGGCTTGACGACATCATCGGCAGCGAAACCCTCAGCGTCATTGCCTCGCATGACCTCATCGAAGTCATCCGCAGCGAGAAGGACCGCAAACCGGTGCGCGATGAAGCGCTGGCCGCCGCCAACTCGAATCTCGGCGTGCTGCCGCCGATCCAGTTCGGCCGCAGCGCGCTCGAGCGGCAAATCCTCTCCGCGGCCCAGCCCATCGTCCGCACCTGGGGCATCGAGCTGCTGGAAGTCCGCTTCAAACGCATCAACTACAAGTCCGGCGTCATCGATAAGATCTACATGCGCATGGCCTCCGAGCGCCAGCAGATCGCCGACCGCTTCCGCTCGGAGGGCATGGGCGAGGCCGCGAAAATCATCGGCCGCAAGGAGCGGGACCTCCTCTCGATCCAGTCCGGATCCTACCGCAGGGAGCAGGAAATCAAGGGCAAGGCGGACGCCGAGGCGACCGGCATCTACGCCCTCGCCTACAATTCCAGTCCCTCCGCCGCGGACTTCTATCAGTTCGTCAAAACCCTCGATACCTATCAGAAGACTCTCGGCAAGGACACCACCACCATTTTCACCTCCAACAGCGACCTCTTCCGCCTGTTCAAGCACATCGAAGCGCCCAAGCCGTGATCGGGAAGTTGATGGTTGAGAGTTGATGGTTGAAAGAAAAAATAGAGCCAGGACCATAAGGACCGTGGGCATCTCGCCCACGGCATTCATTCATCCACTTTGATGTTCGAGGTTTAGCGTTCGATGTTTATAGCGTCTCACTCTCCACATTGAATCCTGCAAACCTTCCCCGCCATCGGCTTCTGTCCCCCCATGGCCGACGTCTTCACACCGGAAAAACGCTCCCAGGTCACGCGGCCCAAGCTCATCCTCCGCTCGATGCTCCACCGCCCCGGCTCCACACTGTCATCTTCGTCCATGGCTGCTTCTGGCATGGCCATCAATACTGCCCCGCATTCCGCTTACCCAAATCCCGCCGCGACTGGTGGGCCGCCAAGATCATGGTAAGCCGCCAGGGTCCGATTATTTGGCGTGGCATCGGCTAAACCAATTCCTATCCTCGGGATGCCTTGATCTACCTTGACCACAACGCCACAACTCCTGTTCTCCCCCAAGTGGCGGAGGCCATGATGCCATGGCTCACGGGGAAGTGGGGAAATCCGTCCAGCATCCACTCGCCGGGGCGTGAGGCACGGCGGGCGGTGGAAAGGGCGAGAAAACAGGTGGCGGTGCTGGTGGGAGCTGACCCTGAGCAGGTGCTTTTCACAAGCGGAGCCACTGAGGCAAACAATGCAGCGCTTCATTCTGCGATTCGTCAAGATCCGTCCCGCCGTCATATCGTGACGTCTGTTGTCGAGCACTCGGCAGTTCTTGCCTATTGCGACTACCTGGAAAGCCGACTTGGGGTTCATGTGACGCGACTGGGCGTAGACTCCCGCGGGCAACTGAATCTGGATGAACTCCGTGCAGCGATCCGTCCCGATACTGCATTGGTGTCGCTGATGTGGGCCAACAATGAAACGGGAGTCATCTGGCCGAATTCAGAGTTTGCTAAAATCTGCCGCGATGCCGGTGTGGCCTTCCACACGGATGCTGTCCAAGCAGTCGGAAAGATCCCGGTCAGCTTTTCGAACATCACGGCTTCGCATCTTTCCCTAAGTGGTCACAAATTTGGAGCGCCCAAGGGCATCGGTGCTCTTATCGTCAAAGACCCTGAAAACTTTGTGCCGTTGATCTACGGTGGCAAACAAGAGCGTGGGATGCGGGGAGGCACGGAGTCTGTGCCTTTGATCGTCGCTCTTGGTGCTGCGGCGGAGATTGCGAGGCAGCGCGGCACTGATCGCTGGAATGTGATCGGAAAACTGCGAGATGAATTGGAAAGCTCGTTGCTTAATACGATTCCCGGTGCCGAGTTAAACGGCGGTGGATCCGAGCGTCTGCCGAATACTTCGAATGTTCATCTTCCGGGCTTGGATGGCGATGCGATCGTCACGTTCCTTGACCAAAAAGGAATCTGTGTTTCGTCCGGTTCCGCTTGTCTTGAAAGCGCCATCACACCTTCTCACGTGATTCAAGCGATGACAGGCTCGTATGAGAGAGCGAGTGAATCGCTCCGCATCAGCCTTGGCCTGGAGTCGACTGCGGATGAGACCCGCCGGCTTGTTGAAGCGCTGGAAATTTTTGCAGCGATCAACGCCTAGTCCGCCATCGTGGCAATGAGATCCTCCATTCCGAAGTTCAGAAGGAACTCAGAATAGTAGCTTGAAAAAACATCCCGCAGGTAATCCTGGAGATCTACATCCTTCTCCCCTTGCTTCAATTCGTATTTCTTGTTCTTGGTAATGCTGAACAGGAAGATCGTGTGGAAGTAAACGGACGAGATGAACTTCTTCTCGGAAATCTCCTTCTGATCCATTCCGATGGCCCCTTGTCGGCTGACGAAGTTCCGAAGGACACTGCTATCCATGTTGATGTAAACCTTCTCCAGATTCCCATCATCACCAACGGAGGGATACATTGTCACGGCCCAATCCATCTCGATGTTACCGTCCCCTAACCTTTCCCAGGTCATGGCATCCGGCGTTTCTTCGGGAGCGTGTTCATAAACAAGATGGTATTCAGGAAGCCCCATGGGTTCTTCCTCGTCATCAGGCTTGGTGACTTCCTTCGGTTTCTGATTCGGCTCGACAATCTTCACCCAGAACCGGCATTCGAAATCTTCGGGACCTCCGAGAGTGGCTTGAATCTCAAGTTCATCGCCGACATTGAGATCTTCAGTCGCACCAAGACCGATCCGGATGGTGCCTTCCTTGGGGCTGGATTTTCGGATGTCCAGAAGCTCTGCCGGCGAATCCACTTCTCCGGCCTTGTCGCCGCCTTCGGTTTCGTTGGTCCGGCGCTGGAGGATGGAGACCTTGAGTTCTCCGGGGTCTTCGCTGCGGTCGAAGTAGTTGTCTTCGACATCAGTGGAAAACTGAATCGTTTTCTCATCCCGCTCGGGGATCGTGAGAAAATTCGAACCGCCACCGCTCTTCATATTGAAAAACGACGGGTAGCGTTTCGGATGAAATGGCTCCTTCTGCTTCTTTTCCTTCGCCTTCTCGGGCTTGTCCGGCTTCTTTTTCTCCTCATCATGCTGCTCGATCTTGAATGTCTGATTCAGGAGTCGCATGAGGTCCTTGTTGAATGGCAGATTCTTTGAGAACGATTTTAGCAGGTCCTTTGCGTCGCCACCTTCCACCGAAATGGCATTCTTGCGCTTCTTGTAGATTTCGGACAAGCGGCCCTTGGTCACCAAATCCTTGAGCATATGCCGCAGCTCAGCAGTCTTCTCGCCGGATTTCAGGCGGTCCCTCGAAGCCATGAAAAGTTCCGAGCGGAAATCATAATCCATTCCCGTGCAATCGATATGAATGAGCAAGTGATTCTTCAAAAGCGGCATCTTCAGCGAACCCGAGATGAACTGCGTCCCGAGATGCCCGTGAACCTGGCCATTGAGGGAAAACAGCACACACATGCCATCGGGGAAAAACTCCTTTATGATATTCTCGCGCGTTTCCTTGACGCTCTTGCCATCCACCTTCGCTTTGAAAACGTAGCAAGTTGCCTTGATCGTTCCAACGCCCTTGTGGCAAAGCTCATCGGTGAAATGCTCTTCGATGTATTTGCTATCATCCTGTTCCAACCTCCGTTTCAACCCAAAGGTGTCGCCTTCGAGAACTTTGTTTCTAGGATAGCGTGCGGGGCTGTCCTTCAGGTAGATCGGCAATGCAGGCTCGAAAAGAAACTGATTCAACGCCCGCCGCACCTCCTGTGGCAAGCCACCACGACTACCGGAAGGCAATTGGTAGTCGAAAAGCTTGATGATGGTTCCGGTGGTGAACTTGCGTCCGGCAAGCCCTAGATCCAGTTCGGTGATCGGGAAACTCGGGATCTTGCCATCGATTTTCAAATACTCATACCAGGTGTTCTTCTTGGTCTTCTTCTCCTCCGCAGAAAGTGGGTGCTTGCGGATCAGCGTGAAACCAAACTCGCCTGTGCCGTCGAAACGTTTCGACCCAATCAACTGATAACGATGTTCTCCACAGAACACGATCGCGCCGGTTCCGCCCATGTTATACTTGCCTTGGACAAACGCGATCTCGTTCTTATTTCCCTGAAGCAGAGACAAAAAGGTTTTCTCAAAATGGTCGGGATGCTGTCCCTCCCCATCGTCATAAATCGTCAGGCACGGCTTCGTCGTTGACCCCGCTGCTAAAATCTGAATCGCCTGTGCTTGCTTTCGACGCACTCCCGCCAGATGCCAATTCTTGTGATCGTGGGCAAAGAAGGTCTCGATGGCGCTGTGCATTGAATCGGGGGCAGCAGAAGACTTCGGATCAATCCCGGACTCCAAGCAGCGCCTCATCAAAATGGCATCTATTGAATTGGTGAGTTTTTCGATCAGCGCGGCAACCGGAGAAGCCTGTTGGTTTTCGATGACTCCGAAATTGTTCTCATTCAATCCCAAGGGTGACCAGGACGACAGAATCCAGTCACTAAGTGACAGACTCAATTCGCTCTCGGTGTTTGCAGCAATGAGCCGTTCGAAAAGAATTTGAGGAGTGAACATCATGGAATCATTTCGAGGGAAATTGCTTTTGTTCTATCAGGATCAACAAACGACAGCCAGTCCGCTTCCACCTTGTTCTGATCAATCGCAATTCCCAGCAAATGCTTCCAGAGCCCTGTAGCGGTATTCGTTCGATCCTTGCCAAACATCATTTTGCCGTCTCTCTTCCAAATTAGATCCACCCATGGCATGGAGTCGATTTGGGCCACTCTGTTAACAACTACATTGGCATTATCCCAAGTCGCGTCAACCGGATCCATTTTGCCAACAGCTTCACAAAATGACCGAATTCCTATCGGACGCGCAAGAACTTGGCCTCCTTCTATTGACCGCTCTTTCGAGAGATCAAGATCTTCTCCTGAGTCCTTGCAACCTCTTAAAAAATCCACTGAACGGAAGAGCCCTTCCCAGCTTTTCCGGATTGCCTCATAACCGACCTCAAGATCGACATCTGGAGGACGCAATTGATTTTCATCGAAAGATTCGGGAGCCCGCCCGTTAAGCAGAGCTTTGTTGCATTCGTAAAATGTAGTAATCGTAAATAGATACGTCTTATCTGAGGTCGCCGAAAGACTCTCACCAGTTGCTAATGTTTTGATTGTGGTGCCCTTAGTGACTTTCGTGAGACGCTTGAGATACGACTGATCACGGAGTAGATCTCTTGTAATAATCGCATACGGGTCATCTTCATCCAGAACGATATTAACGGTCTTCGACGTTTTGGCAGCGTAACGATTTAAGTTCGTGAATAGCCGACGAGCACGCTGAATCCCCTCGGCATCCCTCTTGTGGGCCACCAATAGAATTGATATTTCATCCTTCATCACATCGGATTCAGGATCCCCTTCCGCAAGATCTTTCATGGCAGCCAATCGATGTTGACCATCTAATACGTAATACTGCTCATCGCCATCAAAACCCAAAACTCCAAGCCGACCATCCAAATTTCTTATTAAAGTGGAGGCCTCCAACGAAATTGGAGAGAAACGCGGTTGCCCTCCATAAACAGCGATGGTTAGTGCGCCAAACAATCTCTGGTTATTTGACTGCAGATAACTCCGAATCTGGCGCGACCTCGATGAAAGCTCTCGCTGAATAATTTGATCAAGCTCAGAATATGCTACTATTTCGTGAGCAAATCGAAAATGCTTTACCGCCTCTTTCATAGAGACAGAACTAAGATAATAGGTCCAATCACCCATTTCACCTTTAATCGCAGGATATAAGCTCATAATTCCATTGGTTCTTGAAGACGACCGATTATTTTCAACTGTGTGTTGCCAGGAGGAGTCAAATTGTCTTTTAGCAAATTCTCAGCCTGATCCAACTCAGATGCAGGCACTAAAATATATCGAAAGTAGAGCCAACCTTCAAAATGATCGAGCAGCTCTGCAACTCGTTCCCGAGTGTGATCAAGCAGGTATCGCTGTTCTCGAATGTAGCTATAATATCGACTATTCAAACTGGTTGCCTTGCCGACATACAACACATAGCTATGATCCGAAATAAACTCGGAATAGCCACTTCTGGAAACAAACATATAAATTCCAGATTCCGCCGGTACAAGCTCTCGACTTCTCGGAGAGAAGTGAACCTCGGCCCATTGCTTTCCGCAATAGTAAGCCCGGCAGTCAAGCTCGCTCCATAGTTCGGGATAGAGCAGGAACTCAAAAGTCCCTAGCTTCTTGCGTTGGAACTGAGCCTTCAAATCGGGGCCTTTCGGAACAGTGCCGTAACTCATGGCCTTATTTTTGGCACATCAAACAAGCTTCTGAATTGCTTGTTGATCTTCCGCTAAAGACGGACACGAGCTTGCCGTCGGACTTTGAAGGAGATTCTCGTATTCCCGCAAGCAGCACGCGTTCTCGCTCCTCCGGATCGAGTAATGAGCTGAGCGGAGTACCCTCCATCCAGGTGAACATCTTATTTGGATCAGAAGGATCGATGGTTTCGTAGTCCATCGCCTCCTTGAAATACTCCGGATAGGTTTCAAGGAGTTTCGCCCACTCAAATGGAGTTTGGAAGAAACAGAAAGTGCAACCTGAGTTGGTTCTCCCCCATTTCATGAAAGTTGGCAGGCCGAGGCCGCTGTCTTCAAGGATCTGGAGGACTCCCTTGTAGTCGATTCCCGCTTCCTTGAGGGGGTAGCGAGTGCGGATGTTGGGCTTCTTGCTGATGTAACCGACGCGGTCTTCGTCCGCTCGCAGTCCGACGTAGCTGACAACATTGTCGTCGCCGACATGGGCCTCAAACGGCTTCAGTTTCAGATATTTGGTGCACCACCGATTTTGAGGAGAAGGCAGGTAGCCACCGAAGAGCTTATGCCAATGATCGAAACCCGCCTTGGAGTTCAGGTGGATGATCTTTGATCCGAGTTCGGCCTCAAGACGGGCAAGAAACTCGTAGGTCTCGGGGAGTTCTTTCTGCGTATCGCAAAAGACGTATTCCATCCCGTCATGCCGGAAATGCTCGAGGCCTTTGATCCGACCAGCCATGAGGAGCGCGAGAGCGGAGCTGTCCTTGCCGCCGGATACGTTAAGAACGTGGCGGACGGGACGATCGTCATCGAAGGTGACTGCGAGTGGCGTCATTTGCTCTGTTTCAAAATATCCCACAAAACCTGTGAGAGTGCGGCTAACGAAACCTGACTTCCGGTAGGGAGCATATTGCGAATGGACTGGCGAAGCTTTTCGGCATCTTTCGCCTGAGTGGGTGATAGATTGACTACCAGGTCTTTCTCTTCTCCATTCCGTGGTGTAACAGCGACACGAATTGCGGTGTCGGGGAGTGCGCCATTCTTATCGAAGCATGTGGCAAGGACGCGATTGAATTGGCCAGAGAGTGCCTGGACACGTTCACAGAATGCGAGTTCGTCGCGATCCTTCCAGCGGGAGGGCGGGCAGCGGACGAGCATGCTTCCAAGCGCTTCGAGCCATTCGGTTTCCGGGGAGCCGTCGTCCACGAGCTTGAGGCTGAACGCCCGGAGTTCCAGGTCACTGAGTCCAACAAGCATCGTTTCGGCTGAAGCTGAAATAGAAGTGCGCCATTTTTCGAGGGAGAGGTCGGTCTCGAAGGCTTCGGTGATTGCCTGGGACATCCGGGAATGCAGTTCCGGATAAGATCTGCGGAGCTCCAGCAACGATATACCGAGCTTCCTCCCCAGTGCGCTGGGATCAAGGTCCTTCTTGGATTTTCCAGTGTAACCGAAAGCCTCTGGAATCGCATGGAAGACCAGCTTCGATGGTTCGCGTGCCGTTTCAATGGCTTTTCTGACCGCTAGGGTTTCGGGAGATAGTCGGTCGGTATTTCTCACATACTCCGGGAGCCCGTCCACGAATAGGCACAGCGGACGCACAATGGAGAGGATCTTTCCTTCCTCCGCGTGTTCCGAATGCACGACGGCTGCCAGTTCATTGATCAGGGCTCGGCGAACGCCGTTGATGCGGCAAAGCTGGAATTCGAAGGAGTGAGGCACGCGGGCAAAGCGCATGGCGAGGAACTCCTCGGTCTCCGGCTGAAAGACCCCATCTTCGTAAATGGCGATTTCCGTCTCGTGGACGATGAATACCGCCATCAGGAAAATCGGAATCAGTCCGTCACGCACGCCATAAGGTTTGGTTCTCAGAAGATCATAGAGTTCCCCGACTGGCACGCGGCGGTCCGGCTGCTTTTCCAAGTGCGCCATGATCGCATCGAGGGCAGGCCGGATATTGAGCGGGTCCGAGTCGGGTTCCGGGAAAGCGATTTGCCAGCCGTCCTTTTCCTTCCGGTGGAAACGGCCCGCTTCCAGAATGGAAAGGTACATGGATTTCTCGGGTGGTCCTTTGTCTTCGGGGAGTCCGAGGAGCGGCTCACCTGCCTGGTTGAGCATCGCCTTGAAAAGTTTCTGGCGGGCGGATGCGGCCGCGGCGCTGATGGCATAACGATTAACGAGTTCGTTGTGAACGCGCGGGGCCGCATGGAACTGCTCGTCGCAGAGATGGGAAAGGAAGGTTTGAAGGGATTTGCCAGAACTGAAATCCTTGATCGCTTTTCCCAGATGAAACCAAGCGATGCCTTTGCCAGCTTCGGAAGAAGAGCCGCCCCTGAATCCAACATAGTCATGAATCCGGTTTTCAAGAAGCTGGCTGCTGGTGGCGATCTGCCGCGAGACTTCCTCCGCAGCGAAACGGTCGTCTTTGAGTTCGGGTGTTTCGCGCTCGACCCAGAGCCAACGCTGAAGCTCCAAAGATGAACTTGAGAGGGATTCCAGAGGCGGGCTGATCGCAATCACCAGTGAAGGGTCTTCCTTCAACTCACCGGCCATCTTGATCGAACGTTGCCGGTCCGCAACCGATTCACACAAGATCACGGCGACCACGCCATCGGCGGGATGAGTAGGTTTCAAATCGGCCTGACGCGAAGTGAGGTCGCCTGCGGTGAGGAAGCGGACATCGAAATAGCGAAGATTGCCCGTCTGGATGTAGTGCCGCCGGGCAACAATCGGGCGGGCATCCAGTCTTTCCCGGACGACCTCGGCGATGGGAGAGGCATGGCTAACGGTTTCGTGTGCCGCTTTGATCCGCTGTTCGAGATTGACGCTGGTATAGGGCCACAGCGAGTAACCCGAACGGCCACGATTGAAGAGAATACCGCGGCGGCAAAGATCCTTGAGGCTATCGACCAGGTCCTTGGGCTGTCCCAACGCGAGAGCGAGAACGTCTTCCGACGGGGAAAGCTCTGGTGACTCGATGACGTTGAGAATGCCTACCGTTTTTAGGAGAGCGAGAGTCCCGGTGGTCTCGTGTTCGGCACTACGGATGATGGCATCGATGTGGTTCCAGTGGCTTCTGAAGCTCTGCCCACTAAGCTGCTGGGCGAAATTGACCGCAGCGAAGTCATAAAAGTTCGAGAGTCGATAGACGTTTTCCGGGCCCGCGTTGCCTGTGGCGAAATCCTGAAGGGCAAAAGGCTCGGAGGAGAGCAGGAAGCTGAAAAGAGAACGCTCGTTTTGACCGAAGCGACGAAAGAAGCGGGCAAGGACGGGAATGACGGCAGCGTGAATCGGATAGAGATCCGGTGCGAGCTGAGAGAGCGAGGTTTTCCCGGCGTTCGGGCCAAACATGCCGAGGTCGATTGCCTGAACCATGTCCGTCCGGGCCTTCCCCTTCCAGCCGGAGAGGGATTTGTGGTCGCTGTTGAGAGAAAGTGCGGCGGCGAGCAGAGTCGATACCTGCCCCAAGGGTTGGGAGAACTGGATTTCCTGGAAGCGCTCCGAAACTTTTGCCCACTCCAGTTGAGCGAGGCTCGGGAGTTTCTCGGCGTATTCCGCGAATCCTTGATGAAGAAGGCCGAGGGTGTAAATGGGACTGGTACCACTGCGGCAGGACGTTTCCGCGAGAGTCTGGAGGAAATAGACGTCCTGCTGTTCCGGATTGAGGGCGGCAAATTCGAGGAATTTGCCCAGTTCATCGATGATCAGGAGGACACCGTCGAACATCCCCTTGGAAGTGACTTCGGACGCGACGTCTTCGATGAGCTTGATTGCTTCCCTGTCATCGGCTTTTCCCACGATTAGCAATTCAGCGATGTGATCTTTTGCCGCGCTCTTTTTGCTGCCGTCGGTGGAACGGGTCAGCGCTGAGTGAACTCCACGCAGCACGGCAAGGGCGAGAGGCTCGCGAGATCCTGTGACGAGAATCGGCAAAAGCTTTGGCGTTCCTTTAGATGATCCGAGGTCTTTTCCAAGGCTGCGGATGGAAGGCGGCAGTTCCTTTGCAGGGCGTCCCAGGAGGTTGGCTAGAACGAGGGCAAAGCTGGATTTTCCCGACCCGAAATCGCCAGTGATGCGCCAGGCACGTTGGCCTGAATCAGGATTGAGACCGTTGCCAATCCGCCGCAGGTGACCTGAGGCTTCTGTGGTGACCACATACCCGTCAAGGACACGGGGGTTTGTAAAGTCCCGCTCCAGATTAACTGAGCGAACAAAGTGGGGGCTAATTTTAAGCAAATCGCGGATGTAAGTGGATGACATCGTCAGAAAGGAAAGATGGCTTCGAGAAGGGCCTCTTCGGAGACGGGGCGTTTGCGCCACGCTTGTTGCATCGACTGGGATTCTTCAAAAGCGATCGCGCCACTGGTTGCCGAGGACAGGTTGTCCAGAAGCATCCGGACTGCCGACTCGGGAAGTTTGAAAATTTGTCCGGGACTTCCTTCACCGCTGGCCACAATGCGGAAGCCGAGCGACTCATTGCCCCGGTGGATGCTGTTTCGCCAAAAATCGTCGAGGCAGTAAGCGAAAAGAGCGGGGCTGATCGAAGCTTTGGGCTCGACGTTAAACGAGTAGATCAGCTCGCGGTTGTTGTCCTTGTTGATCCGCTCTCCGGCGATGCGGAGGAGGCCAAGTTCCGCGAGCGGGCAATCGAGATTGTCCTCTGCGACTTCACCTTTCTTGCCCTTGGTGGGCACGTAGGAGTTCACGAATACCTTGAAGCCGTCGGAAAGAGTACGCTGGGATTTCTGGCCCTTGGGATCTTTGGAAAGTTCACGCTCCAAGAAGGGAATGGCCTCGGATTCGCAAAACTCCGAGCGATGCCAGAAATTCAGCATCTGCTGCCAATGGAAAAGAGGCCGGACCGGGTTTGAGGAGATTTTCCAATGGAGAAGCCACAGGGTTTCAGAGCGTTCGAGGTATTGGTCGTGCCCGTCGTGGCCGAGGAGCTGCTGACCAAATGGAGTTACAATGCAGCCTTTGGAGGAATCCTCTATAATCTGGGCCGATTCTGCCCAGAATTTCACGGAACGAACCATGTTCTTGCCAATGCCAAGGCAGACCATAGCGCTGTCTTCGGATTTGAAAAGAGCTGGGTCATTCGTGAGCTCCTTCACGACCTTGGGGAGCCAAGCGTAGCGGCAAACGAAGGTTTCGTGGCCGGAGTAGCGGGGAATAGGAGGAACTGAGGTCATGTTCTTTGGCCAAGAAGCGACATAGACGACAAATAATAAATAAATCTTAATCAATCGACCTTCGGCCAGTAAAGCTTCAAATCCTGCCATTCAAATGTGAAATCCGATCCACGGTAGCAAGACCCGATTGCGAAAACTGATAGGAACATAGCAAAGATGAGCCTTGACGCACCACCGGCCGCGCCGATTCCGGCGCCCTGCGCCTGGGTTAACTGGCCGTCGGAGGTTGGGGGGCACTGGGTGGCGCCAAGGGTCATGGCGGAGACATGATGAATGCTGCTAGATCGCCCCGGTTCTCTGCAACGCCCGCGAGGGGCGCCGGCCCCTCACGGTAGAATCATAAAAATCCCACCGGAGCCGGCCCAGGCGGCCACCGGAACGGGGACCCAGCGCAGCTCGAAGCGGGCACCCCAGGAATCACTAACAGCGATTTCTTGAGTGGCCTCGTTATAGCCAATGATCATGCAAATGTGGTGATTGCCAGACGGCTTGGGTGACTTGGCAAGTTCAAGATGCGCCGCGGCGATTCCGGTGGCATGGGCGCTCCAGTCCGTGACCTTGCCGCGAGCCGCGGTGTTCTTGTCGGCGATCAGGTTGTATTCCGGCATGGATGACAGCAGCCACATGACCGGGATGCCTTCGTCGATGTAGCGTTTGATGTCGCGGATCCGCAGTTGCTTGATTTCGTCCTCCTTGATGCGGCGGCCTTTGCTGAGAACCTGGTGCTTGACGTTTCCTAGCAGTAGTTCCGGCGAGGTGCCGCCGCCGGCCTTGCTTTCACCGACCATGGCGAGCAAATACATATCTGCTTCGAGCCCCATCGTCCGCATCGCCCG
>JANMSI010000012.1:0-11622 GCA_031389115.1 Akkermansiaceae bacterium
GAAGTGCGGAAAACTTGAGGACACATTGGTCGTCGTGGCTACCGAGTTTGGCCGGACGCCCGAGATCAAGACCGAGCACAAGGACGGTCGCGACCACCATCCCGAAGCCTTCTCGTGCCTCCTCGCCGGCGGCGGCATCAAGGGTGGCGTCAAACACGGCACCACCGACGCTTCCGGCGGCAAGGTGAAGGACGGCGTCGTCAGCGTGCAGGATTTCAACGCCACCATCGCCCACGCCCTGTCGCTTCCTTACGACACCGTGGTCATGTCGCCCACCAAGCGCCCCTTCAAGATCGCCGACAAAGGCGTGCCGATCACCTCGCTCTTCGGTTGAGCTATTCCACGTTCTGGATCTGCTCGCGGATTTTTTCCAACTCGGTTTTCGCCTCCACGACCGTCTGGGCGATGGCTGCGTCATTCGCCTTGGAGCCGATCGTGTTGAACTCGCGGAAAAGTTCCTGACATAGGAAATCGAGCGCCCGCCCGGGCGGTTCGTCGGCGTCGAGATAGTCCCGGAATTTGGCAAAGTGAGAGTCGAGCCGGGTGATTTCCTCACTTACGTCGCAGCGGTCCGCAAACAAGGCGATTTCCTTGACGACGCGCTCATCGGTGAGCTCCAGCTCCAAACCCGCGTCGCGGAGGCGTTTCATGAGAAGTTCGCGCTGGCGGACGGGCCGCCCCGGTGCTTCTCCGGCGATTTTCCGGGCGGAGGAAATGAGCTCGTTGAGGCGGGTGGTGAAGTCGGCCTTGAGATGGCTTCCTTCGCTTTCGCGCATCGCCGTCAACTGGGCCAAGGCATCGGCGAGGGCCGGTTCGATTGCCAGCCAGGCGGCCTCAGCGTCAATTTCGAAATTTCCGGCGGCGATGATTCCTGGCTGACGCAGGAAATCGGCGGCTGCGGGAAGCACCGGGTAGCCGACCGTTTTCTCCAGTTCGGTGAAAGCGGCGGAAAATGCCAGCGCCAGCGCGGAATCGATCCTGAAATCAGCGGAAGTTCCCGCAGATCGCCCAACGGTGATGGAAACTTGGATTCGGCCGCGCGACACCACGGTGAGCACCGCCTTGCGGATGCGGGAGTCCAGCTCGTTGAGCTCGCGGGGCGCTTGGACGACGATTTCGGCTTGTTTGCGGTTCACGGCACTGATTTCCACGGTAGCCTGCCACTCGGCCGTTGCGGCCGCGCCGCGCCCAAAACCTGTCATTGAATGCATGAGGGCAGTCTGTTCAACCGCGCACGAAAAGGGAAGGGATGGTTCGTGAGTATTTGCCGCCAAGGAGGGGTGTCCGGCAATTTGTGGTTGCGAGCCAAGAAGGCCGCTGATACCTACGCCACATGCCCATTAACCGAGTACCCAGGCGGAGTTGCAGTTTATTTTCCAAGGTTCTACCGATCAGGTTAAAAGCGGGACCGCTCCGCATTCTAGCACTCGCCGCAGCGTGCTTCTTCGTTTCGAATTCTGCGGAGGCCAAGATCATCTATGTAAAATCGGGCAGTCCGCCGCTGGGGACCGGCACTTCGTGGGGTAGCGCGTTTAATTTCCTGCGCGACGCCTTGGACGAGGCCACTCCTGGAGATTCCATTTTCATGGCGGCAGGCACCTACTATCCGGACGATGCCGAGGACGATCCGGCCGATCCAAACGACGATAAAGGATTCGTAGGGGATCGCGAGCTGACTTTCGTTTTGGATGGCGTGACCGTTTACGGCGGCTTTGCGGGTACCGAAACCGCCATTGCTCAACGCGACATCGTAGCGAATCCCACGATTCTGTCGGGCGAAATTTGGTCCGAGGTTCTGTATTTAGATGTCTATGCTTCGCTTCACGTCGTGGTCGCGAGAAATAGCTGCACTCTCGACGGGCTTACCATTCAAAAAGGTAATGCCAATGGCGACCTAACTCCGGTGAGATTGGACGGTAAGTTGAGCGAAGTCACCATTCCGGCGAATCGGGGTGCCGGTTGCCTTGCAATGTCGGGAACCCTCACCCTCCGCAATTGCACATTTTCCAGAAATCGAGTGCGCGACTCTGGAGGAGCAGTTTGGGGAGACCCAGCTTCGGTCAACGTGATCGCCGAAAACTGCAAGTTCTTGGATAATGAGGTCAAAAACGCGACAACTTTCGACCCGATTGCCACTACCGTTCTTACGGGAGGAGCCATTACCGCTGCCAATGTCACCGCCACGGACTGTACATTTGCCCGGAATGCAGTGATCGCCACTCCATTGGCAATTCGGAGGATTGGCACTATCTACTCGGCCACAGCAAGGGGAGGAGCGATATCTGGTAATACGGTCAACGTCACCCGATGCTCTTTTGATGCCAACTCGACGGATTCAAATGTGAAAGATGTTTCAGTTGACACAAAGTCACCAGTTACCGCGATTGCTGCGGGCGGGGCAATATCTGGAATTACGATCGCAGAATTCTGTGATTTCACAGGCAATAAAGCGACATCCAAGGCGGAGAATCCGGTAATTCCCCTACCCAATCCGCCTAGCCCTCCATCTATCTCTAGTTCGACAGGAGGCGCGATTGCAGGCCAGCTTACTGCGATGAACTGTGTGTTCTCAAGGAACAACATCTCCGCTCAAACCATTGGCGGCGATCCTGCGCCTGAATCAGCCACGATATCGACGGCGGCAGGTGGAGCTCTCTTTTTGAACAATGCCTCCGCAATCACGAACTGCATATTCACGGAAAACACCACAAGGAATCTTACCCTTGCCAACTATGGCGAATTCAAGGTGCTTTCGAGGGGTGGCGGGGTGCATTTCGAGTCCACCGACCCGAATGTCAGACTCACCGTATCGAGCTCTACATTCCTCAACAACGGCAATTCGATCTCGCCAGTCCCTGCAAATAATCGGAATGGCGGCGCTGCGATCTCTTGCGCGGGATCGGTTCGGATTTTGAACAACATTCTTTGGAGCACAGCGAATTTGAGCACTCCCATTCCTCCCGCTACTGCTCTTGAACAAGGAAAACAGATCAACGTTCTGGATGGAAACAGCGGCCGGATTTCCAGTCGCGCGTATGCTACTCCCGCATCAATCACCTTTAATATTGTCAAAAATGGACCCGCCGCGATCACGCTAGAATCCGGTTCGTCATTTAAGTTTGCCGACCCGAACTTCGTGATTAACCGGGACCCGTTGTTCTTCGCGATTGCAAATCCGATCGGTCCGGACGGCCTGTGGCGCACCCCTGACGACGGTCTGCGCCTGCTTGCAGGCAGCTCTGCTTTTGGAATTGGTAGAAAACCAGTGGAGGTTTCAGGTCCCGTTTCCGATCTTGCCGACACCTTGGATCTCGACGAGGACGGAAACGTGCTTGAAGAATTGCCCTACGATGCGGCACGTTATGCCCGGACTCAGGATGGTATCCTGGACTTGGGAGCCTATGAGTTTGGCGAATTCCGCATCGTTCCCGATATTTCGGTCGAGCAGCCTGTCGGTACCTTCCTGGTGGATGGCACATCCGTTGTTGATTTTAGTTCGTTTCCACGGGAGGCCACGACGTTTGTCATCAGGAACACCGGCACGGAAGTTCTCAGACGGCTGATCGTGACCGGGAGCGGCGCAAATATTAACGAATACGCGTTTTCTCAACCAAGTGTGACTACGTTGGCAGCGGGCGGGACTGCCACTTTCACGGTAACCTTCAATCCCCTGGTTACCGGAGTAAGAACTGCCAGGATCCACGTCGCGAGCAGCGATCTCGACGAGAATCCATTTGATATCACGGTGCAAGGTAGCGCCACTATACCCGACATTGCTATCGAACACCCTACAGGCACCAACCTTACCGACGGCGTGTCATCCATCGATTTTGGAGCGGTCGGTTCCACCACCTCCACGTCCAAGACCTTCACCATCAGGAACACTGGCTTTGCAAGTCTCTCGATCTCCGACATTACCTCAGCAGGCCCTAATGCGGCGAACTTCATTCCTTCTGCGCCCGCTCAATCGGATCTCGCCCCTGGTGCCACCACCACATTCAGGGTCGTTTTCCGGCCGTCCGGGATCGGTGCCCGAAGTGGTTCGGTCGTGATTCGGAGCACGGATCCTGATGAAACTTCGTTTACCGTCGGACTCACCGGCAGCGGATTCGATGCTCCTGAAATCGTCGTCAGCGAGCCGTTCTCTCCTGAAATCGCCGATGGGGGAACCGTCGGGTTTGGATCGGTTAAGGTCGGGCTTCTGCATACCAAGACGTTCGTGATCAAAAACGCTGGCTTAGGCACCTTGAAAAGCATCGGCGTTGGGCTCTCCGGTTCCGGCTCATTCACCAGGACAAATTTGAAGGTGACGAGTCTCAGTGGCGGCAAACAAACGAAATTTACCGTCACGTTTAAGCCCACCAAAACCGGCAAAAAGACCGCGAGCCTCATCATCACCAGCAACGATACGGATGAAGGTCGGATCGTGATCAACCTGACGGGTGAGGGGATCTCAGCTTCGGCTTCCCGGAAACGGTTAAGTGCTTCTGCAGCTTCCGCGCCCTTGGCGGCGCCCCCGTTGTCGGCACCGCGGAACGGTGTGGTGACGGTCACTCAGGAATCGGATGGCTTGAAATACTTGGTCCTGACGATCGATAAACCAGCGGTCGGAGCTGCTGCTGAAGTTTCGTCAAACCTCACGGAATGGTTCAGCGGAAAGAAATACACGACCACATTGATGGATAACGCGAGCGTGCTCCGGGTCCGTGACAACACTCCGGTCAGGCAGGGCGAGAAGCGCTACATCCGCCTGAAATGACGTAATCGATTGGACTCTTTGAGCCGGGGATTGCGTCCCCGGCTCTTTTTTTTGCATAGGATCCCGATTGCGGGTTGAATTTACGAGTTCCGGCGTCCCAGCATCCCTCATGGCCAAGGTATTGGTGGGGCTCTCGGGAGGAGTCGATAGCGCGGTGGCGGCGGCGCTCCTGATCGAGCAGGGCCACAACGTGGCTGCGGGCTATATGAAGAACTGGGTCAACGACGAGGGGATTCCGGGGGATTGTCCATGGGAGCAGGACATTGACGACGGTCGGGCGGTGGCGAAGTCACTTGGAATCGAGTTCCGGGTGATCGACCTGATCGACGCCTATCGTGATCGGATTGTGGAATATCTCATCGAAGGCTACCGGTCCGGGATCACGCCAAACCCGGACGTGTGGTGCAACCGGGAAATGAAGTTCGGGGTGTTTCTGGATTACGCCTTGTCACAGGGATTCGAGAGTGTGGCGACCGGCCACTACGCGCGGCGCCGGACGTTGCAGGATGGATCGGCCGCGATCTTGCGGGGGGCGGATCCGAACAAGGATCAAAGCTATTTTCTATCGCTCATGACCGCGCGCCAAGCCGCGCACGCGCTGTTCCCGACGGGCGAAATGCTGAAGCCTGAGGTGCGCGAGATCGCGCGGCGGTTCAATTTGCCGCTGGCGGAAAAAAAAGACAGCCAGGGAATTTGTTTCCTGGGGCAGGTGAAAATGAGTGATTTCCTGCGCCACTACCTGGCAGATACGCCGGGTGAAATCGTGGACGGGTCCGGCAGGGTCATGGGTGCCCACTGCGGCCTGCACCTTTATACGTTAGGCCAGCGCAAAGGCCATGGCGTAGCGTCCCCGCGCGAGGGGATGGCGTATGTGGTGGTGGGGAAGGATATAGCCAAAAACCGGCTGATCGTAGGCTGGGACGCGCCAGAATCCGGGGAACTTTACACACGGGAATGCACGGTGGGAACGTTGTCGGCGCTCAACGAGCCGTTCGACACGCGGCGTCGGGTCGAGGCCCAGCCCCGTTACCGCGCCAAGGCCGAGCCGGCGGTGCTGGAACCGCTGGACGACGGGAAAATCCAACTCAAATTCGACCGATCCCAACGGGCGATTGCGGCTGGACAGATCTGCGCACTCTACGATGGCGGCCGCTTGCTGGGCGGCGGGGTTTTTGAGCGTGCGCTGTAGCATCGACGTGGCGGCGGTTTCCAACCGCCAAGCCTCACTGAAACGCGACGGAGCGAATTTCCGCCTCCCGGCTTGATGCGCAGACACGGACGACCAGCCAACGTTGCCGGTGTCTGCTAGACGGCGGCTTGGCGGTTGTAAACCGCAGCCACTGTATCAGCCGCCGGTCCGCGGGGGACGGGGCTTCTTTTTTGCGTCGGGAGTGACATCGCGCATTCCCCCGCCACCTTGCTTTTTAGCCTTCTCCATCTCGGCCTGGCGCTCGGCCATGCGTTGGACGAAGCCCTTCTTGTCGCTCACGGCGCGGGCCTTGAGTTCGGGTTCGGGAACCTTGTTCATGAGCCAGGTCTGGCCAATGGAGAAGATGTTCTGCGTCGTCCAGTAAAGGGCGAGCGCGGAGGCGAAGTTATAACAGAAGAAGAAGAACATGAACGGCATGAACATGATGATCTTCTGCTGCATGGGATCGCCGGTCATGGGCGTCATGCGAATTTGAAGGAAGCTGGAGATCGCCATGACGATCGGCAGGATGTTGAGCGGGAGGCCACCCAGGAACTCCAGGTGCATGAGGGTGTCCGGTTGGGAAAGGTCATCGACCCATAGAAAACCCTGGCCGCGAAGTTCCACGGCATACTGGAGCATCCGGTAGAAGCCGAAGAAGATCGGAATCTGGATAAACATCGGGAGGCAGCCGCCGAGCGGGTTGATGCCGTATTTTTTATAGAGACCCATGGTCTCGGTGTTGATCTTGTTCGGATCGTCGGCGTATTTCTCCTTAATTTTGGCCATTTCCGGCTGGAGCTTGGCCATCCGCTTCATGGTGTGGGTGGACTTGGCGTGGAGCGGCCAGATGACGATGCGCACGGTGATGGTGAGGAGGATGATGGCGAGGCCCCAGGCCCACTTTTTTGCGACGCCGTCGAGCAGGCTGTGGAACGTGTTGAGCAGGAAATTAAGGGTGCGCGACACCACCGAAAACCAGCCGTATTGCATGACGTCACCCCAGCCGTCGCCCCAGATTCCATCCATTTTGCGGAGCATGGTGTTGTCCTTCGGGCCGATGAAAATTAGGTAGCTGAGGGTTTTGAGTTCGCGCGGACTCAGAGTGGCGGGCGGGAGCTGCAGGCCGGCGCGGACCGAAGTGATGGTCGCGGAATCCTTGGTAAGTTTTACCTCGGTCGGTTTCGCCCAGACTTCAGTGATCGAAGGTTCTTTCGGCCGCACCACGGTGGTGAAGAACTGGTTGGTGACCCCCGCGAATTCGACAGGTTTTTCGCCATCGCTTTTCATGATCGACTTCGCAGAACCGAACATGCCGCCCTTGAATCCCGTGCCGGCCTCGAAGTTGATGCTCCCGTCGGCGCGCCAGAAGAAACCGGTCTGATCGCCGACTTCTGCCTGATAGGTCGGCGCCGATTCACCGAGAAACAGACTCCACTGATTCAGGTTGATCGCGTTGGTGGCGGCGTTTTCGAGCTTGAGTTCGAAATCGAGCAGATAGGGAGAGCCGACCTTGTCGGACTCCACCAGCGAGAAGGTCTTCTTGGCGATGAGTCCGGACGCGAGCTTGGCAATGAAAACGGCTTTCTTGCCGGGCACCGATTCGTCCGCTTTATAGGCGTAGGGGACGTTCTCCAAAGTTTCACCGGCTCCAGCGAGTCCGCCGATCGGGCCGGCACCGTAGTGGTTGACTTGGACGAGGGTGGATTTGCTGCCGACTTGGAATTGGTTTTTAAACTCGGCATGTTTGATGCCGCCGCCGATGTTGGTGAGAGTGAAAAGAACCTCCTTGCTTTCAAGAATGACGGTTTCCTCCTCCGTCGGCGGCGGCGGAGTCTCGACCGTCAGTTCTGCGGTGGTCGTGGTGACGGTTTCCGGCTGGGGCGCGGGGGATTTCTGAACGGATTCCTGCCGGGCACGCTCCGCAGCCAGAGCGGCATTGTTTTGGCTGGAGTAGTAGAGATTGGCAGCGAGCAGGCCGCCGCAGAGGGCGAGCACCGCCCAGGTTTTTCGATCGTACATGGAGCTTGGTGGAAAGTTTAAGAGTGGGGCGTTTTTCCCTGACAGGAGCAGGAGGACGTTTTGGTTTCCGCACTCCGGGGTGACGGGACGGGGTCATAACCGCAGCCACCCCATGGATGACAGCGGAAAATCCGACAAACTCCATGCCACGAACCGCGGAACGGGCCGTGGCGTTCTACTGCCTGGAGGAAATAGTTCGAGCAAGTCGGGTTGTAGCGGCAGCCCATCGCGGGGCCGGCCGTGAATTTGAGCATCGGATTGAGGATCCGCTGATAGAAATGGATCAAAACTCGGATCACGGCGCTGAGAAACCGGGAAATCACGATTTTTCCCCCTGACGGGGTAAGAGGCCGAGCCGGCGTGCTTGGCGAATCCAGTCGGCCTCCAGCTCGGCGAAGGTCGCCTTGGAGGCTCCCGGCCGGGCAATGGTAACCAAATAACGGCGAATTTCCACGAACGCAGGGGCGTGTGACTGGACCAGGGAGCGGAATCTGCGGCGCAGGAGGCTGCGGTCATGCGCCTTGCCGCTGCGCTTGGTGGTGATGAAGCCAGTGCGGATCGTGGACAGCGAGGAATCCGGCAGAGTGCTTAAAATGATAAACCGGCCAGCTTTCGCCTGACCGGCTTTCTTGACCCGCGCGAAGTCCGCGCGATGGGTCATGCTGCATGTCCGCGGGAGTCGCATGGCGGGAAGGCGGTGGACTCCAAGCGCTGCGCCGAGGTGCAGCTTCAGCCGTGCTGCGTCGTGTGGCGACTGTATTGAATCTCAACGCCCTTGGGAACAAGGCGCTTGCGGCCTTTTTGGCGGCGGCGGCGGATGATGTCGCGGCCGGATTTGGTGGCCATGCGGGCGCGGAAGCCGAATTGATTTTTGCGTGTCCGCTTGGATGGCTGATAAGTGCGTTTGCTCATGGCGTGGGCCTCAAATAAAGGTTCGTGATCCGTCCGGGGTCCGGCTCGGGGGGCGAACTCTAGGTTCCGAAAACGGGTTGTCAACCCGGCAATGGCGGCAAAACACGATTTTTCCTCGCACCTGAATCCACTGCAATGAACAAAATCCGCCGCCCGTATTGGGACGATGCGTTGCGTATGGACGATTTGCCTAAGCCTCCCAGCAATGGCCCTAGCGGATGATCCTGCCGCTACCTTCGACGCGGCACGTGCGGTTCTCGAAGTCCGCTGCTTGGAATGTCATACGCCGGAAAAAGCCAAGGGCGATTTGGTATTCACGACCTGGGAAGGGATGCTCACGGGAGGGGAGGGCGGGCCATCCTTGAAGCCCGGAAGTCCGGACGATTCCGAATTGATGAAGCGAGTTCGATTGGCATCGGATCATGAGGACCGGATGCCACCCGAGAAAAGCGGCGGGCCACTTGGGGCCGACGAAATCGCCGCACTGTCCCGCTGGATCGCAGCAGGTGCGCCGTGGCCCGAGGGCGAGGTCTTGTCTCCCAGGGCAAAAACGGCGCTGCCTCGCTGGGACGCCCCGCCGGATCCGCAGATCGTTGCGATCGAGGCGTTTCCCAAAAATGTCATTCTCGAAACGGCTGCGGATTTCCACCGGGTGATTGTGATCGCCCGGTTTCAGGACGCTTCCACTCACGACATCACCACCCAGTCGAAACTAACACTCGCCGACAACTCGTTGGCTCATTTGACCGGCACCTCGCTCACTCCGAGGAAGGACGGTGCCACGAGCTTGCGGATCGACTATCGGGGGCTGACCACCGAAGTGCCGGTGACCGTGAAGGACGCGGAAAAGCTGCGGCCGGTTTCCTTCCAGCTCGATGTGATGCCGGTCCTGACCGCCGCCGGTTGCAACACCGGCTCGTGCCACGGCTCGGCGCGGGGGCAGGATGGATTCCAGCTCTCGCTGTTTGGCTTCGATCCGAAGGGCGATCACTTCCGGCTCACGACCGAGATGGCGGGCCGCCGGATCAATCTCGCGCTGCCCGAAGAGTCACTGATGCTCACCAAGTCCATCGGCTCGGTCCCCCACACCGGCGGGAAGCTGATGAAGAAGGACAGCCCGTTCTATCAGACGTTAGTGGAGTGGATCCGCAACGGCGCGAATTTCGATGAAGGGGAAATTCCCCGGCCGACCGGGATCGAGGTGCAGCCAAAGCAGCTTGTCTTAACGGGCAGCGACGTGCGGATTCCATTCACCGTCCGCGCCCTTTACTCGGACGGGACAGACCGCGACGTGACGACCCTGTCCCGATTTTCGAGCTCTAACGACAACTCGGTTTCCATCAACGTCCGGGAAGGTCTCGCGGCCTCCAAGAATCGCGGAGAGGGATTTTTGTTAGCCCGTTTCCATACGTTCACCGAGGGTTCGCAGGCCATCGTCGTCCCGTCGGACCTCGCCTATACGCGACCCAAGTTTCCTGCATTCAATTATATCGACGCCCATGTCGCCGAGAAACTCAACAAGCTTCGCATCATCCCGTCCGAACTCGCGGACGACGAAGCATTCCTGCGGCGCGTCTTTCTGGACATCGTCGGGGTGCCGCCGACGCTGGCGGAGCGGGAGAAGTTTCTATCAGACAAACGTATGGAAAAGCGCGAAGCCCTGGTGGACGAGCTGCTAGGTCGCAAGGAGTTCACGGAAATGTGGGTGATGAAATGGGCGGAACTGTTACAGATCCGCACCTTCAACAAGGATGGCCAGCAGGTCTCTTACAAGGCCGCCCTGAACTACTATCGATGGCTCAGCGAACGCATCGCCGGAAACATGCCATTCAATGAGCTCGTCAAAAATTTGCTCTCCGCGAAAGGGGGGACGTTCTCCAGCCCCGCGACCAACTATTTCCAAAGCGAGGCGGACGTATTGAAACTAACTGAAAACGTCGCGCAGGTTTTCATGGGCACCCGCATCCAGTGCGCACAGTGCCACAACCATCCCTTCGACCGCTGGACGATGGATGATTACTATAGTTTCGCCTCCTTTTTCGCGCAGGTGAAACGCAAGCCTGCGGAAGATCCTAGGGAGCGGGTGATCTATGACGAGGGCGGGGAAATTCAGAATCCGGTGACCAAACAGAACATGGTTCCGAAATTCCTCGGCGGACCGCGACCCGAGCTCGGTGGCCAGTCGCGGCGCGAAGCGGTGGGAAACTGGCTTGCCTCGCCTGAAAATCCATGGTTTGCCAAAAATGTCGTCAACCTCGTCTGGGCGCATTTCACCGGGGTGGGCATCGTCGATCCGGTGGATGACGTCCGGGTATCCAACCCGCCTTCGAATCCCGAACTGCTCGACGCGCTCGCGGAGAAATTCGTTTCCTACAACTATGATTTCAAAAAGCTTGTTAGGGACATCTGCACCTCGCGGACCTATCAGCTCGCCACCCGCACGAATGAAACCAACGTCGCGGACACGAGGAACTTCTCCCACGCCTTGATTCGCCGGGTGCGGGCGGAGGTATTGTTAGACTGCATCTCTCAGGTCACCGCCACGCCGAACAAGTTCAAGGGGCTGCCGCTCGGCGCGCGGGCCGTGCAGATCGCCGATGGCAACACTTCGAACTACTTTCTCACCACCTTCGGCCGCGCCACCCGGGCGACGGTGTGTTCGTGCGAGGTGAAAATGGAACCCAACCTGTCGCAGGCGCTCCACCTGCTCAATGGCGACACCACCCAGCAGCGCATCCGG
>JANMSI010000018.1:0-39811 GCA_031389115.1 Akkermansiaceae bacterium
CCGTGCTCACCCAGCCGCGCCTCACCCCGCTCCCCGGCCACACCCCCGCCCCCGTCACCCTCAGTGGAAATTACGATCGCGCGGACGCCCGCGCCGAACTCTCCTGGACCGCCAGCACCGATACCGAGCTGGCCACCTACGAGCTCCGCAGCACCCCCGGCCCGGAATACGCCTCCGAAGACGAGAGCACCGTGGCCAGCATCCCGCCCGGCGGCCCGCTCACCTACCACACCAGCACCGGCTTCGGCTCCCCCGGCAGCGCCGTCTCCTACAAGCTCTACGTCCGCCTCACCACCGGCAACGAAGCCGGCAGCGATCCCGTCACCATCACCCGCCCCCTCTAGCCGCCCTCCCGCACAACCTCTGCCTCACGCCCCCAAGTGATCAAGCATCGGTGACCGTCACCGACGCTTTGAAAAACGAACGACTAGCAGATTCCCCCCGGATTCCGGTCAATTTCCTTTAACCCGAGTGGCAATCAAGCATCGGTTACTATCTAAGCAACCCATTGGACGACCTGCCGTCCCGGAAATCCACCCACCATTTTCCTCGCTAAATCTGGCAGGGAGAACGCATTCTGCCACTGAACGAAATACACTGTTCGACAAAGAATATGAAACACCTGCTCATCTGTATCTTGCTTGCCTACACCGCAGTCCCAACGGCGATTGCAGAAGATAAAGTGGATGATGTCGTAGTCAGTAGATACAAGCTTGTAGCGATGACCGAGCTGATGAATAGCGCGCTAGCCAACTACAAATCGCAGCTTGATCCCAGAGGCAAGCAGTGCGTGTTACTTTCGGTAGGGCACGAGTTCTCAGGGCAGTTTCTGTTCTTCGCTACCAGAGTTGGACCGGATCACCTTGAGATCATTTGTTTTACGCCTGGTGCTGATGGCGGCAAGGAGTGGTCAGGACGCCTGGTGAAGTATGAGGGAGAAGTGAAGGCACACTTTGAGAAGATTCACAGTTTGCTTGGAACCCTGACGCAGCACCCGAGAGAGAAGGTAGAAGACTCCCGTTCTGTGCATGGCGAAGCTCACGTTGAGATTCGTGTGGGCGAAGGCAAGGACCTCACATGGGCCCAGCCACGAGCCGGTTTCATCAATGGGCAACCGAAGTTCAAAGCGGACTTGCTTCAGTGCATCTCAATTGCATCAACAATGGCGGAATTACCTATCCCCAACGATATCGAATGACCTACCATACAAAACAGAACGCCGAACAAGGCGAGACACTGCAACCCCCACTAGCCGCACTGTCGGCAACGTCACCCGTAATATGAACCTCAACTCCCGTCTCAACGCTCGCTCTCGCTAGCGGGGTTGCGTGCTCTTTGACGTTCGGCAAAATAAAATACCCCATGCAACGATTGCGTGATAAGGTCAGTCCATGCCAACAGTGTTACGCATCGGACCATTCCGATTTCATTTCTACACCGATGAGGGAAGTGAGCCTCCTCACACTCATGTCCGAACGCCTGACGGGGACTGCAAGTTCTGGTTGGAGCCTTCGATTTTTCTCGCGAGCAACCGGGGTGTGAGAGTGCACGACTTGCGCCAGATAGAAAAACTAATATTCGAGAATCAACAAAAACTGAAGAAAGCATATTATGACCACCATCCTCGCTGAACCTTTAATTTCTCTAGAACCTGCCGCGATCCGCGCATGGACGGAAGGAAGAATAGTATATATTGAACTGCATGATGGCCGTATTCTGGGCTTCCCCGCAGATCGATTTAGCCGTTTAGCTGCTGCAACAGATGAACAGTTGAAGCAAGTTGCAGTAGAAGTGAACGGTTTCGCACTCAGATGGGAAGAATTAGATGAAGACCTTACCGTGCCGGGGATTCTCGCAGGTCGCTTTGAACTACCACAAAAATAAGCCCAATCGGGTTCCCGGGAGTAGTTAGCTCATGGGTCCCACACCACCCTGCGTACGGCTCCATACAGGGCGGTTCCAATCAGACTCGGACAGCAGGCCCGTAGTGATGAACCATCCAGATGGTCCTCAGATTCGACCGAATGGCGCCTGGCTGGCAACAGTCGCAGCCATAAGGTCTCTGCAAGGAAATCAGCATTGATTGCGCAGTCTCCAGACACTACATTCCTTCCATGAATCAAGCTGTAGCATCGCTGGAAAATGCCGTGGAACAATTGGGGCGCGATGACTTGGCTGTCTTCCGCGAATGGTTCTTATCGTTCGAGGCCGCCGAGTGGGATGCGCAGATTGAGCGCGACATTTCCGCCGGCAAGCTCGATAAGCTCGCCGCTGAGGGAATCGAGGAGTTTATGGCTGGAAGAACCCGCAGTCTCTGAATCCGACGGAGATATCGTCCTTGTTTAGTTTTCGGGCTTTTCTCTCGCTGCGGATGAGCTTAGACGTTCGGCCCAAGGAATTGCCATTTCAGAAAGAAAAACCAATTTATTTAAACTATAACTCATGAAATTTATCTCCATTCTATCCTCGTGGTGCCTGATTCACGCGACAGCTTCCGCTGCATTGACAGTGTCCTTCACTCAGAATGGTTCAGACGTAGTGGTCACGGCGACAGGATCACTCGATATCACCGGAGCAACGCTGGTCGGCGATGTAGGAAGCACCCAACATACTGCCAGGAGCTACTCGGCTGTCCACGACGATACCGACGCTCTTTGGAGTTTCTCGACAGGTGATGACGTGTATAGAATCTCAAGCGGCGGCAACCTTTTCAGCAAGACTTTTAATATCGTTAACGCCGCAAGTTTTTCAGGAGATACTTTCGGTTTATATGCATCGAACCAATTCTTCAGTTTCAGCCTCTACGTGCCAAACGGTTTTATCTCAGGCAGCATTTTCGGAACGATGCGGTTCGCTAATAAGCAAGTCGATGACTTCGGCCCCATCGTGCAAACCATTTCGTGGGGACCCTCCCCGGACCAGTCCGTCTCAATTGTGCCCGAGCCAGCACCGGTCATGTTTCTGGGAATCGCCGCAGTCGCATTCTACGGATTGCGCCGGAGGACCGAATAAGCCGCACTTGTCCTCGCGCCGAATCCCTGGATCTCTCATCGATCCTCTTTTTTTCTGGCGGCGTCCTTTTCCGCAGCGGCTATCATTTGATCCATGCCCTCCTTGATCTCGCCGATCTGCGGATGGACTTCCTTGATGAGGTCGTGCTCGATTTTGGAGAGTTTCTCGATGCGGCGGGCCTGCTCGCGGAGCTCGTCGAGGAGGCTGTTTTGCTTGGTGGAAATGCGGTGCATCCAGCAAAAGCAGACGATCCAGCAGATGGTGCCGACGAGGGTCATCCAGAAGGCGAGGTAATTGAAATCCATGTGATCGATGAGCTACGATCTACGAAGGATGATCGATGAGTGGAAGAATTCAATTCATCGATCATCGATCATAGTTCATCCTCATAGATCGCATCCGCTCTTGTCATTTCGGCGTTGCCCGGGCTTGCTGCGGGGGTGCAGAACCCGATCACGGCTGATAAAATCGCGGCGCTGGAGGCGCGGATGACGGCGCTTGGGATCGTGGAGGGGGCGCTGTTGGAGAAATTCGTGCGCGGATCGGGGGCGGGCGGGCAGAAGATTAATAAGACGTCGAACTGCGTTTTCCTGAAACATTTGCCGACGGGGGTGTGCATCAAGTGCCAGATGGACCGGTCGCGGGAGATGAACCGGTTCCTGGCGCGGCGGGAGCTGTGCGATCAACTGGAGGCGATCCGGGACGGGAAGGCGGTGGCGCGGACGCAGGCGATCGAGAAGATGCGGCGGACGAACCGGCCGCGGTCGCGGAACTCGAAGAACCGGAGCGTGGCGGATAAGCGGAATCTGTCGCAGAAGAAGTCGCTGCGGCGGGCACCGGGCGGTGAGTAGGGCGGCGGCAGGGTTGCCACGATAGGGAGAAAGCCAACCACAGATGAACGGGATGAACGCAGATGAAGAAAGGTCACTGATGAATCCAGATTTGAGTTCATCTGCGTCCATCCTGTTCATCTGCGGTTAAATTTCTTCGGAGTAAGGAGGCATTTTCCCTCGTTGGAGCACCTTGGGGCGGGGCGGGATTATGGAGACTCGCGCAGGATGGGGGGACGGTCTAGGCTTCCCGGCGTGGCGGATTTTTCCTTAACATTTCTCGGAACGGGGACGTCGGTGGGCGTGCCGGTGATTGGCTGCGATTGCGCGGTGTGCACTTCGGCGGACCCACGGAACAACCGGTCGCGGTCATCGGTGGTGGTGCGGGCGGGGGGAAAAACGGTGCTGGTGGATTCGGGGCCGGACTTGCGGATGCAGGCGCTGCGGGAGGGGCTGCGGGAGATCGATGCGGTGATTTATACGCACGCGCACTTGGATCACGTGGCGGGATTCGACGAGCTGCGGGCGTTTTCCTGGAAGAAGCACGAGCCGCTGCCGCTGCATGCGACGGCGGAGTGCATGGAGACGCTGAAGCGGATGTACGGCTGGGCGTTTTCCCCTGAGAAAGTGGTGGAGGGATACGTGAGGCCTGACGCGCGGTTGATCGAGGGGCCGTTCCATTATGGGGATTTGAGAATTACGCCGCTGCCGGTGGAGCACGCGGCGGTGGAGACGGTGGGGTTCCGCTTCGACTATCCGGGGGCGCGGAGCCTGGCGTATATTTCAGATGTGAAGCGGATCCCGGCGGAGACGCTGGAGCTGATGGCGGGGGTGGAGGTGCTGGTGGTGGACGCGCTGCGAACGGCGAGCCACGCGACGCATTTCACGCTGGCGGAGGCGCTGGCGGTCATCGAGAAATCGACGGCGCGGGAGGCGTGGCTGACGCACCTAACGCATGAGTTCGACTACGATACGCTGGACGGGCAGCTGCCGGCGGGGGTGCGGGCGGCGTGGGACGGGCTGCGGGTGGCGCTGTGAGGTCGAGCCTTGCCAGCGGGGGGCATCCGGGCAAGCTTCGCGCGATGAGGACACTGGCTTGGGCGATGCTTCTACTTGCGGGATTCGCGCCGGCTGGCAGCGCGGGGATTTCGCGGGAATCGGTGGCGGTGCTTTACAACTCGGCGGTGCCGGAATCGCGCAAACTAGCGGAAATCTATCGGCTGGCGCGGGAGATTCCGTTGGAGAATCTGATCGCTCTGGACATGCCGGTGGCGGCGGATATTTCGCGGGCGGATTACGAGAAGTGGATTCTAAAGCCGCTGCGCCGGGAGTTCGATAACCGGCTCTGGTGGGAACGGCAGTCCGACGGGGGTGGGGTGAAGCTGCCGATGGTCAATAAAATCCGGGTGCTGGTGACGATGCGCGGCGTGCCCCTGCGGATCCAGCCGGGACCGAAGGCGACGGCGAAACCCGGTGCCGCGCCGCCGGAGAATCCCATCGCCGGGCGGGACGACGCATCGGTGGACTCGGAGCTGGCGATGTTTGGCGTGGAGGGATTGCCGGCCGAGGGCGTGCTGGTGAACAAATTCCATCAGAGCGAGAAGTCGATCGCGGATGCGGCGCTGCCATTCCTCGTCCTAACGGCGCGGATCGACGCGCCGACTTTCGCGACCTGTGAGCGGATGATCCGAGATGCGGTGGAGGTGGAGAAAACCGGCTTGTGGGGGCGGGCGTATGTGGACATCGCGAACAAAATTCCGCAGGGCGACGAGTGGATGGAAAGCGTGGTGAGGGCGAATCGCACGGCCGGGATTCCAACGGTGGTGGACCGCTACAACGACACACTGCCGAAGAACTATCCGATGATGGATGCGTCGATGTATTACGGCTGGTATGACTGGAGCGTGAGCGGGCCCTTTCTAAATAGCCGTTTCCGCTTCCGCAAAGGGGCGATAGCGATGCACTTGCATTCGTTCAGCGCGGAGCAACTCGCGGACAGCACGAAGAACTGGAGCGGCCCCCTGCTGGAGAGAGGCGCGGCGGTGACCATCGGAAATGTATATGAGCCGTTTCTCCACCTCACCCATGATTTCAACATCCTTAATCAGCGGCTGCTTGCAGGATACACCTGGGGCGAGGCGTGCTGGATGGCCATGCCGGTGACGTCATGGCAGGGAGTGGTGTTAGGCGATCCGCTCTATCAACCTTACAAGCATCTCAATGGCAGCGGCGTGAAACAAGACGACGACATCGAGTTCCGTGCGCTGCGGGCGGCCGCCGTCCAATGGAAGGACAAGCCGCTGGAGCGTGGGAAGCAGCTTGAGCGCGCTGCGGAGCGTATGAAGAGCGGGATCCTGGCAGAAGCCGTGGGATTGGAATTTCTCGGAAGAAATGAATCGACCGCAGCCGCCCGGTGGTTCCGCACGGCGAAGGACCGGTATGTGAAGTTGGAGGACAAACTGCGGCAGGATTTCAATCTGATCGCCATAGAACGCACGGCGGGGCGCAAGGAAATCGCCGTGCGGAGTCTGCGGAGCGCCCAATTGTTATACCGCACGCTGCCAGAGGCGGAGGGGCTGAAGGGTTGGATAGAGATCCTAGATCCGCCACCACCCCCACCGCCGGCGGTGCCGGCGTCGACCAAACCTTAAGGCAACAGCGTTTGAAATGACTTACAGTTTTTTGATAGAATCTATCTGGCACCCGCCCTTGGCGTTCGCGGAAACGGCGGGGACGGGCTTGCCAGCGGAGCTGGAACTACAGGCCTTGTGGTTCGCCGGAGCATTTGGGAGGGACTTCCGCACGACCACCGGCAAGACGGTTAGAATCGTGCAGTTCGGAGAATGGAATCGCGGCGCGGGGCCGGATTTCATGCAAACCGCGGTGCAGATCGACGGCGAGCTGCGCACTGGCCCGCTAGAGTTAGATCCCTCCGCCGGGGACTGGGAGGGCCACGGCCATGCGGTGAACCCCGCTTTCCGTGACGTAGTTCTGCACGTGGTTTTCCTAACCGACGCGCGCCGGATCTTCACCCGCACGGTGGAACACCGGGAGATCCCGCAGGTGGTCATCTCGGATATGCAGCTCTCCGACGCTCTGAGCCGCCCCCAGCGCGAGGTCGCCATTGCCCACCCAGGACGCTGCGTCTCGCCGCTGAAGCATTTGCCCAATGGTGCCATCGAGCGCTTGCTGGAAGAGGCGGCTTCATTCCGGGCCGGCACGAAAGCCAGCCGCTGGCTGCGGGCGGCCGATGCGCACGGGCGGGATGCCGCGTTGTTTCAAGCGACAGCGGAGACTCTGGGTTATCGTGGAAACGCACTGGCCATGCGTTTGTTAGCCCAGCGGGCGCCGCTGTCTTTTCTCAAGACGGAGGGTGATGCGGCGGAAGCCATCCTGTTCGGAACCGCAGGCTTTCTATCAGCGGACTTGCATGAGCAGGCTCCGGCGGACACCCGGGAATACCTGCGCGGCCTGTGGGACACGTGGTGGAAATACCGGGCACGGTTCGAACTAACCCCCGACCGCACGATTCCTTGGAAAACCCACGGGCAACGTCCTGCAAATCATCCGCACCGCCGGGTGGGGGCTCTCGCAGCCCTGGTCAACGTCTGGCCGCAGTATCGGCGGGTGGCCTTGGCACGACCGTTCGCCGCGAAGCCATTGATTGATTTTCTGCAAACGCTCGATCACCCATTCTGGACCCACCGGCATACGCTAACATCGGCAGCCTCGACCCAGCGCGTCGCGCTATTCGGTCGGGCGCAGGCGCTTGAATTGATCGCAAACCATCTGGCTCCGCTTGCCATGCATGAGGATGGCTTGAGCTGGCGGGCTTACTATCAGTTACGGAACTCTGCGGCTAACGAGAAGGTGAAGCGCTGCGGGCTGCGGTTGTTTGGTTCTACAAAAGCCGCGCTGCCGTGGATGCGACGCGTGTGTCATCATCAGGCTCTGCTGCAGGTCTATCAGGATTTCTGCCTCGAAGATTTCTCGGACTGCAAGGACTGTCCTTTTCCAGAACAACTCGCACAATGGAGGTGAAATGAACATAGAACTGAATGGCAAAGTCCACAAGTTAGACCTTGCAATGTCCGTGAGCGGCCTCTTGGAAAGCATCGGCTTGGGCGGAAAGCCCGCTGTCGTGGAAATCAATGAGCAAGCGCTGTTTCCCAGAGACTATGCCAATGTGCAGGTGGAGGATGGAGATCGAATCGAGATCGTGATGCTGGCGGCCGGCGGTTAGACTTGAGTATAGTCACAAAAAAGCCCGGCTCACCTCGCGGCGTGCCGGGCTTGAGATGCGGAATTTTACTTCGCGGAGTGTGTCATCGGAGCCGGTGCTGGCGCAGGAGCGCTTGGGCAGCACGAAGCGGCGAGGAACGAAGTGGCGGCAGCGATAGCAAGGTATTTAACGATTTTCATGTTTAGTTGGTTATTGGTTTCATGGCATTAGCGCGGTTGACGCGAAATGCCTGAAGAGGACTAGCAGTTGAGACCTACGAATCAAGGCCCGATTCAAGCCATTATGAGCAGGTTAGGACGGATGGAAATCAGGCCGCATCCTGATCGGCCCGCTTTCGGCGAACGTTCGGCGGGCGCTCGCCGAGGACAACCTGACGATTGATGGTCACTGACTCGATGTCTTCACGGGATGGGATGTCAAACATGACATCGAGCATCATTTTCTCAAAAATCGACCGCAGGGCTCGAGCACCGGTGCCGCGGCGGACAGCTTCCTCGGCCAGAGCGCGGAGGGCGTCACGAGTGACGCGGAGCTTGACGCCATTCATGGCGAGCTGCTTGCCATACTGTTTGACGAGCGCGTTTTTCGGTTCGGTGAGAATCGACATCAGTTCGTCTTCAGTGAGCTTCCTGAGCGACGAAAGGACGGGAAGGCGCCCAATGAACTCTGGGATGAGTCCGAAATGGAGGAGATCCTCCGGCTGAACTTTCTCCAACACATTCACCAAGGGATCATCCAAGTTTTCCTTGGAGGAATCGGCATGAAAGCCAAGCGTGTTGCTACCGAGCCTGCGGCGGACCATGTCCTCCAAGCCGACGAATGCGCCGCCCACGATGAAGAGAATTTTCTCGGTGTTCACTTGAATGTACTCTTGCTGTGGATGCTTGCGACCCCCTTGGGGCGGGACATTGCAGATGGTACCTTCGAGAATTTTGAGAAGTGCTTGTTGGACGCCTTCCCCGGACACATCGCGGGTGATGGAGACGTTCTCGGTCTTGCGTCCAATCTTATCGATTTCATCGACATATATAATTCCGCGTTCGGCGCGGGCGACGTCGAAGTCGGAGGCTTGGAGCAGGCGGAGGATAATGTTTTCCACGTCCTCGCCCACATAACCAGCTTCAGTTAGGGTCGTAGCATCGACTATGCAGAATGGCACGTCGAGCACGCGGGCAAGCGTGCGGGCCAGCAGGGTTTTTCCTGACCCGGTGGGGCCGAGGAGCATGATGTTAGATTTTTCAATCTCCACATCCCTAAACTCCTCGCCCACTTTCGCCTGATCCTGACGGAGGCGCTGATAATGATTATAAACTGCAACAGAGAGAACCTTTTTGGCATTTTCCTGACCTATGACAAACTCGTTGAGCTTAGCAAGAATCGAGGCGGGCGCGGGAATTTTGAAGCCCGGTTTCTCGACCGGCGACTTTCCTTTGGCGGAAGCGCCGCCCAGTTCTTTTTCTAGGATGTTAGCGCAAACATCGATGCATTCATTACAGATATAGACACCGGGACCGGCGATGAGTTTTTTGACCTCCGAGTGGCTCTTTCCGCAAAAAGAGCACATCGTTAGATTGGAAGCGCGGGCCATGGCGGGTTGGCAATTGGTGGTGGTGGGTTTGAGAAAAAGTCAGGTGTCCGGCTTTTTGTCTTCGATCACCGCAGTGACCACGTCGGGAAGTTGTTTGCGGCTTTCGAGAACCTTGTCCACCAGTCCGTAGGCGACGGCTTGCTCGGCAGTCATGTAGTTGTCGCGATCCGAATCGTTTTCGACCTGCTCGATGGATTTGCCGGTGTGGAAGGCGAGGATTCCATTGAGACGCTTCTTGAGATTAAACATGAATCCGATTGTGCGCTCAACATCGGAGGCGGTTCCCTGCGCCCCGCCGGATACCTGATGAATCATGACATGGGAGTTGGGCAGACAGAATCGTTTGCCCTTGGTCCCGGCCGTTAGAAGCACCGAACCCATCGATGCCGCAATGCCGATGCAATAGGTGTTCACGTCACACGTGAGGAACTGCATCGTGTCATACATCGCCAAACCGGCGGTGACCGAGCCACCTGGGGAATTGATATAAATATGAATATCCTTTTTCGGGTCCTGCATTTGCAGAAACAGAAGTTGGGCGATCACAGAGTTGGCCACAAAATCATCGATCGGCACGCCGATGAAAATAATGCGATCCTTGAGCAGGCGCGAGTAGATGTCGAACGAACGCTCGCCGCGGCCATCCTGCTCCACGACGACGGGGACGTAATAGTTTTTCGGCGGAGCGGGCGAGGTCATTGAAGGAGATTGAAAATTAAGCATCGATGGTGGTTTCGTTTGACTCGCTTACGTTCGCGTGCTCGACGAGGAAGTCAATCGTCTTGCCGATGGCCATTGAGCTGCGAATGCTCGGAATGCGCCCGGCGCGCTGCATGTCCTTGATGAATTTCTTCGGGGCGATCTTGCGCGAGTTGGCAATTTGCATGAGATGATTGACCAGCTCGGAGTCAGCCACGGTGATTTTCTCCACGCGGGCAATTTCCTGAAGGATGAAATTCGTGCGGAGGTTGGAAACGGCCTGGTCGCCAGCGCTGGCGAAGATTTCGTTTTGTTGGGATTCGATTTCGCCCTCAGTCATCCCAGACTGGACACCGCGTTTTACCATGGCATCGGCCTGCGACTGGGTTTCTTGGGTGACGAGTTCGTCGGGAAGCTCGAAATCGACCTGCGCGTTGAAATGAGCGACGATTTGATTGACCTTCATGTCATCGATCTTGCGACGGCGCTCCCCTTCCATGTTTTCGCGGATGATATCCTTGATGGATTCCATCGACTTTCCCGGTGACAGGCGCTCGGCGAGTTCGTCATCAAGAGCGGGAAGAACCGCTTGCTTGAGCTCCTTAACGGTGGTTTGAAAAACCAGTTCCCTGACGCGGAGCTCCTCTACCGGAAAATCCTCAGGAAGGGTGACGGTGATTTCCCGTGAATCCCCGGCATTCATACCGACAAGCTGTGCGGCAAATCCCGGGAGAAACGCCTTCTCGTCCAGACGCACCCAGAACCCCTTGCGGCCCGAGAGGTAACCTGCGGCTTTGCCGAGAAATTCTTCAGTAGGTTTGCCATCGACCGTGGAAGTATAATCGACCACCGCGAAATCGCCCATGGCGGCGGCGCGTCCTTCGATCTCGTTAAAATCCGCGAACCGCTCCTGGAGCGCGGTGAGCTGGGCTTCAATTTCTTCGCCCGGAACCGCGTATGGAGGCACGGTGACACTGACGCCCTTATAATCTGGAAGCGTCACTTCGGGAGCAAGCGTTAGTTTTGTCACAAAGGTGAACGATCCATCTGGATGAGTGGTGACATCCTCCGGCACGCCGAAATCGAGGACGTGAAGCGACTCCTGTTTGAGGGCTTCATCGTAAGCTTCGTTGATCAGGGCCTCGTGAAGCTCCCCGATGATCTCCTTTTGAAAACGTTTTTCGATGACCGCATGGGGTGCCTTTCCGGGGCGGAAACCGGGGATGCGGGCCTTGCTCGTGTAGCCTTTGGTAATTCTGGCGTGCTCGCTATCCACTTTATCTACTGGAATTTCCACGCGCAGGGTGGCGACGCACTTCGGCTGCTTTTCGACAACAATGTTCATAATAAATGTGCCCGACTTCGGCGTCGGGGCGGGGAACCTAGGGGAATCGTGCGCCGCTTGTCAAACGAGGCTTGCAATTTGTGAGTGAATGCCGCCCTCCGAAAAGCCCGCCCAGTGCCACAACCCGGGATCGAGTTCGTTCCGCGCGGAATCCGCCAAGGCAGCCGCGTCGGCACCAGGATGAAGCACCGCGAAAACGGTTGAACCCGATCCGCTCAGCAGGGCGGCGGCCGTTTCCCGGCGGTCCAGCAGCCATTGCTTGAGCTCGGCGAGGAAACGGTGTTTTTCAAAAACCGGGCGTTCTAGGTCGTTGAACAGGGAAATTTCGATGATTTGAGGAGCATAGCAAATTCCCGGAAGCTCTACGGATCGATTCCATCTCGAGTAAGCGTCGGGCGTTGGAACGTTGAATGAAGGCTTGAGCAGCAGCACCGCAAGGGCGGGCGGTGACGGCGCTGCATCAATTTTCTCCCCGCGTCCCGTGCAGCGTGATGCGCCACTGACTAAGAAAAATGGAATGTCCGACCCGAGCGAAGCCGCGAGATCGTGCAGGGTGGCGACCCCGAGCGGGTGACCGTGAAGCTGGTTCAAGCCAAGCAAGGTTGCAGCAGCATCGCTGCTTCCGCCGCCCAGACCGGCACCGTGGGGAATGGATTTCTTCAGTGAAATCGAGTATCCGCAGGAAACGCCGACGGCTGCCTCGAATGCCTTTGCCGCCCTGACGACGAGATTGGTGTCATCGCCTGGCACGCCCGGATCGTCGCAATGGAACGAGAAATCTTCGGCCTCGCAAAATTCAAGTTCATCAGACAAGCCCGGCAGTTTCACCATCAACGTATCGATCTCATGAAAACCGTCGTCGCGCCTGCCCAGCACGCGGAGCGAGAGATTCAGCTTGGCCGGGGCTTGGAGGGTAAGGTTTTTCATGGCAGAAAGTCGCGGATCATAAGAGCCATCATCCTCCCGGTTTTTCCCAGTTCGCGGCGGTAACTGTAGAAGCTTTGCAGGTCGGAAGCGGTGTTCAATCCGCTGTCGAAAAAACGTCCGACGCCGGCACGGGCGGCCTGGTTGGCGATTTCCGCGGAGAAATCGACTTCGTAGTCGGGAGGCCGAATGCACGGGCTCAGCACGGCGGTAACATCTTCAGCCTGAGTCCCGAACTGCCGAGTCATGACGCCCAGAGCCACTTCAAAAATATTCCCTTCGGTTCCCTTCTTCCCGGAATGCACCAGCCCAATTGCCCCGGTTTTTCGATCCCCAAGCCAGATCGCGCCGCAATCCGCCACGTAAATTGCCAAGACGACTCCCTGCTGGCACGTCACGAGTCCATCGCTGCCCGGCACGACCGGCAGGCCATCGGGGGCCACGATTTGCGGGCTTCCGGGAACGATTGCCACGCGGCTTCCATGAACTTGCTCCGCACGCCACCATTGCGCATGGGATCCCGCGAAATCGGCAACCGCTGCTTCATGATACGGCCTCAGGGATCTCATCGCTTCATCCCGGTCGCCAGTGATGGACAAATCCGGAACGCGTCCGATCCACGCCGCGCGGACGCCGGGGATCAAATTTAAAGCACCTAAAAAGGGGAACGCCTCCGTCACCCGGGGACGGTAACGGAGGCGCTGAGGTTTCGCCAAGCTGGTTTATCAGGGTAGAAACCGGTTGTTCACGCGATCGCGCGGCCTTGAATGGCGCGCTTGGTGTGTTCAACGGCTTCAGCCTGGTCTTCATCCATACCTGCCAGAATGCCAGCCAGATCGTTCGCGATTTCCGTACGCATCTTCGAAACAAGTTCGATTCCTTTGTTGGTGATGCGGACCATGATTTTGCGGCGATCTTCTGCGGCATGCACTCGCTCAACGTAGGACAATTTTTCCAACCGATCGACTAGGCCGGTGGCAGCGGCGGTCGAGTGGCCCATCTTTTTCGCAATGTCGGACATCGTGAGATATTCTTCGCTGGACAGATAGGTTAGGAGAAAGAACTGCGGGAACGAGATGTTTCCTTTGTTGAGTTCTGAGGATAGGTTTAGAATGCAGCTCCGCTGTGTAAACAGGACGAAGTCAGCAAGACGGTCCGCGTCGGCTTTCACCGAGGCGCCCGAGGCGTTCATTGTTTTCATTATGGCTGGTTGTAGTGTTCATGTTTCGGGACATGTAAGGGGGCACAGCCATTGCGAAAAAGAAGCTACCCGGTTTCCCGGATAGTAATCAACTCTAAAATGAAATATTTATGACTGTGCGAGGTTTTTCAAGCGGGACATTTTTAAAATAAACCTAAGTTAGTTATTTTGAAAGCAAAGAATTTCTGAAAAGTTAATTATTTTCTCGAATTTCCCCAAGTGGTTGATTCTCCTCGATTTTGTGAAGTGCGGGAGCCTTGGTCGGGGTCACAAGATTGCCAGTTTGAGGAGAATAAACAGCATCTCCCACCTCCACCGACCCGGACTGGAGATCTGCTGCGGCGAATTCTCCGAGCGATTCGCCCGTGATCCGTAAGTTCGCCGTTCGCTCATCCGGTCCGTGAGTGGTGAGAATCCCCCCGATTTCTTTCTCCCAATCATCGTATTTCTGGATCAGCACGAACCGCTTATCAGCAGGAATCGACGCAATGCGGCCAACCAGTTTCGGACCTTCCAGACGAGGCTTTTTCACGTCTTCCTTGGGTTTTTCCGTCTTCGTCGGCGCACACGCACAGACCGAAAGCGCCCCCGCTACCAAAAGCTCTAAACTAAATTTCATTGCCGAAAGGTGTCCTCACTTTGCCCTAAATGAAATCCGGGATTTTCATGGCGGGAGAAAACGCACCTCATCGGCTTGAATCAGCCTCTCCAGACCGGCCTCGGTTCGAAGCAACAATTCGCCCCCGGTTGCAATGCCCTCGACAGTGCCCACCCGCGGACCGCTCGCGGCGGTGAGGGAGACGCGCCTTCCCCTGAGAACGCACCGGCACTGCACCGCTGAGATGATCGCGGCAAAATCGGTCTCGATCTGCTGACGTCGTTCGTTAAACCGCTGAATTATCTGGCCCAAAACCTCCGCACGAGAAAATGTTCGGGAACCCTCGACTTGCAATGAGGTGGCGATCTGGGATACCGCCGCCGGAAAATCAGCGATATTCACGTTCAGGCCGATTCCGACCACCGCAAAATCCGCACCGGCCTCTACCAGAATCCCGGCGACTTTCCGTTGGCCGATCCAAACGTCGTTCGGCCACTTGATTCCGGCCTGAAGGCCATAAGAGTCGATTGCCTCCGCGACTGCAACTCCGGCGGCCAACGCAAGGCGGGGCCAGAGCGCCTTGGGTTCCCTTGGCCGCACCAAGATGGAGAAGGCGAGCGACCCGCCCGCAGAAAACCAAACTGCCCCGCGGCGGCCTCTTCCGGCGATCTGGGATTCCGCGAGAAGAACCAATCCGTCTGGCGCACCGGCGTTGGCAAGAGTGCGGATTTCATCATTGGTCGAGCCCACGGATTCGCGGATCAACAGGCGGAATGGTTCAGGAAAATCCGCAGCGACTCCCGTGAATTCTTCGCGGCTCATCGGTAGTTAGATTACTTCGAAATCGAGGCCGATATCAAGAGCTGGAGCGGAGTGGGTGAGCGCACCGGCCGATATAAACTCCACTCCGGTTTCAGCGATTTTATGGAGGGTTTCCAAGGTGACTCCACCGCTGGCTTCAAACTTCGGTTTGTCGCGGTCCCCCCGCAGGACCACCGCTTGGCGGAGTTGCTGCAAGTTCATGTTATCCAATAACACGTAATCCACACCTTCCAGTAACAGAAACAACTCGACCTGCTCCAGTGTGTCGGCTTCCAGTTCTACTTCCACCTCGGGCTTGTCCTTTTTCAATCGACTTATCGCGATTTGAAGGGCCGCCATCCCACCCTCCGCGACGAGATGGTTATCCTTCACCATCGCGCGATCATAGAGGCCCATGCGATGATTGCTACCTCCCCCGTCGATCACCGCTTGCTTCTCCAATAGACGGTAACCGGGTGAGGTCTTGCGGGTATCGAGAATTTGGGCGCGGGTTCCTTTGACCTGGTCAACATAACGGGCCGTGAGGGAAGCCACCCCGCTGAGGCGTTGCAAAAAATTGAGTGCCGTCCGCTCGGCAGTTAGAATGGATCGTGCGGAGCCCTCAACGCGGATCAACAACGCGCCCGAACTCACCCGGCTTCCGTCGGCGATCAGGATCTCCACGCTCAATTCACGATCCACCATGCTAAAAACCCGCGCGGCAAGCTCCACGCCGGAGATTACTCCCTCCTTGCGGACGGCCACAAACGCACAAGCCCTGCGTTCTTCGGGGACGAAATAGCGCGCCGTCACGTCGCCTTCTCCGATATCTTCGGCGAGGGCGAGCTCTATCAGAGTCTGGGAATGATCGTTCATCGTTTATCCGCCTGTGACGCTAACAGCGATGTTGCGGCGATGTGGGTCTCGCCGGTGTTCAAACAGAAAGATCCCCTGCCAGGTTCCCAGCAGCATCCGCCCATCCATAACAGGAATCACCTCACTCGTCCGCGTCAGCGCCATCCGGATGTGGCTCGGCATGTCGTCGGGCCCTTCTTCGGTATGGGAAAACCACGGCGTATTTTCGGGCACCAACTTCTCGAAAAACATCTCAAGGTCGCGGCGCGCGCTCGGATCGGCATTCTCCATGATGATCAGACTCGCGCTGGTATGCCGAACGAAAACGGTGACCATACCGTTCCTAACACCTGAACCTGTCACAATTCCGGCAACCTCATTTGTGATCTCGGTCGTCCCCTTGCCATGGGTTCTAACCGTAAACATTTCGACGAACGCGGTCATCACAATCTATTTATCTGCGTCGCTCACCTTCATGCCGCGATTCAATGCCAGCCTCCACGCTCATGGCAACAAAGGTTTCAACCCGATCCAATCGCATCCCCAGGTGATGATCCATGGCAGGGTCAGCAAGCTGAGAAGCGTCGTCGCGATCACCACCTGCACCGCCACCGCCGGACGCCCGCCATACATCCGCGCCAGCAAGATCGCCGTGAGTCCCGCCGGCATCGCGGCCTGCACCACCAATACCTGCCGGAGCTCCATGGGCAGCGGGAAAAACTTCGCCCCTAGCAGCATCGTCAGCGGACTTAACACCAAGCGCACGAGCACCGCGCCGACAATCACGCGCCAGCTCGGTTTCTCCGTCCCTGCCAAATCCATGATCAGGCAGCCCGTGATCAAGATCGCCACGGGAAACGCACCGATGCCAATCATCGACATCGCTTTTCTAACACCACCGGTCACCTGGTCGTCCAGCCCGAGCGCGACCAATGTTAGACCGACCGTCACCGCTATCAACGGTCCGTTTACCAGTTTTCGCCACGACACCGCCCCGCCGCTCATGATCATCACGCCCGCGCTCCACATCGCTGTCTCCACTCCGATGTTGTGGACGAACAGCAACGCCATTGCCCCCGAGCCCCACAAAATTTCCACCACCGGAGCCGCGGTGAAACCAAAATTCTGACAGCCCGCGCTCAGGGCGAAGGTCCGAATCCCGGTCCCCCGCTCCAGACCGATCAAGCGCCCGACGACCCAGCCGATGACAATACCGACCAAAATCAAGCCATACCCCAGACCCATCGACCACAGCACCACCGGCCCGCTTCGAAGCACGGCGCTACCCAGGATTTTATCCAAAATAAAACACGGCAACATCACGAGGTAAACCAGCCGCATCACCCCCTCGTCATGCTCCTGCCGGACCACCCCGGTTTTTCGCAAAATCGCCCCCGCGAGCATCAGCAAATACACCGGTAAAACCAATGCGGTAACGGCGGCGGGCGAGATCACGCCCGCAAGCTCCCGACACCGCCCCGCCCGCGCAAGCTCCAAACAAAACCCGACGATTGCTTCCGGCGGAGCGCCTTGCATACTCCCGCCCAGTCAACGGATGCTCACTCTTCTCAAAATTCGCAATCTGGCCTTGGTCGATGAACTCGTCTGGGAACTGGGCGGCGGATTGATCAGCGTCACCGGAGAAACAGGAGCCGGAAAATCGGTGATCGTGGGGGCGCTCAAGCTCGTGCTCGGCGAGCGGGCGGAGAAATCGCTGATCCGAACCGGCGAGGAAACCTGCTCGGTCGAGGCAGTTTTTGAACTCAAGGATCCATTGGAAGTGAATGCGGTCCTCGAGGATGGCGGGCTCGGTCGCTGCGACGATACCCAGCTCATTATCCGCCGCGTCATCGGGCAGACAGCGAATCGGCAATTCATCAACGATTCGCCCGTGACACTGGCGTTGCTGAAGCGACTTGGAGAGCACCTCGTGGATCTGCACGGGCCGCATGATCACCAATCGTTGCTGTCCACCGAGCGCCAGCTCGCGATGCTGGATTCCTACGCGGGCGCCGATTCCGCCGGTTTCACCTACCGCGAATCCTACCGCGCTTGGCGGGGTAAGACCGCTGAGCTGGAGGAGATCCGCCACGCGGAAAATGCCAGCGAGCAGGAACTCGATTTGCTGCGCTACCAGCTTCAGGAAATCGATGCGGCGAACCTCAAGCCCGAGGACGAGCAGGATCTCGAAGATCGTTGGCGCCGGGCGTCCAATGCCAGCCGGCTGGTCGAAGCCGCTGCAGCCGCGACCACCGCGTTGAATGGCGAAGACGGAATCCTGGAGCGCCTAACTGAAGTGCAGCGGCTGGTGAGAGATCTCGAAAAGCTCGATCCCTCGATTCGGGAGCGAACCGCATCATTGGAAACCGCCTGCCTGGAGCTTCAGGATCTGGAAGGAAATCTCGCCGATTACGCCGATGAGCTGGACATCAATCCCGCCGAAGCAGCCACACTGGAAGAACGCGTCAATCTGCTCGAGTCGCTGAAACGAAAATACGGGCCGTCGCTAACAGACGTGCTCACCCGCCGCGACGCCGCCGCCGCACGCCTCGACACGATTGAGAACCGCGGCGAAAAACTCGAGGCGCTGGAGCGCGAATTGGTCGCCTGCCGCGCCACGTTAGATGCCGGGGGGAAATCCTTGGCTACCCTTCGCCGCAAGGCCGCGCCGAAGCTGGCGAAGGAAATTTCCGCTCAACTCAAAGATTTGGGGTTCAAGCAATCGTCGTTTGAAGCGCCCCTCAAAACGCTCGGCGAGCCCGGGCCACAAGGTTTCGAATCCGTGGAATTCCAATTCGGGCCGAATCCGGGTGAACCGTTATTGCCGCTCCGCCAGATTGCTTCCTCTGGCGAAATCAGCCGCGTCATGCTCGCCGTGAAGTCCGCCTTGGCGGATCAGGACGCTACGCCGCTGATGGTTTTCGACGAAATCGATGCCAACGTCGGCGGAGAAGTTGCGAAGGCTGTGGGCCGCAAAATGGCGGCGCTGGGCACGCGTCATCAGGTGGTGGCGATCACCCATTTCCCACAAGTCGCGGCGATCGCCACGCATCATTTCGTGGTGGAAAAGGAAGTCTCCGCCGGGCGGACCCGTTCGCGACTCTATCCGGTCGCCGGGGAAACCCGGATCCAAGAACTCGTCCGCATGTTAGGTGGCGGCGGCGAACAAGCGCGCGCGATGGCTGCCTCACTCCTGAACCCGTGAAACCGATCTTCAAAGCCATCCCGGAGTCCGTCGAGTCCACCTCGCGGGAACTCGCCGCGTCGCTGGGTCTGCCATCGCGCGGATCAGCCATGCCGCGGCTGATCATCGGCCGGCGGGAATGGATCGCCCTGCCGGATCTGGGGGTTTCTCCCTTGAACGCGAAGACAGACAGCGGTGCCCGAAGTTCCAGCATCCATGCGGAAAACGTGGAGCTTTCCGCTGATGAAAAGTCCGTTCGTTTCACCACGACGAACCATTATGCCGAGATCATTTCATGCGAAGGGCCAGTGGCCCGGCTCGCACAGGTTAGAAGCTCCAGCGGCATCGCCCGCAAACGGATTTTCATCCAAACGACCGCGATCGTCGCGGGTGGCTTTAGCTGGAGCATTCTCGTGAGTCTCGCCAACCGCTCCGAAATGCGCTGCCCGATGCTGCTCGGCAGGCGCGCTCTGTCCGGCTATTTCCTCATCGACCCGCAAGGCGCCCACCTGCTCGGGCCGCGACGGCAGTTAGAGGAATTCGTGGTCAGACCGCCAGCCGCGAATCAAAGCTGAACGGCTTGGGCTTCCCGGGTTTCAAATCCCGCATGATCGGATCCAAAGGATTGAGCAAAAGTGCTTTTTCCTCGGGAATGACCACGCTCGGCAGGAGCAGCGCCAAATTCTGATAGTCGCGCAGCCAGCGGGTGCCGAAGGTTTGGGCTGGTCGCGACGACGGCTGCAATCGCCATTCCGCAGGGAGTTTTGAAATCGGTGCCGTGTTGATCAACGAATCGGGAACTTCGAGTTCGATCACGATCCAGTTGAGCAGGAGCGCCTGGCGCGGGGCATGCACCAGGATTTCGAGAGCCGCGAGCGCGCGCGACTCCGCCAGATAGACCGCCGCGACTCCCGGCGAATTCCAGCGTCCGCCGTAGAGGCGGGCTCCTTCGCCATCCAGCGCCGTGGCCGCCCAGTCCTCCTGCACGATGCGATAGAACAGCGGCATGATCAGGAAAACACGCCGTGTTCCAAGCGCCCGAGCAGCGCATCCACTTCCCGTGCGCCGATCTCTGTATCCGCATAGTCCAACGGGCATTCCCCATTGAACGCGAAGGCAGGGGAAACCATCCAGGACCGCGCGCCGTCAATGCCGCCGAGAGCGGCGATGGCGTGCGACATGAGCCGGGCATAGCGGACCAAACGGTCTGACTCGGCACGGTCTAGAGTGCCAAGTTTCTTCCGGCGATGCAGCGTGGCCCGTGACATCCCAAGCCAAGCTCCCAAACGTTCTTCGGTCACGCCCAGCATTTCCTGCATGGCGTGAAACTCGGCAAATGCGAGTCCGTCACGAACCTTATCGATCATGTAAACCGCTTCCGGCTCACCGAGCATGGAAGTTTCCGGCGGGATATGGTCCCAGTAGCTGACAGGCTTCTGTTTCATGTGAAGCATTTGAATGCATCCTCTGAATCATAGCAAGTATTTTTACCCAAAAAAACAGCCAGCCGTTTACACGACTGGCCGCTTTGAAACGATCGCTCAATAGCGATAATGATCCGCCTTATACGGGCCTTCGGTGGAGACTCCGATGTAGTCGGCCTGCGCCTCGGTGAGCTTGGTGAGTTTGGCACCGATTTTTGCGAGGTGGAGTCGGGCGACCTCTTCATCGAGATGCTTCGGCAGCACGGTCACCTGACCGGCCTTGTAAACGTCCTTGTTCTTCCAAAGATCGATTTGCGCGAGCGTCTGGTTGGTGAAGGAGTTGGACATCACGAAGCTCGGGTGACCCGTGCCGCAGCCCAGGTTAACGAGGCGACCTTCAGCCAACATGTAGAGGCTGTTGCCGGTCGGGAACGTGTATTTGTCCACCTGTGGCTTGATGTTCGTTCTGACCACGCCCGATCCGTTGTTGAGCTTGTCGATTTGGATCTCGTTGTCGAAATGGCCGATGTTGCAGACGATCGCCTGGTCCTTCATCTTCTCCATGTGCTCAAGGCGGATGATGTCCTTGTTGCCCGTGGTGGTGACGTAAATGTCGCCCCAGCCGAGGGTGTCCTCGATCGGTAAAACCCGGAAACCTTCCATCGCGGCTTGGAGCGCGCAGATCGGGTCGATTTCAGTCACGACGACTTGGGCACCCGCGCCGCGGAGGGCTTGGGCGCAGCCTTTGCCGACATCGCCGTAGCCGCAAACTACGCCGACCTTGCCGGAAATCATCACGTCGGTGGCACGCTTGATGCCGTCCAGCAGCGACTCGCGGCAGCCGTAGAGGTTGTCGAACTTCGACTTGGTGACCGAGTCATTCACGTTGATCGCGGGGATCAAAAGTGTGCCGGCCTTGGCCATTTGATAGAGGCGATGGACGCCGGTGGTGGTTTCCTCGGAAACGCCCTTCCACTCCTTGACGATCTCGTGGAAAATGCCGGGCTGCTTGACCTTGATGTCCTTGAGCAGGTCCTTGATGACGCTTTCCTCGTGGCTTTCGGACTCGGAGTTGATCCAGTCGGAACCGTTCTCCATTTCGAAGCCCTTGTGGATGAGCAGGGTTGCGTCGCCACCGTCATCGACGATGAGTTGCGGGCCGAGACCTTGTGGATTCACAAGCGCCTTCCAAGTACACCACCAATATTCTTCGAGCGTCTCGCCCTTCCAGGCGAAAACCGGGATCTCACAAGCAGCCATGGCAGCGGCGGCGTGGTCCTGGGTCGAGAAAATGTTGCAGGAAACCCAGCGCACTTCGGCACCGAGATCGACCAGCGTCTCGATGAGAACCGCCGTCTGGATCGTCATGTGGAGCGAGCCCATGACGCGCACGCCTTGAAGCGGCTTTTCCTTGCCGTATTTCTCGCGGGTGGACATCAGGCCGGGCATCTCGTGCTCGGCGATTTCAATTTCCTTGCGGCCGAAATCGGCAAGGCCGATGTCCCTAACTTTATAGTCTGTGAAGCTCATGATGAATTCGTGTTGGTATTAGAAAATCAGCCGATCGCTTTTTTAAGCGCGGCAGCCTTGTCGGTTTTTTCCCAAGTGATTTGGGCGTCATCCTTGCCGAAGTGGCCGTAGTTGGTCGTTTTCGAGTAAAACGGATGAAGCAAATCGAGCTGCTTCACGATGTCCGCCGGTTTGAAGGAGAAAACCTCCAGCACGGCGGCGAGGATTTTCGCATCCTCCACAGTGCCTGTCCCGAACGTGTCGATGTGAACGCTGACGGGCTCCGGATGACCGATCGCGTAGGCAAACTGAACTTCGCATTTATCGGCGAATCCCGCAGCCACTACGTTTTTCGCGACCCAACGGCCCATGTAGGCGGCGGAGCGGTCCACCTTCGAAGGATCCTTGCCGGAAAACGCGCCACCACCGTGACGACCGCTGCCGCCGTAGGTATCGACGATGATCTTGCGGCCGGTGAGACCACTGTCGCCCTGAGGTCCACCGACGACGAACTTGCCGGTCGGATTAATGAGATATTCGGTTTTCTCCGTGAGCATTTCCGCCGGCAGCACCTTCTTGATGATTTCCTCAATGCAAAATTTCTCGATCTCGCCATGGCTGACATCCGCCGCGTGCTGGGTCGAAATCACCACGTTCACGATGCGGGTCGGCTTGCCATCGACATACTCGACGGAAACCTGGGTCTTCGCGTCCGGGCGCAGCCACTTGGCAAGCACGCCAGCCTTGCGGATGCGGGTCATTTCCCGGCCAAGGCGGTGGGCGAACATGATCGGCGCGGGCATCAGCTCGGGCGTCTCATTGCAAGCGTAGCCGAACATGATCCCCTGATCGCCGGCTCCTTGCTCCTGGTGCTTCTTGCCTTCCGCACCGGCGGCGTCCACGCCTTGGGCGATGTCCGGACTCTGGATGGTGAGGTAGTTGTTGATGAAAATTTTGTCCGCATGGAACACATCGTCATCGTTGGTGTAGCCAATTCCGCGGACCGCGTCGCGGATGATCTTGCCGACGTTGAGCACCTCGTCGATCGGGAGGGTGGTGCCTTTTTCCTTATCCTGAAGCTTCGGAATCGTAATTTCCCCGCCAACGACGACGACGTTGCTCTTTACGAATGTCTCGCAAGCGACCCGGCTTTTCGGGTCGATGGCCAGGCAGGCGTCGAGGATGGCGTCCGAAATGGTATCGGCGACCTTGTCCGGATGGCCTTCGCCAACGGATTCTGAGGAAAAAATATAGGTGCTCATGTGGTTTTGAATTTTCGTATCGTCAAATCGTGATGCGTTGATGTATTAGCTCACCCATGCCGTCAATGCTGAAATCGCTCAAGCTCCTTTCCGACGCCACGCGTTTGCGTATCTTGATGCTGGTTGACCACGAGGCGCTGTCCGTGGCAGAGCTACAGGAAATCCTGGGAATGGGCCAAAGCCGGATCTCGACCCAGCTTTCACAGCTCAAGATGGAAGGATTGGTAAACGATGAACGCAGCGGAAAAAATAACATTTACACCTGCACCGCCGATCCCGATCTGATGGAAGTCGCCCGCCTGGCCGCGGCCGAAGTTCCCGAAGTCGCTGCTGACCAGACCGCTCTCCGGCATTTGTTGCGAAAACGGCAAGACACCGCGCGGGCGTATTTCGACGAACTCGCCGGCCGTTTTGGAAAGGACTACGTGCCCGGCCGCTCATGGAAGGCGCTGGCGGAAGCACTCATCAAAGTCCTGAACTATCGGGTCGTCGCCGACTTGGGAGCGGGCGAAGGAACCTTGGCGCAACTGCTCGCCCAACGCGCCGAAAAGGTCATCGCGGTGGACCTCTCACCGAAAATGGTCGAGTTCGGCCAGTGCCTCGCCGCGCGGAACGGCCTCTCTAACTTGGAATACCGCATCGGCGACATCGAGGATCCGCCCATCGAGAATGGCAGCCTGGATTTGGCGGTCCTCAGCCAAGCGCTCCATCACGCCGAGCACCCCCAACGCGCGCTCGACGCCGCGTTCCGCATTTTAAAACCGGGTGGCCGCCTGATCGTTCTCGATCTCTTGCAACATCACTTCGAAGAAGCCCGCGAAATGTATGCCGACCGCTGGCTCGGATTTTCCGAAAGTGATCTCGCCGCGATGATGGAAAAATCCGGCTTCACCTGCATCGAAACCATCGTCGCCGACCGCGAGGTCTCCGAACCGCGCTTCCAGACCTTGCTCGGAATCGGCGTCCGGGTGTGAGGTCACTCCGTTACCTTCACGCGAAAAAACTGCTTTGTGCCCGTCATTGGGAACGTCAGGGAAACCGGCGTCCCGTTCTTGGTAGTTTGAAAGTTGGTCCACGGACCCATGTTCGAAGACCTCTGAAGAATAAAGGTGCGGCCAACCAGAGTGGAATACTGCACCCTGAACGATCCTGAAACAGGGCCGTAGGTCGTTATTTTGAAGTAGCTATTGCCGTCGGCCGGGGCGTAGAACGCCATCGGTGATGATGGCGATATTATCCAAAGAAATTTCCTGATAGGAGCCTCCCGTGCGGGCACCGAAGCCGAAGAGATCTCCGACTTGCGGCACGAAGCCGGGGGTTGGCAAACCTGAGAAGATCGCTTCGCCGTCCACGCGGAGGGTCAGGCCGTCGAAATAGTTCCAATCCACCTCGAAAAAGTGGCGCTTTAGGTTGGCGGTCCCCCATGCGCTGCCAGGCTTGGCGACATAGCCACCGGGCACAAGTTTGCCATTCAACCGCACTTCATAGCCGGGGTTCCCATATTGATAAGTGATAATTCCCAACGCAAGGCCGACGTTAAATCCGTGCTCGTGGTTGAAAAGGCCTCCGCCAGGCAAGTCCTTGACGAATGAAGATGCGGGAATGGTGGCCAGTTGTCCGAAATTAAAGGACAGACCGTCGGCTAAGCCGAGCCCGAAGGAGGGATTCCCGGTCACCGGTGAATTCCATTTCGCGGAAAAGGCCATCACCCGCCTGCCAGGATCCAGATCGGGGAGAATGAATGCGGATCTCGTGAACGCAACACGGTCCGCGGTGAGGCGGAGTTCCTTGCCGATCCCCACGATCTTCGCCGTGTTGGGAAGTTGATTCGAATAGAGTGTCCCGGCGGGAGATAGATTGGTGGCCCCGATCATATAGGAATCGAAGTTTTCGCCATATTGGCCGGCAGTCGCGATGGTCGATGAAACTGCCGCTGCAATCAGGAGAATGGCGGGACTGCGATAGGACAATAATTTCATGGGTTCAAGGGCCGTCAGAGGTTCCCGCAAACTATCCGAATTTCCTGCCGTGCCAATCTAACGTTCACTCGCCCGGCCTTGCAAAGACCCTCCCCGCGTGCGAAGCCGCCTTCATGCGATACTTCATCTGCGCGCTGGGCACTTTGGCGATCACGGCCTGCGTGCCCGGCAGGCCGCAAATCATGGAACGACCGGCGGCCATCGCACCCATCGCCTGTGCACCGGCTCCCCCTCCCGACCCCGTGGCCGCGGCGGAATCCCCCCGCGTCGTTTCCCAGGAAATCTCGGGCATTCGCTTCGAGGGCATCGCATTCGACTCCCGCAACCACCGTCTCGTCGTCGTCGATCAAGCGGATGGCCCCGGTTCGCGTTTTCCCGACGCTCAATCGGCCGCCCGGTCGGTCAACGGAGCCGCCGCCGTGAACGCCGGCTTTTTCACACCGGAAAACTCCCCCCTCGGCCTCGTTGCGTCCTCAGGGAAAATCTCCGGCGCTTGGAACTCCGCGTCATCCTTGGGCAGTGGCATCTGGTATGAAACATCAGCCGGTGAAACCGCCATCGTGCGCCGCGAAAGTCTCGGTCGCGGCCAAGCAATGGCCATGCGCGAACTCATCCAAGCCGGCCCGATGCTCGTCGAAAACGGCCGCCCGGTCGGTGGACTTGAAGCCACGAAATCCAGCACCCGCACGTTGATCTTGTGGGACGGCGGCACCCGCTGGTGGATCGGCTGCGCATCTTCCTGCACCCTCGCCGCCCTCACCCAAGCCGCAGCCACCGGTCAGCCTGCCGGCTGGCCCGTCCGCCACGCCCTCAATCTGGATGGCGGGCGATCCTCTGACCTTTGGATTTCCGGCGTCATCCCAGGCGGCCCGCTGCTCCGGCGTCCGCCATGGAATCGACCGGTGCGCAATTTCCTGGTGCTGACACCTGCCGGGTGAAGTTTTTTCGCAAGTCTCGAACAATGGATCGTCCAGTGGGTAATTGCCTGCCACAAATCATGCAGGTTCACAAAATCACCGACTAACAACTAACATGAAATCGATCGTCCATTACACCGTATCGGCATTTGCAGCCCTCGTCTTAATCGCGCCCCATGCCGAAGCCGTCGAAACCGCTTCGGATTTCACCATCACCAATCGAGCCACCGGCAAGGAAATCCGCCGGGATGACTTCAAAGGGAAAATCGTCTTCCTCGATTTGTTCGCTTACTGGTGCCCTCCCTGCGCATCGTCATCGCCCGTCGTGGAAACCGAGATTGCAAAATATTACCAGTCCCGTGGCGGAAATCCCCATGGGGTCGAAGTCGAGGTCGTTGGGGTCAATATCGAGTCCGAAAGCCCGTCATCGACTGACAGTTTTATTTCCAAGGTTGGATTCAAAACAGTCGCAGACGACTTCGGAAATTCCGGGGCTTGGGCCCAATTTGGCCAAGGAGGAATCCCACATTTTGTCATCATCAACGGAGTCAAGGGCGGCTCCCATCAAGAATGGGAAGTTCTGCACTCCGATTCCGGCTTCCGGGGATCGGCCTTCTATCGAAATCTAATGGACTCGATCAAACCCGGCGAGGAGGCCCGCTCGCCGGAGATCGAGGTGCAAAATCCTCCGGGCAGTCAACTGAAGGACGGTGAGAGTAAACGGAGTTTCGGGACCGTCTTGGTTAGATCGAAATCCGCGGCCAAAACATTCATCATCAAGAATCGAGGCAAGGCCAACCTCAGCGGATTGGGCATCGCCAAAGGCGGGATCCACCGCAGCGATTTCACCGCTGGCCCCCTTGGGAAAACAACCTTGTTACCCGGCGAGCAAACCACGTTCAAAGTCACGTTTGCACCCAAGGGAAAAGGAAAGCGCACTGCATCTATCAAAATTTCAAGTAACGACAGCGATGAAAACCCGTTCGACATCCCGCTCGCCGGAATGGGCGTGAACGGTCCTTTCCCTCAATGATCCAAAATCGCAAGTCACATGAAGCGGGCCGCTGTCATCTTCGCAATCTCGTTTCCAGTAGTCGGCTGTGTTAGAATTCCGGTGGCCGGGCAGCAATACCTTTCCCGCCCTAACATGGTTTTCGAAAGCCAGGGAGCGTTTGCCAGCCGGCCCGCGCTTTTCGGACAAATGGAACCCGGTTGGGCCGCATCTTCCGGCGGTCAGGCCGCGGGTTGTACTGCTTGCCGCTGAAATTTAGCGCCCGAAACTCATGTCCAGAAAATGGATTTATCCAGGAGTGATGACACTCGCCTTCACTCCCGGCCTAACGATTCGCGCCGCGCCCGAGGCTGGCTTCAACCTTGAAGCTCTGGCATCGGATGACATCAAACTCATCGAGAGTGCGGCTTATCTCCATTTTTCCGAGGGAAACTACGAAACGGTTCTTAGCTACCAGCATTCGGTTTACGGGATCGATTACCGACCGCCCGCCAACGCTCCAATCGGCCAAGCCAACGAGCGGGAGGCCTCAAAGGACGCCCTTCATTTCGCCACGCAAGGTCCTGCTGGCGAAGACCTTGAATGGCTGGTGGAAGGCGGGGGTTACATCGGTTCTTCAGATTACAAATCGCTATGGGTCGCCGAATATTACCGTCAGCTTTTCAAGGACTACGCCGGTTACCGCGAGCATCGCCCGATGGGTCTGAATTACCTCCTCGGACTGCGGTGGGACTATCTGCCCTCCAGCGCGTTTATGAAAATCTCCGTCTTTGGAGGCCATGACCGTGTATCGCCTCGTTGGGATCCGATCCTCGGACAAGGGCTGTCATCTTCGCGGACATCTGTCGATTCCATTGGTGGCCGCATTGAGTTGGAAAACGTGCTGACACGTCGGTTCAGAACCCACAACCGCTTGACGGTGATTGAGAATTCGGACCGATCCCCCCGTTGGTCGTTCGAGTCTTTGAACAACTACGCCTTGCTTGACTCATGGGTTCTCAAGGGAACCGTCGGCAGTGCCTTGGAGAGCCCGGATTACCATGCATTTTGGACCACCGCCACGGTCGAGTGGGACTACCGCCAAACCTGGTTTGTAGGTCTCAACGCCCGTTTCTATCAGGATTCTGGAGAAACCAACGAATTGACGCACTACGGGATCAACGCGCCACCAGCCACTACATTTGGAGTGTCCGCGGCCGTTCGCTGGATCAGCGGCGCGAACCAGGCATCGCTGGGCGTGGGCCCCTATTGGACTCGTTACGATCCAGAAAGCGGCGACTCCTCCCCGGTTTCCGTGCTTTATTCAGATCGCGCTTGGCTATGGCTGCAGGCCGCCTGGTCATATCAGTTTTGAGCGGACGGTGGCGAAACCGCCTTAAAACGAAACGTGGACAGCATGACTCCAAGTGCTAGTTTTCTCGTCTCCCCTCACTTATGAAAACTATGTCACGGGCAATCATCCTCCCCGCGCTCGTCGCCAGCTTAGGGCTGGTTTCATGCGCGACGGTCGGCAAGATCGGCCAAGGGTCGATGGATCTCGTGCGGAAATCCTCGGACGCGACGATGACAAAAGTCGCAGTGCTAACGCATCTGGTGAGCCCGGCCGGAGTCAAAGTCGTCGAGGTGCGAGAAAAGGATCTCAAAGTCCTGCCCACCGGCCAGGAACGGGCGCTGGCGTTCCAAAACACCCGCAAGCGTAGCTTCTGGTCGTTCAGTGGACCGGTCGATTTCAAAGAACCCACCCTGCCTTCCGCCGGTGGCGAAATGGATACAAGCCTGCTGCCGCCCATCGATCCCTGAGGCGGAATTTCCGCGTTTCCCGGCTTGATGATGGTTCGCCGATGAGAATGATGCCCCGCATGTCACGGTTGTTTTGTGCCCGCCTCTTCGCGCTGTTCTTTGCAGGAGCGCTGATTACCTCGTGCGGTGGCAATCCCCCGCCCCGCCTCGCGCAAGCCGCAAATTCCGATCAACCCGTCCGGATCGCCGCGATTCCTACCACTGCCCCACCGCCCATCGTCGGGGAGAGTGCCATCGTCATCGACGTCGTAAGCGGCCGGGTGCTCTACGCGAAAAATGCCGATGCTCCCCGTGCCGTCGCCAGCACCCAGAAAATCGTCACCGCGCTATGCGTTCTCGATGCGGGAAATATCGATCAGGGCATCACGATCGAGGCCTCGGATGTGAATTGCGAACCCACCCGCCTCGGCGTCAAACCGGGCGAAATTTATTCACGCAGGGAGCTGCTCAAGGTGCTGATGGTAAAAAGCGCCAACGACATCGCCCGCTCCCTCGCCCGCGACATTGGCGGGAGCCAGGAAGGCTTCGCCGCCCTGATGAATCAGAAGGCCTCGTCACTTGGCATGAGAAACTCGAATTTCATCAATCCCAACGGCCTTCCGGAGGTCGGACAATACTCGACCGCCCGCGACATGGCCATCGCCGCCCGTGCCGTTTACCGCAGCCCGCTGGTCCGCTCGTTCACCGCCACCAAGGCCTTTCAATTCCAGTTCAACGACGGTCGCACCCGGCTCATCGAGAACACTAACAAACTTCTCAAAACCGTTCCCTACTGCGATGGCTTGAAGACCGGCACCACCAACGCCGCCGGGCGTTGCCTTGTCGCCAGCGGCTCGCTCAACGGTCGTTCCGTCATCACCGTGGTGTTGAAATCGACCACGCCCCACATCTGGAAAGACTCCTCGAAGCTGCTCGCCTGGGCATTGGAACGCCCGGCGCCGGGACTCTAACCGCCATGGTGGGTCCCGCCGAGTCACTCCGCAGGCTCGCCGCCGAGGGCTTGCTGCGCGGACTGCGGCCGCTCGAATCGCCCACCGGTGTCCTAGTCGTTAGAGACGGACGCGCGTTATGGAATTTTGCCTCGAATGATTACCTTGGTCTCGCCCGGCACCCGAAGATCGAAGCGGCGCTCATCGAAGGCGTGAAACGTTTCGGCGCCGGTTCCGCCGCATCCCGGCTCGTCTGCGGCACGCTGCCGCCGCATCGATTGTTAGAAGAGGCGCTTGCGGAAGCCAAACAAACCGAATCGGCGCTCACCTTTTCCTCCGGCTTCGCCACGGCGTTCGGCGTGATCACCGCCGTCGTCGGGAAATCGGACTTCGTTTTTCTCGATAAGCTTTCGCACGCCTGCCTTGTCGATGGAGCCCGGCTTTCCGGCGCGACCCTCCGCGTATTCCCTCACAACGATCTCGGCAAACTGAGACGCTTGTTAGCCTCTACCCGCGCGAAAGCCCCGGCCTCGCGCATCCTCGTCGCCACCGAGTCCGTCTTCAGCATGGATGGCGACCTCTGCCCTCTGCGCGAAATCGTCGAGCTAACGGAAGAGTTCGCGGCTCTGCTTTTGTTGGATGAGGCGCACGGCTTCGGCGTGCTCGGCGAGCACGGCATGGGCCTCGTCGAGCGGGAAAATTTGCAACAGCGCGTCACTTTCCAAATGGGCACGCTTAGCAAGGCCGCCGGTCTCTCGGGCGGCTATGTCGCAGCCTCCAGGGAATGGATCGACCTGCTCGTCAACCGCGCCCGGACCTTCATTTACTCGACCGCACCCCCGCCCTCGCTGGCGCACGCCGCCATCGCGTCCTTGGCGCTCATCCGGTCGGCGGAAGGGGCTTCTCTGCGTGCCAGACTTCGCCAAAACATCGCCCTGCTCTCGCCCGGTCCTACGCCGATCATTCCAATCGTGTTAGGCACTAACGAAGCTGCTCTGGCCGCCGCCGCAGCACTTGAGCGCGCCGGTTTCCTCGTCCCCGCGATCCGTTACCCGACGGTGGCCAAAGGAACCGCGCGCCTCCGCATCAGTCTGTCCGCCGCCCATTCCGTGGAATCTATCCGATTGTTAGCCGCGGCGCTTGCCGACGCATAGAGACACTCGCTCCGGCCGGGTGCCTCCCCGGAAAACGTCCATGAAAAAATCAGCCCCGGATCGACTCTCGAAGTCATCCCCGTGGGCACCGCCTACGGCTGCCTCGTCCTCGGTGCCGTCGTTCCCGATGCCCTCGATCCGCCCGCCGTCCTCGCCGTGATGGAAGCGCTATCGCTGGTGGCCGCGCCGCCGGCGGAGCCCTGAAGGAATGTCAAAGCGATGGCACTACGGGTTGTTGCTTGAATTCATCAGAGACCCTTGTCGCCGTTGCCATTTGCACCTTGTCCGGTTCTATTGATTCCAGATGTCTCTGACCCTCGGCATGGGCACTGCGCGCCCATTCAGCGATCTTGCGCGGATCGTAATCAAGAGCGGCAGCCCGTGCCGCACGAGCTACTCTCACTTCTTCAATAAGCGGATTATTCATCATGAGCGGAGTTCAATTAGATTTCTTGGAGTGCAGATTATTGGAAAATGAAGTCGATGGTAGGTAGCCGCAATAGTCGATCAGTTACTTTGAAAACCGGCAGTGATCCTTGCTGTCACTAATCCAGAGGATCCAGTCCTCGAAAGTGTAAGCTGAGAAGCCGCTCTTGTCTTGGGACGGCGTCCTCGCGAGTTGGCGGATGAACGCGTCATGATCGGCCGCCTCAAACTTGAATTCACCGTTTGAGAGATTCAGATCGAGATCATTCTTCATCGAAATCTGGCGACTCGACGGTGGGATGATCGCGGGCAGCCATCCCCGTGCGAAAACGCGCTCGGCCTCCGCGTCCGCTTTCGTGGCATAGGCCAGCGACACGGATTCATCACACCCTGGAAGTGCGACGACCGCCAAGATGAGCAAGATAGAAGAACGGATGATCATTTGATGGAGAAAAGGTTTTAGGCCACCGGCGGGGTTAATTAACCAGAATTTGGTCCAGAAATAAGTTGCACCTCAGATTTAGACTTACCCAGTCGCAGGTAGGGAGTTTCGTAGAATTGGTTGTAGGTTCAACAGTCGGACTCGTTCCATCCGGGAAAGAGCGAGGCAAGATTCTCGTTCATTTGCTTCCGTCGAATCGCCTTCAATGAATTTCTGCCTAACAGCGTATGTCGTTCAGTCGCAGGATGCGGGTTCCGTGCCGGATTTGGCGAGGAAAATGTCGGGTGGATTTCCGGAACGGCGGGTTGCGCAAGGGATGGTGGAGATGGTAGCAGATGGCTGAATACCCGCCATCGTTGCAGTTAGACCGGCCGGGTAATGGGGATGGTGAATTTTCGAAAGTGGGAGGTGGATTTGTGGACGTGGGAGGCGCGTATGGGTACGTGGGGCGTGAGGAGGGTTGCACTTTGGGCAACCTAGGTGGGCCGAAGTCCCACCCTCCTGATGAAGCTTCCGCGGCGCGCTCGCGCTGCCAAAATGTGTAGGCACCCTATTTCGTCTGCCGGTGCTGCCGGGAGATGATGGTGGTGGAAGAGACGCCGCAGGCGAGGAGGATGGCGACGAGGTGACCAGGCGAGAATGTCCGGGTTCTGGCGGAAGCGACTGCGAGTGACTTTATGCTGCGGTGCGGAGGGGGCCTTCAACCGGCGTGGCTTGGGCTCCGCTTTCGTGGTGGTGGTGGTGGCCGGAAGAAAAGCCGCAGACCCAAGTGAGCGCTCCGTCACAGGAGTCGCCCGGACGGAGATTTGCAGATCGACCGTCGGAGCTGGGACCGAACCGGGCAGCGTTGGGACCATCATTAAGGGCGGGCGTTTTGTAATTGGTATGTCCCGCTCCTCACTTCATAAAACGGGGCGAAACTTCCCACCATGCGCTATCCCACCCCTTTCCAACAAAAAACCCTGTGGAATGCCGCGACCGGCGTCTCAATCCTAGTGCTCGGGGCGTTGCTGGTCGGCCTCATCTGGCTGGTGGGCTACATTTTCGGATTTCTTCAACCGGTGCTCGTCCCGCTGATCGTGGCTGGCATCGTGGCCTACGTGTTAGACCCGGTCGTGGTGTTTCTCGAAAGACGGGGAATGAGCAGGATCTGGTCGGTCATCACGCTGTTTCTCGGAGTGCTGGTCTTGGCGACCCTGTTAGTCGCGGCCATCCTGCCGGGCATCCAGCGCAGCCGCGGTGCGTTGAAGGACTATCTATCATCCCGCGACCCGGCTTCGGAACTGGCGGCGAAACTCGCGGCGGACGATGCGACACCGCTTGAACCCGCTCTTGCTCGGACCCTCCACGATCTCCGCATTCGCTATCGGACCGGTCCCATCGCATGGCTTCTAACAGAGACCGATGAATTGGGAAACTCGGTGGCGACGGATATCAGAATGCCTGCCAGGGAATCCCTGGACGACTTCTCCCGCACCCGTGGCGGACGGATGCTGGTAGAGAACTTCGACGTGGTTTTCAGAACCGGCCGCAACTGGCTAACAGCCGGATCCTCGAAAGTATTGGGATTTATCGGCCTGGTGCTCGGCATGATCATGGTCCCCGTCTATCTATTTTTTTTCCTGAAGGACTCCGCCTCCATCCGCACGCACTGGCATGATTACGTGCCGCTCAAGTCCTCCCGCTTCAAGACCTCGCTGGTGGACACGCTCCAGGAAATTAATGGCTATCTCGTCTCGTTCTTCCGGGGCCAGGTGCTGGTCGCGGCGATCGACGGATTTCTGGTAGGCATCGCGCTGACGATCTTCGGCCTGCCTTACGGACTGCTGATCGGAGTGTTCATGGCGCTCCTCGGAGTGATTCCCTACATCGGCAACATTCTCTGCCTGATCCCGGCGTGCATCATCGCCTATGTCCACGCGCGCGGGACCGAGCCGTTCGGAATGGGGCCTTGGGCCTACGTCGGATGCGTGGTGGGAATTTTTGTCATCGTGCAACAGATCAACTCTCTGGTAACCGCGCCCAAGATCGTCGGCGATTCGGTCGGGCTGCACCCGCTGACGGTTATTTTCTCGATGCTGTTCTGGTCTCTGGTGCTGGGCGGATTCGTCGGCGCCCTGCTTGCCGTTCCTCTAACGGCAGCGGTGAAGGTTCTGTTCCGGCGTTTTATCTGGGAACGGCAGCTGCGGGAGTCTCCCGGGGTCGATCTCGTTTAGCCGGAGGGAGGAAATCGGAGACCCCCCGCCTCACGCGGCTGGAATTCTCCCCCCGGATTATCCCAGCTTGGCGTGAAACGAGAGGCACGGGAGGCTTGTGGAATCTGCTACTTACGGCAAGGCGATTTCCTCCCCAAGGCAGAAGTTTCCGCGAGCGGCGGGATTATTGACCGAGCCGGACGCGGATGGATTTCTGCGCCTGCTCGAGGAGAACCTTCAACTCCGAGTCGGCCCCGGCTGCCGCAGCGCCCAGAACCGCAAGACTATCAGCCCGTCCCACCCGCCCCAGAATTCTCACCGCGGAGTAGCGGTTCGTCCCTTTGGTTTCGGGGAAACGCCTAATAACCGTCGCCTCGATTGGCGGTCCGAAATCGCCGTAGAGCGACTCCCACGCGGTCGGATTCTTAAACCAAAGTTCATCAAGAATCGGAATTACCCCGAGATTCTTTTCCTTCACGATAAGGGAGACGACCTCCGGCGGGACCGTCTCGTTCTCATCCATGAGTTTCTTAACCAAGCGCAGCGCGGCGTCGCTGGCCGGACCCGGCTGCTCGGCCCAACCTTCCAACGCAGCGCAAACGTTCCCTTTGAAATCCACCTCGTCCTCATCTAGCAGGGCAATGAGCTTGCGTGTGATGTCCGTGCGATAGAGCTGCGGTGCTGCGACGGCGAGACGCTGGACCGCCCGCTTGACCCGCTGCAAATCGATACTCTCCAGCTCCCGCTTATTCAAATCGTAAAACGCCGGATCATCCTTTTTGGATAGTTTCTCGATCGAGCCTTCCACGAAGATTTCATTGCTCACCTTGACTTCGATCACCGAGATCTCCGGATAGATTTTGTCCGTTTCGCCGAGCGCCGAAGCGAGTTGCGCGATTTCCTGGATCGATTGTTCAACACCGGTGACCACCAGTAGATAATCCCCGCCCTCCCGCGGATAGGAGTGGGACGCTGGATCCGCGCCGGTGACCCGCATGACATATTCTTCCACCAGGGCCTTGTTGCTCGGGGTCAGGCCCCTCAGCCACAGCCCCATCGCCCGTTTGCCGGTTCCCGCTGTGGCCAGCCTCTCGATTTCGCTAACAAGTGGACCGGTTCCAATCCGATTTCGCAACGCGACGATGGTCGCGTCCTCCGCAGGCTCCTGCGTCTCTGATAAGGTCTGACTGTCTTCCACGGTTTCGCCAACGAGATCTTCCGGCGCTGTCGAACGGGTCTTGAAATAGAACGGCAGCACCATCACGCCGACAGTTAGAAGCATTCCCACGGCCAGCGCCTTCAAGCGCGCTTTCGGGTTGCCGTAAATGAGCAAGGCCAATCCCACGAGGCTTGCGAAGCCAGCCATCAGCATCCGGTTAGTCAACGTGATGCCATCTAACACTCCGCCGCGGTTGGAGCCGAACATAAGCAGAAGCGCCATCAGCAGCATTCCCGCCACGCCGATCATTCCCGCGATGATCCGCTGCGGCGAGGTGGGTTCCAACACCGCTGGGTCCGGCATCGGGCTGTAATGGGCTGGCTGCACCCCGATCCGCGATTCGCCGCCGGGCAGCGGCACTCGTTGAAAGACGTTCAACTCCGAACCGCTCCGCTCGCCCGGGTAGAACTTGCGACCGCGCACAATCACCTCGTCGCTGATCTTGAAGCGGTGCTCACACCCGCCGCACTCGACGGTCCGGTCCCGCAGATCGTCTCCGACCTTGAACCGCTGACCGCACGAAGGGCAGCGGATGAGCAGTAGCAAGTCATCGGGATTGGGGATGGACATGGGGCTGCGACGACTCTTGGTATAAAAACGGGTGATTGCAACTCCTAGCATCGCACCACCCTAACATGTTTGGCGGGGTGACGGGATTGAATTTAGTTCGGATTTGTTAACAATTGACGCTTCCTGATTTTCAGCCTATCAAATCGGCCTATCCCTTCCCGCGAAATGAACCCCCTCTGCCTCCGCCCGCTTCCCTCCTGCCGTTACGATGACCCGTCAGACTCCCTCATGATGGAACGGGAAGGTTTCGTGGACGAAAGCGTGGTGACCGCCATCATGTGCGGCAGTCGCAGCGCCCGCACCATGGCCTATCCGGACGACCTCGCCCTGGCGGCGGACGATCTGGATTTCGCGGGCTGGCGGTTCGATCCGAAACCACCGCGGGCGGCCGAAGTGCCGCCTCAAGTGATCGATGCAGTCGTCCGCAGGGCCTCGCCACCGGTTGTCAGCGCTGGCGGGACTCGTCCGTCTTCTCAGAGCGGTCGGTGCCGATGGTTGGCGGGACTTGCTGGAGTTTTTTCGACTCTGCTAGTCGCGGGAGGGCTTCACTTATTTTCGCGCGATCCTGAGGTAAGCCTTAGAAGTCCCCTTCCGGTGCAAAACCCCGAATCGACGATCGTGCCGTCCGAGACTAACAATTTGTCGCTGCTCGGGCGATGATTGACGGTCCAGCGAGGGCTCCGCATTCTCATCCCGCATGTCGCGTCCAGGGCTAATCCTCAAAATCAGTTGCCTCGACCAGCCGGGGATCGTGGCCAAAATCGCCAACTATGTCGCCGGCCACCGCGGGAACCTGATCGAGTTCGCGCAGTTTTCCGATCAACTTGGCGGGAAATTTTTCGCCCGTCTGGAAATCGAAACCAGCGAGCTGGATGTGGATGTGCAGGATTTCATCGGTGGCTTCGGCACGCTCGGGCGCTCGCTGCAGGCAAACTGGCACTTTCGCCGCTTGCCCTACCGCATGAAAACTGCCGTGCTCGTGACTAAAACCGATCACTGCCTCAACGAAATCCTCTGGCGCGCGGAGCTTGACGAACTGCCCATCGAGATCACCTCGATCATCGGCAATCGGCCTAACTGCCGGGCCACCGCCGGGCGGGCTAACATCCCGTTTCACGAAATTTCCATGGATGGCGATCACCACGCCGCCGGCTTCTCGGAAATCCGCCGATTGATCATCGAGCAGGACGTCGAATTGATCGTTCTGGCGCGTTTCATGCAGATCCTGCCAGATGATTTCTGCAAGGACTTCGCCGGGCGCATCATCAACATCCACCACAGTTTTCTGCCCGCCTTCATCGGCGCGAATCCTTACCAGCAAGCCTACGCGCGGGGCGTGAAATTGATCGGCGCCACCTGCCACTACGTCACCGCAGACCTGGATGCCGGGCCGATTATCGAACAGGAAGTCGATCGCGTGCAGCATTTCCACACCCCCAACGATCTCGTCCGTCTTGGCCGCCATTGCGAACGCATTGCGCTCGCGAAGGGGATTCGGTTCCACGTCCATGACCGGACGATCATCGACGGCCAACGCGCCATCGTTTTCCCGGATTAAGTGACATTGGAGGCTTTACAACCCCCACGTCCTCCGCGATTTTCGCCCGGTTCCAAGGAGAGGTGGTCGAGTGGTCTATGGCACCTGATTCGAAATCAGACGTAGTGTAACAGCTACCGTGGGTTCAAATCCCACCCTCTCCGCCATATTCCATAAGGGTTTGAGATCCTCAAAAGCCTAGCGGAAAACCTAGCAGGAAAATAGGGCGCTCACGCTTGTCTCACCTTATTCGAAATTTGCCACAAACGACGGCCCAGTGCCTCGTACGAACGAGCGGCCCGCAAGGTTTTGGCACCAACCACCACCTTGCTCGAAGGGGCAGTAGCCAGGCACGAGGCAGCTGAAATGGCGGCCGCCTGGCAGGCAGGCCGATAATCCGGATCCGCCCCATTGCCGGGATCGGACCGCGACACGCGGGAACTGGCCAGCTTCGCAGTCTCGTTCGGACTGGAGATTTCGCGTGATGCGATTCGTGCCCGTGGACCATTCCACAGCGATGCTAGCGCACTGGGATTTCCCCCAGCCCGCCTCTTCAGGAAAAGGTGTCCATATCCACATCCAACCTTCTCCACTTTTGAAAACCACATGATGACCATCGACGACAATCTCATTCACGCCGCCTTCGCCGGCGAAACTCTAAGAGTCCGCAAACTCCTCGAACAGGGTGCAAACATCCATGCCAAGGCCAATTCGGCACTATATTTTGCTGTTGAAAATGGCCACGTGCCGACTGTCAATTTGTTGCTCAAAAAAGGGGCCAATCCAAACGACGACGATGACGGGAACCTCAGTGAAGTGCTGCGTTCCGCCGCGGCGAATGGCCACACCGAAATCGTCAATCTACTCCTCGCACACGGTGCCGATGTCGATGAATTGGGAAATGACGCCTTGAGGCATGCCGCAGCAAATGGCCATAAGGAAATCCTGCAATTGCTGATCGAGAGTGGGGTCGAAATCGCCGCGGACGACCACGCATCCCTCGCCTGGGTCGCCGGTAACGGTCATTCGGAGATTGCGACATACCTGATAGACCTTGGGGCTGACGCCTCCAAAGGAGAGATCGCACTGCAAGAAGCTGTCGCCAACCGCCACCCGGAAATGGTGGAGTTGTTGCTGGATCACGGTGCCGATATTCATGCCGGAAACGAGGCTCCACTACACATCGCGGCCACCAACGGAGACCTTGAAATGATGACCTTACTTCTCAATTACGGTGCCAATATCCACGCCGACAATGATCGGATTCTTCTGATGGTTGCCGCAGATGGTCCCCGCGACAGCGCTACATTCCTACTCGACCATGGCAAATATCGGCACGAAAAACCCGGGCTCGCGCTCGTTGCCTTAGCAACGATTGGGGATCGCCAAGAAGTCAAATTGCTGATTACGGCCGGGGCCGACGTTCACGTATTCGATGACATTGCGCTGCGCAGCGCGGCTGCAAATGGACACATGGCCGTAGTCGATCTGCTTCTTCCTAAATATCTCCTTTCGCAGTTGGAACAATTGCGAGACACATGGGATGACCCAACCCTCGCCCGAATATTATCGGCGGAAATCCTGCGGCAACATGCCAAAGCCTTTATGAAAAACACCCCCGTTCTGGAAATTTGAAGGCGCAGGTAAAATGTGGCGCCGATCAGCCCTCGCGGGTTCGAATCCTTGGTGTGGACCAATCCCTAGTTCGCCGGTGCACCCATCCAAGAATCTCAAAGTCTTCCGCTACACACCACACGGGTGCTTCCCAATCGGCTCGAATCCTTCATACGTCCGGCTGCATCGCAACAATTTCCCATGCCTTTGGCTGGTTCGAACTCCCATCAGGAAATCTGAAACTTGGAGGATCTCCCGGTGGACAGAAGGCCAGGGACTACTTGCTCAAACCTCTCTGCAGCCGCCCTCAGATCGTCACCCAAAAAGAAGAATCCATTTCGCATGACCCCCACCTTCCTTCTCGGCGACAACCACGGTGACTACGATGCCTTACTCGAAATCCTCGACGCCCGGAACGTCCGGGATGCCATCGTCATACACGTTGGCGACGGACACGAGGGCTTTGCGGAATGCGGCAACGAAGTCCTGAAGTCTCTCAACCATGAGTTCGCCGCCCGGAACGTCGAATACCTGTCGATCCG
>JANMSI010000048.1:0-30701 GCA_031389115.1 Akkermansiaceae bacterium
TGTCCGGACATGGCAGCCGGCAGTTTACTCACCCTTCTCGACGACATCGCGACGATCCTCGATGACGTCGCCATCCTCACCAAAAAGGCCGCGGCAAAAACCGCGGGGGTGCTCGGCGATGACCTCGCGCTGAACGCCCAACAGGTGAGCGGAGTTGTTTCTAACCGCGAGCTGCCGGTGGTATGGGCGGTAGCGAAAGGCTCGTTCATCAACAAGCTCATCCTCGTTCCGCTGGCGTTGCTGATCTCAACGTTCGCACCGTGGGCAATCACGCCGCTGCTGATGATCGGCGGCCTTTATCTGTGCTTCGAGGGTGTGGAGAAACTTCATCACGCCTTCCTTCACCGCGAAAAAAAATCACCAGAGGAAGCCGGCAAACAAATCGCCGAACTCGCGGCGACGAGTCCCGCAGAGAGGGTGGAAACGGAGGCGGTAAAAATCAAAGGCGCTGTGCGCACCGACTTCGTGCTCTCGGCCGAGATCATCGCCATCACGCTTGGCACCGTGGCCGGGGCGGATTTCACCCGGCAGTTCGCTGTCCTAACCGCCATCTCCATCGTGATGACCGTCGGCGTATATGGGTTGGTGGCGGCGATCGTAAAGCTCGACGATCTGGGACTTTATCTAACGAAAGGCAGCGGTGCCTCCCAACAGCGCCTCGGACAGGGCATCCTGTGGACCGCCCCGTTCCTGATGAAAATTCTGTCGATTGCCGGCACCATCGCGATGTTCCTCGTCGGCGGCGGCATTGTCACCCATGGCATTCCCTGGGTCCACCATCTCATCGAGCACACAGGGGAATCGCTAAAAGCTGCGGGCGGGGTTGGCGCCGTGTTTTCCGTTGTCACCCCTTCCCTGCTGAACGGTCTTTTTGGACTTCTGGCAGGGATAGCGGTCTTTCTGCTAGTGATGGGAGTCAAAAAACTGCGAGGGAAATCGCCCGCGAGCACCGCCCATTGATTTCCGCGGATTATTTCAGCAGCTCCTTCAGGTGCTCCACGTATTTCGCCGGCCCGCCTTCCACGTATCCCGTGCGTCCCTTTTCCTTGCCCCGCGAGTTCATCAGCAAAATGGTTGGATAACCTTCTACGGCAAATTCCTGGGCGAGCTTGGCGTTCTGCTCCTTCTCCTTTGCGGGGAGCTTTTTCTTTCTTGGGAAATCCAGCTCAAGCATCACCAAGTGCTTCTTCGCGTATTCCTTGAACTCCGGCTGGTCGAAAACCTCCTTCTTGAGCTTGATGCACCAGCCGCACCAGTCGGTGCCGGTGAAGTCGGCCAGGTTCATCTTGTTCTCGTCCTTCGCCCGTTTCTTGGCCACTTCATAATCGGTTTCCCACTTGAAAATATCCACGGCGGCTGCTTCCGGTTTGGGTGCCGACATTTCAGCGACAAATTTTTGGTCCTCATCGGTTAGCTTCGCCAAGGGAATCTTTAAGGAAGTGCCATTCGTGCGAATGATGACCACTTGGTCCCCGTCAGTTCGCGAATACTCACCTTCTACGGACCGGTCCGAGCCAGCTTCTTTCCAACTCCTCGCTTCAAGAGTTACCGGGAAAACGATGGAGGCTGCGGCGATGAGGCTAAATGCGTTAGTTTTCATGACTGGGTGTGACGTTGTGCGATTCGAAACGTGGGAGTCGGCGCCCCGCCTTGTCAACGCCGCCGTGTGTGACGGATCTGTGCAGGTCTTCTAACCAATCGCGACTGCCCGCTTTCGCTCACTTATAGGCCACCGCCGCGCTGGACGGACCTGCGAGGTGAATGATTTCGAAGCGTTTGAAACCGACCTCACCGCACCATTTCCGGAAGTCGGCTCCGGTGAAATCGAAGGCGTCGCCGAACTCGATGAGCATGTTCAGCGACATGAGCAGGCCCTGCACATTCTCGCGGCGGGCGTCGTCGATGAGCGCCTCAATGGCGACGAACGCCCCTCCTGGCGGCAGCGCATCGTAAGCGGCGCGAATGAGATGCATCTTCTTTTCGAGGTTCCAGTCGTGAAGGATCATGCCCATCGTGATCACGTCGGCCTTGGGCAGTGGATCCTCGAAAAAATCTCCGGCGGCGGTGACCACGCGATCGCCCAGGTTGGCATTGGCAATGTATTTCGCGGCGACCGGCTCGACAGCCGGCAGGTCGAAACTCACGCAACGCAGGTGCGGGTGGCGCTTCGCGGATTCGATGCAGAGAAGCCCGGTGGCGCCGCCGATGTCGCAGAGCGTCCGATAGGAGGAGAAATCGAATTTTGCGGCGAAGGCCTCGAAGTTGACCCGCGAGATGCCGGTCATGGCACCGAGGAACTGCTCGAGTTTCGGAAGTTCCGCATAGAGTTCCTCGAAAATGTTTTTCCCGCCGCCCTTCGTTTCGTTCTGCGGCAGGCCGGTCCGCAGCGCTTCGGGCAGGCAGTCCCAGAAATTGAAGAGCCGCGCGTTGAGCATTTCCATGATGCCGCCGATGTAGCCGGGACTGCCGCTGACCAGATAGAACGCGCCTGCGGGAGTGTTGAAATACTTCGCGCCGGGGCCGTCGCCCTCGCGGTTCAGAAATTTCATGGCGACCAACGCATCAAAAAAGTCCGCGATCCCGCGCGGATGGAGTTCGAGTTCCGCGCCGAGCGCTTCGCCAGTTAGACGGCGTTGGCCGAGTCGGGTGAACAGCCCGAAACCGACGGCGGTTAGGAGCACTTTCGAGTTCCAAAATCCGAAAGCGGTCTGGAGCAACGCAGTCGGATCGGGAGGAGGATACATGATGGAGAAATTCAAAACCCATCTAGCAGCCGCCGATCAAGCTCGAAATCGAGGCTCACCCTGGCAGCAAATCCTTCACGGCATCGCGTTCTTCGAGGAGCTCGCCGATTGTTAGATCGATCTTGCCTTGGCTGAACGCATCGACGGTCACGCCTTGGACGACCTCCCATTTCCCGCCCTCAAGGGTGCGGATGGGCATGGAGGCCATCAGGCCCTTCTCGATGCCATACGAACCGTCCGAGCAAACGGCGACGGAATGCCAGTCGCCGGCGGCAGTCGGGGTGATGAGACTTTTTACGGTATCGAGCGCGGCGTTTGCAGCGGATGCCGCGGAGGAAAGGCCGCGGGCCTTGATGACGGCGGCACCACGCTGTTGGACGGTGGCGATGAACTCGCCCTTGAGCCACTCCTGGTCGGAGATCGCGTCGCTGGCGGGGCGACCATCGATTTTCGCGTTGGTGAAATCTGGATACTGGGTGGCGGAGTGATTGCCCCAAATGCAGAGGTTGGTGACCTTGGATTGATGGACGCCGGCCTTTTTGGCGAGCTGGCTTTTAGCGCGGTTTTCATCCAGCCGGGTCATCGCGAAGAAGCGATCGGCGGGAATGCCGGCGGCGTTGTTCATGGCGATGAGGGCATTGGTATTGCAGGGATTGCCGACGACGAGGATGCGGACATCCTTGGCGGCGTTGCGGGCGATGGCTTGGCCCTGGCCGGTGAAGATCTTGCCGTTGATGCCTAGCAGATCGGCGCGTTCCATGCCGGCCTTGCGCGGCACGGAACCGACCAGGAGGCACCAATTGGCGTCCTTGAAACCTTCATCGAGATCGGCGGTTCCGACCACCTCGTTGAGGAGGGGGAAGGCGCAATCGTCGAGCTCCATCATGACGCCGGCTAGTGCCGGAAGACCCGGTTCAATTTCTATCAGGCGAAGGTTGACCGGTTGGTCGGGGCCGAAGACGAAGCCGGAAGCGATGCGGAACAGGAGAGCATAGCCGATCTGGCCAGCGGCACCGGTGATGGAAACGGTAATGGGAGTTTTCATGGATTGAAGCGCGAGTAGGCCGGGAACCTAGGAACTCGGCGGGACCGGGTCAACTGACAAGCGGACGGATGCGGAGCGATCTCGAAGGAATCGGCGATGTCTGGACTGCTCCGATATGTTGGCCAGTTAGAAAACGGGGACATGTCCCAGCGGTCCTCACGGCTCCTCCACGCCGTCCTCGATCACCTCGTCGTCCCTCACGGGAATCGCGCGGATGGCCCGCGGCTTCTCATCCAGCGGCTCTTCCGGCGGACCCTCTAGCAGTTCATCCTCGCTCGCATCCAGGGGCGCGACGGGAAGCGCCTTCAAGGGTCCCTCAATCGGACGCGCGGGAGGCGGCGTGTCACTGTCAGGATCAGTGGAGACCGCGTCCGGCTCGCCCCCGACCTTCGGTGCGCTTTCATCGACTACGATCAGGGCCTTCTTCGGAGGCGCTATATCGTCCTTGATGTCTTCCTTGATGCCTTCGAAAAACTTTTTCACCATCGGCGCCGCCATGCGCCCGCCGGAAACTGTTTCGCCCGGGCGGCCTTCGTAAAGCACGGCAAATGCATACCTCGGATTTTCAAGGGGTAGAAATCCAGCGAACCATGCCAGCCGCTGATTCTTCGATTGAGGGCCCCACTGCGCGGTTCCGGTTTTTCCACAAAGCGTGGTGTAGCTGAGGCGCGCATTGTGGCCGGTGCCGCCGCTGCCGTTGACCACGTCGCTCATGCCTTCGTGGACGATTTCCACGGCTTTCGACTCCACCCCGAGCCAGTCCTTGCGCTGGGGAAGCGCGGCTTGGACGACCCGTCCGTGGGTGTCCTGGACCTGGCGGATGAGTTGAAGTTTCGGCATGATGTTGCCGTTGGCGATACCCGCCATGGCCTGGGCGACTTGAAGCGGGGTGGCCGAGAGGCTGCCTTGACCTATCGAGAAGTTGGCCGTGTCGCCATCGAGAATCCGGCGTTTTTCGTTTTTCATCATCCACTCGTCGTTGGGCACCCGTCCGGGATTCTCACCCACGAGCGGCAGTCCGGTGAGCTGGCCGAAACCCAGCCGGCGGGAAAGATTCAGGAACGCGGACGGTCCGACATCGATGCCGACCTGATAGAACCAAGTGTTGCAGGAGCGGGCGAGGGCGCGCTTGACGTTGATCGAGCCTTCCGGGGTTTTGCTCCAGTTGTGCATGACCGTCCGCCCGATGCTGATAGCGGCCGGGCAGTAGATGGTGGAATTTTCCGTGACCGTGCCGTTGTTCAGTGCAGCGAGCGCGACAATCGGCTTGAACGACGATGCCGGCGGATAATCTGACTGGAAAGCCCGTCCGTAAAGCGGTGCCGACGGGTCTTCATTGAGTAGCTTGAAATCCGCTTCATTGATGCCGGGGATGAAACCGTTGAGGTCGAACGACGGCCGCGACGCCATCACGAGCACCTCGCCGGTGACGACGTCGATCACGACGAACGCCCCGCGTCGGCAGCCGTTGCGGAGCGTATTCTCGGCGAGCTTCTGCCAGGAGAGATTGAGCGTGGTGACGACAGTGCCGCCGGGGCGCGGGCGTTTGACCTGCTCCTCCAGCAGCTTGTTGCCGCTCTCGTCGAAGAGCAGGCGCTTCATGCCCGGGTCGCCGGTGAGCTGGGTATTGAAGATTTTTTCCAAGCCCGAGCGGCCTTCGGATTCCTCCCACAGCGGCTCGTTGAAATTAATCGGCCCGGTGGGTAATTTCCCGACGCTGCCAGAGTAACCGACGATATGCGCGGCTAGCTCGCCGTTCGGATAAAGTCGGCTGTAAACAGGGTGCAGAACCAGGCCGGAGGTCAGCTTGGACTCCATGTCGCGGGCCGCTTTTTCGCCGAGCTGGCCGGTGACCAGCAAGGGCAGCCAGCGCCGGTGGCGGTAATGATCGTAGAGCTCGTCGTCGGATTTCGGGATCTGGTTTTTGACCAGGGCTTGGAGCGCGTCGAGGCGGGCGCGGGCCCAGTTGACGACGAAATCCCGGTCGGCGTTCTCAAACTGCCGGAACTGCAGGGCGACCTGATAGGCCACCTTGTTTTGAGCGAGAGGTTCCCCTTCCCGGTCCACGATCTGGCCGCGCGGGGCGGGGATTTTCAGGGTGATCGCTCGGGCATCCTTGCGGGTGACGATCGCGCCATCCGAGGCATTGCGGGCGGCAGGCGCGTCGATTGAAGGCGCGTTCGAGGCGATGACCGGAGCGAGCGAATTCTGAGCGGAGACTGGCAAAATCGCGATACAGGTGAGCAACGAAAGTCGGCGGCAGGACGATGGGCTCAGCATGAAAGTGACGGGAAAATAGGCGTGGATCCACCGCAAGGCAACGCTCAATCCCAGTCCGGCGGGACGAGAAATTCTGCCTCAAGCACTGGTCTTGCCGGACACTCGGAGCCGTGCATGATCACTGCAATGACCGATTGGAACTTCATGTCCTTGATCATCCTGCTGGGGGTGTTTGTGCTCTGGAAGCTCGAGCTTGCAGCGACTTTGCTCAACCTCAAGGCCTTCCCCACAGTGGTCCCACAAGCGCTAACGAGCCTAATGGATGCCGCAAAACTCGATCAGGCCCGCGATTATCTCCGAGTCAACGCGCGCTTTGGGATTCTCCAGTTCACCTTTTCACTTGTGGTGCTCCTGATGTTCTGGTCGCTCGGCGGCTTTGGCTGGCTGGACGATTTCGCCCGCAGCTTTACGTCTTCGCAGGTCGCGGCGGGCTTAATTTTCCTCTCCCTGCTGCTGCTCGGACAAAGCCTGATTTCGCTGCCGTTTGAAATTTACGACACCTTCGTGATCGAGCAAAAATTCGGCTTCAACCGCTCGACGCCCGCCACGTTTGTGTTGGACCGGCTCAAGGGAGTGGCGCTCGCGGCCGTGCTGGGGGTGCCGCTGATGGCCGCCGTCCTGTGGATTTTCGGCAATGTCGCTAACGCCTGGCTGTGGGCGTGGGTCGTGGTGACCGTCTTCCAACTTGCCCTTACGTATCTCGCGCCGTCCCTGATCATGCCGCTGTTCAACAAGTTCACTCCCATGCCCGAGGGAGAACTCAAGGACGACATCGAAGCGCTCGGCGTGAGATGCGAGTTCCCTCTAACGGGCGTGTTCATGATGGACGGCTCGAAGCGTTCCACCAAGGCCAACGCGTTTTTCACCGGCCTCGGCAAGCGCAAGAAAATCGCCCTGTTCGACACGCTGGTCGAGAAAAGCAGCAAGCCGGAACTGCTCGGCGTGCTCGCCCATGAAATCGGCCATTTCCGCTGCGGCCACATCAAGCGCCGCCTCGCGCTCGGCATCCTCCAGACGGGCGTGATCTTTTTCCTGCTAGGTCTGGCCACCGATCCGAACGGGAAATTCGCCCGCTTGCTGTTCGATGCCTTCGGGGTAAGGGAAATTTCGCCCCACGTCGGGTTGGTCCTTTTCAGCATTCTGTTGGAGCCTGTTAGCAAGGCGCTCGGAGTGCTGATGAATGCCTGTTCCCGCCGCGACGAATTTGAGGCGGACGCCTACGCCGCGAAGGTCACCGGCGACGGCGCGGCCCTCGGCGAGGCCTTGAAAAAAATGTCCGCCGACCACCTCTCCCACCCCTCTCCCGCCCCGCTGCGTGTGTGGCTCGACTACTCACATCCGCCGCTGGTCCAGCGGCTGGCGGCGCTGGAGAAATAAGGTGCAACTGATTTCTGGACCAAATTCTGGTTAATTGTTAGGGTGGTTTTTGGCCTCGAATTGGGTCAGGGTCAGGTAACCGAGGGCTGAGTGTTTGAGGTGGTGGTTGTAGTAGGATTCGATGAAGTCGAAGATCTCGGGTGCGGGCGTCGGCCTCGTTGGCGAAGGTTCCGCCTTGAAGCATTTCGTTTTTGAGGGTGCCCATGAACGATTCGGTCCAGGCGTTGTGGTAGGGGTTCGCACGCGCTGACATGCTCTGGAGAATGTCTGCCGCTTCCAGCATCTGGCGGTGTGCACGGCTACCATATTTGCTCCCGCGGTCGCTGTGGAAGATCAGGCCGGAAGCGATGGTGCGAGAACCGAGAGCTTGCTTGAGGGCGTCTGTGACGAGCTCGGCGCGCAGTCGGTCGGCAAGGGCCCAGCCGACGATCCGGCGCGAACAGAGGTCGATGATAACGGCAATCCCTTCGATGACCTCGCCGAGTGCGATGTCCGCGCTTTGGCAGGGAGTCGGCTGGGAGGCGTGGTAGTAGCTGCTGCGCGGGACTCCGAGAACCTGGCAGATGGGCCGGATGCCGTGGCCGGTTTGTTGATGGATGTATTCGATCATCGTCCGTAATTCGGCTGGGTTTTGGTGCCGAGGATGACCGCGGCTTTTTTTAAAATCTTATTTTCCTGCCGGAGGAGGGCGATTTCGCGTCGCAGGGCACGCGGTAGGAAGAGGAACCACGAAAGACACGAGGCCTCACGAAGAAGAGCCGCAGGATTGCTGCGCTTTCGTGTCCTTTGGTGAGTTTCTTGGTTCCCTTCACCATTCGCCCGATTCGCGGTGGCCTCCCCTCAATGGCTTTCGGGGTTCTATTCATCATCCGAATCCGCAGAATCCGTGGTTAGAAAATTCCGAGCCTCCCCGATTCCCATGGATCCATCCGCGTTCCTCTGCGTCCATCCGTGGTTCGTGTTTTTTCACCACGGATTTACGGAAATCAGTGGTTTGGAATCCGAGTCGGCGGCGGTTACGGGCCGGGTCGTCGATGAATGAATGCCAGCGACAGGAATGTCCCCGCTCCCTTATTGGCGCCGCGGCAAGGGCAGCAGGGTGACAGATTATTTTTTCGAGAAATCCCGGATCTTGATGTTCCGAAAGAACACTTGGTTGCCGTGGTCCTGGAGGAGGATGTGGCCTTCGGCAAGCTCGCCGAAGTTCGGCCAGATTTTGTATTTGCTGTCGGCCACGAGGTCGCGCCACTCCTTGCCGCCGCGCTCGATGTCGATGGTTTTCACGCCGTTGAGCCAATAGGTGAGGCGCTTGCTGTCGGAAAGAATGCGGGCGGTGTTCCACTCGCCGACGGGCTTGACCATCTTGTCGGCGAGGGCGGCCTGCATGTCGTAAAGCGAGCCGACGGTGCGGGTGCCGGGGCGGCCGAGCTTGGCGTCCGGGTGGCGCTGGTCATCGAGGATCTGGAACTCGGGCCCGATGGCGGAACCGGGGCCTTTGTTGAGCTCGGGATCGACGAAGGTCTTGATCCCGCTGTTAGCGCCGGGGGTGATCTTGAAATCGAGCTGAAGTTCGAAGTTCGAGTATTTGCCATTGGTGATGATGTCGCCGGAGGCGGCGGATTCAGCGCCGCAGGTTTCATTTATGATGAGGAGGCCGTCCTTGATTTCCCAACCGGCGGTGGGGAACGCAGCCCCTTTGATGCTGCGCCAGCCTTCGCTGGTCTTGCCATCCCAGAGGAGGCTCCAGCCCTCCCCTTTCTCGGAATCAGACAGGGTGTTGGCATTTGGCACGGCGGCAGCCTCGGCGGGTATGGTGGCAGTGGCGGCGACTTCCTGGATTTTCAGGTTCCGCCAGCGGACCTGGGTGCCTTCCTTTCCCTTGTCATTGCCGATGTCGTGCACCTGCAGGGCAATGAAGCCGGAGGGCGTCAGGGAATCCTTGATGGCGGCGCAGGGGGTGCCGTTGAGGGTGGTTTTAATGGAGTCACCGATGGCCTCGACGCGGACCTTGTTCCAGTCGCCCTGCTTGAAGATTTTCCGGCCCCGGTCACCGAAGGTTTTGCCATCGCCGCCAAGTGCGCCGGGGAAAAGCCAGCCGCGGCGGGCCTCGTCGTAAATGCCGGCGGACCACCAGCGCTTCTGTTTGGGATCCGGGTCGATCTCGATCTGATAGCCATGGACGCGATCCGCTGGGGTGGTGATTTTTTTCCCCTGCCAGGTGATTTCGCCGGGCGCGGATAGGCTGCGGCTGCGGATCTGCACGCCGGAGTTGAGCTGGGGATCGACCTTGAATTCATACTCGAGGACGAAGTCGGCATAATCGCGGCCGGTGCAGAGAAATGTGTTGGCGGTATCGAGCGTGGAGGTGCCGACGATGCTGTCGCCCTCAACGGTGTATGTGGCCTTGCCGCCGCGCTGGACCCAGCCGTCGAGGTTCTTGCCATTGAACAGGTCGGTCCAACCGTCGGCAGCCAGGGCGGTGCTGCACGCGGAGATGAGGAGGAGAGAGTTGCGGAAATGTTTCATGCGGAGTTTTTTTGGAGAATCAACGGGGTTTTGTCATACGAAATCATTCGGGCGTCCTTGTTGGGCACCCGTTTCCGGCGTCTAGCCGCCGAGGTAGCTCATCTCCGCCTTAGGCCGGTCGGCGCGGCCGCGTTCCTCGGAATAGCGATCGCGTCGGCCTTGCCAGATTGAGCGGACGGTTTCCCGAAGAATTCCCCGGTCCATCCCGCCGCGCAGAATCCCCCGCAGGTCGTGGCCTGCCGCAGCGAAGAGGCAGGTGAAAATTTTGCCATCCGCAGAGAGTCGCAGGCGTTGGCAGTCCTGGCAAAACGGCTTGGTCACCGAGCGGATCAGGCCGATTTCCCCCGCCCCGTCGGCGTGGGCCCAGTGTGCGGCGACTTCTCCGCGATACGCCGGATCGCGCGGGCCGAGGTCGTATTCCCGCCCGAGGATCGACAGAATTTCATCGCCTGAAACCACCTCGCCGAGCTTCCAGCCGTTGGTCTCGCCGACGTCCATGTATTCGATGTAGCGGAGGTCCACGCCGGTGGATTTCGCCCAGCGGGCAAGCGGCAGGATTTCACCCTCGTTCACGCCGCGCTGGATCACTGCGTTCACCTTCACCGGCAGCCCGAACGCCTGGGCGGAACCGATTCCCGCCAGCACCCGCTCCACCTTGGCACCGACGCCATTCATCTTCGCAAAAATCACGGGATTCAGCGCATCCAGACTGACCGTCACCCGGCTCAGCCCTGCGAGCGCCAGAGCTTCCGCGTGATGGGCCAGCAGCACGCCGTTGGTGGTAATGGCGATATCCTTCACGCCGTTGATCGCCGCCAGCATCGCGACCAGATCTTCGAGGCCGCGCCGCAGCAGTGGCTCACCGCCGGTCAGGCGGATTTTCTCGATGCCGAGCGGCACCAGTTCGCCCGCCAGGGTGACGATTTCCTCAAATGTCAGCAACTCCTGGCGCGGCATGAATGCATATCCCGGCCCGAAAACCTCCAACGGCATGCAGTAGCGGCAGCGGAAATTGCAGCGGTCCGTGACCGAAATGCGCAAATCACGCAGTCCGCGCCCGAGGAAATCTACCGGTAGGTCCATCGCCGGAGGACCGTGAACGATCCGTGACCAACCGCAACCCGTATGAAAAAACGGCTGTGTTTGGAACTCCCGGAAATACGTTGGTGGTTTTGCCTCTGACGGTTGATTTGCAATGTTTTACCATGTGATTACTGGCAAGATCTCTCAGAATCATCCACAAAATCAATGGGATAAACGGGAACGAGGCGGGAAATTTTATTTGCCAACTGACCTCGAATGGAAATTGTCGCGCCCTCCCCTCGGTCGTGAGTCGCGGATTCTTTCAGACTTTAATTGGTTTCGGGCCGTTAATCTTCTGAAAACCCGTTCTAAATAAAAATCCCACCGCCTTGGCTCCTTTTTAATGCTCCCATCTGTCCGTTCTCAAAAAAACCTCGTTCTAATTCTCAGATTCTTAGCGATTCTAGGATTCATCAGCCAAATTTCAGGTGCCGCCACGTCTCCGGATCCTATCAACCTGGCTTGGGATTCGAATCTTGAATCCGACATCGCCGGCTATCGCGTCCACTACGGCACTGCCAGCGGGACTTTTTCCTCAATGATCGAGGTCGGCACCTTGCCTGAAGCAACACTTTCCGGTCTCGAGGCCGGGACCACCTACTTCTGTGCGGTCCAGGCATTCAACACTGCTGGTCTCACCAGTGGACTGTCCTCGGAAATTTCGTTTTCCATCCCCGAAATCCAAAGGTCCAAGATCAGCGTGGGGCGAATTTCCGGCAGCGGGACCACCCTCGTCACGGAGGGAGTAAGTGTCGGCGATGTCGAGCTGGGATCGACCAGCATCACCGAAACGTTCGTCATCCAGAACCTCGGAACCGCGGACCTAGAGGGATTGTCCATCACCACAAGCGACGAAGAATTCGAAGTCGCGTTCCATGACCGGTCTTCCTTGGTATCTGGGGGGAGATTCATTTTTCAGTTGAGGTTCAAGCCGTCCGCTGCTGGATTGCGGAGCACGGTGCTCCGGATCACCAGCGCGGATAGCGAATTGCCTCCGCAGGAAATTGTCCTCAGTGGCAAAGGTATCGCAACTCCCAAGCTGGTCTTGGAGGACTTGGACGGCAAGCCGCTGAGCCTGGAAACACCAGCCATTTCATTCGGCAGCATCAGGGTGGGCTCCTCAGGAACCCTTGTGACTTACGTGCTCAGGAACACCGGATCGTCCGTATTGACCGGACTACGGGCTGTCCTTGGAAACAACGATTCCAACTTTGTGCTCCATGCTTCGCCCGTCAGCTCGCTCGAACCCGGCGCGGCCACCCACATCACCGTCGGTTTCACCCCCACCCGCGGCGGGGTGGAAGCCGGCTCCCTTTGGATCACCTTCGATTCCATCTCTCAGGAAACACTCGCACTCGACCTGCTCGGCAATGGGATCGCGGCCCCCGAAATCTCGGTCATTCAGAACAGTCGCACCGACCTAAGCAGCGGGACTTCTGTGGCCAACTTCGGCAGCTACGCCGTCGGTTCCACGTCAGGCAGCCAAACCTTCACCATCAAAAACTTGGGGTCGGCACCGCTCACGAACCTATCCGTTTCCTGCGATGATGCGGATTTCAATCTCGGCAGCCTGGGTACCTCGGCTCTGCCCCCCGGCGCAAGCACCACTTTCAAAGTCAGCTTCCAACCCACTTCAGCCAATCTTCACGCCGCCCGTCTCGTGATTTACAGCAACGATGCCGATGAAAGCCGGTTTTCCATCACGCTCGCCGCCAAGGGGTATGACACTCCCGAAATCGGGATCGAACAAGGCGGGGAATCGCTGAGGGACGGATCGGCATTCATCAATTTCGGCACGCTGGAAACCGGTTCGAACGGCAGGGGTCGTCTCTTTACCATCCGAAATTCCGGCAGAGCGAAACTTGAGAATCTCGCCCTGATCCTCAACGGACTTCATCCAGACGATTTCCTCGTCACTCCCTTGCAGACCCGGTCGCTGGCTCCGGGCGCGAGCACCACCTTCAAAATCAGCTTCGCTCCCACTCGGGCAGGGACCCGATGGGCCGCCATCCATATTGCCAGCAATGATGGAGACGAGAGATTTTTCGACATTGTTCTCACCGGAAATGCGGCACGCGAAGCCAGTTCCTCGCCCGCTGGCATGGGCGCCCAGGCTGCCTCGAAGGTGGCTCCTCCGGCTCGGGGTATCGAAGTTTCCGGTGGCCGGAAATATCGCACGCTCACCATCGCCAAGACTCCAGGGACCGCCGCTCTCGCCAGCAAGGTCGAGGTATCGTCCAATCTCGTTAGCTGGTCCAGTGGCAAGAGCCACACCACCGTCCTCGTGGACAACGCAGAAATCTTGAAAGTGCGGGACAATACTCCGCTGGGTGCGAACTCAAAACGCTACATCCGGCTCAAGCCAGCAACCCACCGATAAGCCCGGAGGTGTCACGGCAAAGCGGCCGGACTACCTTTTGGGTAAAATTAAACAGAAAATTTCTCGCGGTCCCGATTATGGCGGCAATACGACCGTGACTCGCTTAGCGACAACCCAAGCGCATTGCCCAAAAACGGGAAAATTTAAACGTTTCCTGCTAGGACACCACCCTTGAATTTTAAAAACCCTTTACTTCTAAGAAGCCGTTTGACATTGAGTTTTTCGTGCTGTCCCGCATGAAAACATATCCCTACATGAAAGTAATTGTGGTCGCTTGCGTCGGTGCTTTGGCATCTTGCGCGACCAAACCTGAAACAAAACGGCTGCCAGTATCGGCAACCCTTCATCCTGATTCCTCCCTTAGCGGGCAGGTTCTACAGGAGGTCAACTCGTACCGCCGCGACCACGGCGCGTCCGAACTACAACGCCACTCCGGACTGGATCGCCTTGCGCAAAAGCACAGCGAGTATCTTCGAAAAAATCGAGGAACGTTCACCCTGAGCGGCAAAAACGTCAGCCATATCGGCTTCGAAGGCCGCACGCTGGTCGCTCGTGAACTCTACAAGATGCAGAGCGTCAGTGAAAATGTAGTTGCCGCCCATCCTACCGGTAAAAACCCGGCACCCACTCTTGTGAAATTGTGGTCGGAATCCAAAGACCACGATTACAACATGCGCAGCACGTGGACCCACACCGGTATCGGCGTGGTGGTGGATAGCGACGGCATGGTATTCTGCACCGAGCTCTTCGCCACTGTGAACAACTCGCAACTGACGAACCGCCAGCGCTTCACCGGCTTCTGATTGCCATTCGACATGCCTGACTTGTCCCTCGAACTCGTCCTCCACTCCCGCGGCCTTCTTCGGATCGCGGGCATCGATGAGGCGGGCCGGGGGCCACTTGCAGGCCCCGTTTCTGCGGCAGCGGTGATCCTTCCAAAGAATTTCCGCTGCCCCGGTCTCGACGACTCGAAAAAACTCAGCTCCCTGAAACGGGAGCTTTTTTATGCCCGGCTGACCTCGGACCCGGCCATTTTCTGGACTGTGGCCACCGCCAGCAAGGAGGAAATCGACCGCTTGAACATCCTCAATGCCACCCATCTGGCAATGCGCCGGGCGGTCGATGCGCTTATCCCTGCACCGGATCATTGTTTGATCGACGGCTTGAGGGTCAAAAATTTCCCGCATCCCCATGACGGGATCGTGAAAGGCGACGCTCGGTCGCTCTCGATCACTGCCGCAAGCATCATCGCCAAAGTGACACGCGACCGGATCATGCGCACCCTCGACGAGGAGCATCCTCAATTCGGCTTTGCGAACCATAAGGGATATGGCACCAAGGGTCATCTTGAAGCGCTTCGGATTCACGGCCCTTGTTGCCACCATCGTCGCTCGTTTCAGCCCGTCGCTCAACTCTCCCTGTCGCTTGACGGCCGCTGACGGCCGACCCGCCGACCGGATGTGGGTCGGAAATTATGGAGAACGGGTGGCCGCAGCCTGGCTGCGTTCCCAAAGATGCGTCATCCTCGCCAGAAATTTCCGCGGTCCGCGAAAGGGCGAGGTGGACATCGTGGCGCGGGATCAGCGGCTGTTGCTGTTCGTGGAAGTGAAAACCCGCAGGGTCGGCAGCAAAATCCGCGGTCTCGATGCGGTTGGGAAAGACAAGCAGGCGCTGATCGAGCGCGGCGCGAATGCCTGGCTAAAACGCTTGGGCACGCGGGATCTGCCTTGGCGCTTCGATGTGATCGAAGTCCACGTGGAGGAGGGTCAGAAGCCACGGGTCACCCACATCAAGGACGCGTTTTAGCCGCTGGATCCCACTTGCGGACAGCAATCCAACGGCCCACCTTGCGCCAGCGATACATGGAAAATTCTTCGGATTCGGTGGCTTGGCTGGCAAGGCGGGATGGCAGCGTGGTGATCGGTTATGGCCCATTCCAAGAATTTGCGCGGATGCCCACCGACGGCGTTTCGTTCTACGTGCAGGATTTCGCGCTCAGCGATCCCTCACCGTGGAAAATTCCCTCCCGCTTCGAACGCAGCACCATCGCCGCGCTGGCCGGCCGTTTCCAAGACGCACCGCCGTTAGAATGTGAGTGGACGACTCTGGATGCGGCACTTTTCTCCGTGGTTTTCCAAGAAATCGTGTCGTTGATCGATAGCGGCGTTTTCGAGAAAACGGTGCCCGTGGTCACCGAGACCGGCACTTCGCAGACATGTCCCATCAGTTCGTTGGTGGCCGCCATGACCCGCCAAACCGCGCCGCTTCTCTCCTATGGATGGGTCCAAGGCGATGCCGGGTTCGCCGGAGCCACTCCCGAGCTGTTATTTTCTCTTTCCGGCGCGAGGCTTGAAACGATGGCACTCGCCGGAACGGCAAAGAGCGAGGATCGCGAGGTGTTCGCCGTCGATGAAAAGGAAATCCGGGAGCACGAATATGTCGCCCGAACACTGGTTTCGAAACTACTGGATCTCGGCGTGATTGAGCGCTGCTCTCGGGAAATCCTGGATCTGGGGCCTATCGTGCATTTTCTAACCACCATCGCCCTGGATCTTGGCTCCCCTCAGACGCCGGAAGCACTCCTTCGGCGGCTTCACCCGACGCCGGCGCTCGGACCGTTGCCCCGCAATGCGGAAACGCTCTCCATGCTCTCGAATTGGCGTGACCGGCTCGGCTGTCCCGGAGAATTCGGGGCTCCGTTCGGGCTTTGGGATGACGGGAGATTCGATGCGGTCGTGGCGATTCGAGGCATTTGGTGGGTTGGCAGGAAACTGCTGCTTCCCGCCGGATGCGGGGTCATCGAGGCGAGCCGCCTTGTGAATGAATGGCGCGAACTGCGGCTTAAACGGGAGGCGGTTAAAGCTTTCCTGATTTCACCAGCTAGGGGACCGTATCCACGTAACTTCCTAACCTTCAATGCTACGGTATGACCGAAATATCATCATTAGTTTTTATTTAAAAAAGATTGAATGTTTTTAAAACACTAGCAGGATTGAGCCGTATTGCTCTTCAGAGATTATGTCGATCCGCTGTCATAACCGCCACCTGTCCGCCTTTGCATTGTGCGCATTGACGTGCTTCTCGGCCACCCCGGTGGAAGCGGTTCCGACGGCCCAGATTGTGAATCCCATCGGCCGGATTGCCCGGATTTTCGATCCGCAACTCGTTAAAACAGAGGATCGTGTGCTGTGGCTCGATACCCAGTTATCGAGCTATTCCGAACATCGCGAACACGCGATGAAAACCGGCTTGGGCTACCGCGGCTGTCGGCCCCGGCCAGGTTCTCCGGACCCGTGGGTGACCTTGGACCTTGGCGCTGAGTATCCGATCGAGGAGATATTTTTAGTCCCTGCCCAACGGGAATTTTTAGAAGATCTGGGAATTTTCCCAAAACGTTTCACGCTTGAACTTTCGAGCACTGCGGACTTCGCCGAACGCACAGTCATTTTCACTTCAAGCTCCGGCCCGCTTCCACCCCGCGTGGTGGATGGAAATCCGGTGCAATTCAAAGCGCACGACACCGGTCGGTACGTGCGCATGACGGTTTTGGAAGGCCACAACCGAGGGACGTTAGACCTCTTCGGCCTTTCCGAAATTGTAGTGATCTCGAATGGAGAACCGGTTTCGTTTGGAGCGACGGTTACCACTCTTGGCGACCTCAACGCCCCGGGGATTTGGTATCCCGAGGCATTGACGGAAGGCCGCACCCCGCTCGGCATCTGGCAGAACGGGGGGAAACCGGGCGCAGCGCCCGGAGATTCCGTAGCGGTTTCCAATACGGACGAGACCGTCACCTGGACCCTGTCATTGGAGCAGGAGGCTCCGCTGGATCGCGTGGTGCTGTTCCCCTATCAGCTGGACCGATCTTCAGAATCCTCGATTTTTCCCGACTCACTGGCAGTGCATCTCGAAGGTGCCGATGGAACCGGCGAAACTTTGGTTTACGAATGGAGCAATCCCCTCGCCGGAGCCAGCAGCATGACTCCGCTGGTGATTCCTCTTGGCGGAAAAGCCGCCAAGACGGTGCGAGTCACCGGAGTCCGCCCGTGCGCGATCGGAGATCTCCAGCTGCACGCGCTATCGGAACTTGAGGTCTGGTCTCAGGGCAAAAATCTTTCCAGTGGCCTCCCCATCGTGCGCTCGCAGGGCTCTCAGAACTCCACGGTCAGTTCTCTAACCGATGGTTACGCCTCTGACATGCAGATCATCCCCGTGGCCGTCTGGTTGGGCCAACTTCACGCCCGCGGACGAACCGAGCGGGAACTCGCAACGCTTCGACCCGTTCAACGGCAGCTTTCCTCGGAGAGCGAGCTGAATGCAACCTGGGGATCGGCGGTGGTGCTGGGCCTGACTTTCCTGATCCCTGTGTTCATCGTCGAGCGCCGCCGCTTGATGTCCAGGGATCAAATCGATCAACTCCGCAAAAGAATCGCGTCCGACCTGCATGATGATATTGGCAGCAATCTGGGGAGCATTTCACTAATCGCCCGCACTGCCCGCATCGACTTGGTGCGGATGCATGGCCCCGAGGAAGTCGCCGATGATTTGGGTGAAGTGGAATCGATCGCCCGCGAGAGTTCCCTCGCCATGCGGGACATCGTTTGGTTGTTAGAGCGGCGCCAGGATTCGATTGGCGACCTCGTCCAACGAATGCGCGACACAGCGGGACGGCTCCTACGCGAAATCAATTACACGGTCGAATGCGAGTCTAACAAAACAACCGCTAAGCTTTCATTGGATGCGAAGCGTCACTTGTTTCTTTTCTACAAGGAAGCCATTCACAACGTTCTCAAGCATTCGCAGGCGGACCGAGTTTCGATCCGCCTGTGGGATGAGAATGACAAGCTCGCCCTTGAAATCCTGGACAACGGCATCGGCCTCCCGCTGAACGAGGAGCTGAGTCCGCAGACGGTGCACAAACTCGAAGACCGGGCACGCGTCCTTGAGGGCTCGCTGAACATCACCTCCTCGTTAGGGTTAGGAACTCAGATCCGCCTTCTTGTAAAACGCTCCCATCTCACCGCCCACCCCACACTTGCATGATTGCCCTTGCCGCCGCCACCGCCTGTATTTGGATTCTGGAAGACCATGAAGTCTTCGCGAAACAAATCCGCCGTCTGATCGGCAATGAGGATGATCTCTCCTGCCCGCATCATTTTTCCACTGCCGCTGATTTGTTCGACAAGCTCAAGTTCACGAACGAACGGCCGGACCTGTTGCTGCTCGATCTCGGACTTCCCCGTCGCGACGGACTTGAAGTCTTGCGAGACATCCGCACCCTTCTGCCGGATGTGAAAGTGCTGATTCTATCCGCTTCGGACGATCGCGATAAAGTCTATCGCGCCATCTGCAACGGCGCATCCGGCTACCTCCTCAAAAGCTCCGATCCTGACGAGATCCTTTCGGGCATCCGCGACGTGCTTCATGGCACCTCGGCCCTGAGCGCTCCCATCGCGAGCATGATTCTGCAAGGCTTCGCCCGCTACGGACCGGTGGAACGCATCGAACCGCTCACCCTCCGAGAGGGCGAGGTGCTGAGGTTCCTGGTCCGTGGCTTGATCAAGAAGGAAATCGCCGAGAAACTCTCGATTTCACAGCACACCGTGGACATGCACTTGCGCTCCGTCTATCGGAAGTTGCAGGTCCGCTCGCAGACTGAAGCCGTTTCAAAAGCCCTTCGTCAAGGCCTCGTCTAACATTTTCAGCAGGAGTTCGCGTCCAAACAAAAACCCCCGGTTCGTCTAACGAACCGGGGGTTTTTCGTAAAGCGGAGAAATCAGCCTTCCTTCTCTTCCTCACCCGCATCCACCGAAATGGTTAGCATGGCGATCACATCCGGATGGAGGCGGATCTGGACCTCGGTTTTGCCGGACTTTTTAACCGGCTTGTCGAGTTCGATGGTGTGGCGGTCAATGACGATGCCGGCCGCTTCGAGTTCCTTGTGAATGTCGATGCTGGTCACGGAGCCGAATGCCTTGCCACCTTGGCCTGTCGAGAGCGTGAACTTCGGCTTCAGTTTGGAAATCTTCGCGGCGATTTCCTGAAGTCCGATGAGCTCTTCCGCTTCCCGCGCAGAGCGGTTGGCCTTCAGTGCTTCCACGTGCCGGAGGTTCGAGCGGCTGGCTTCAAACGCCTTGCCTTGCGGGATCAGGAAATTCCGAGCGTAGCCGGCGCGGACTTTAACGACATCAGCTTCGGCACCAAGGCCTGCGATTTTTTCTTTGAGAATAACTTGTGCGTTGGCCATGGGAATCAGAGGTAAAAGTTCGTTTGGGGGCGGCGATTTAGGCTTCCAACCAAAACGAGTCAAGAAGAATGAACCCTTATTCCTAGCCGAAGTTGAAAATTACAGACGCCTAAAATACTCTGCGTGGAATCGGACGATTTCTCCGCAACGACGTTCGCTTTTGCATCCTTGCCAGTTTCCAAACGGCCCGCCATTTTCCCGCGCATGTCACGCAGCCACCGCATCACGATCCTCGCCGGAGACGGCATCGGCCCCGAAGTCATGGCCGAATCGGTTCGCATTCTCGAAGCCGTTGAGGCGAAATTCGGATTCACCGTCGCCCGCACCGAGCACCTCGTCGGCGGCGCGGCCATCGATGCCACCGGCCACCCGCTGCCGCCGGAAACCGTCGCCGCCAGCGAGGCTGCGGATGCGATCCTCTTCGGCTCCGTGGGCGGGCCGAAATGGGAAAATCTGCCACCCGACATCCAACCCGAGCGCGGCGCGCTCCTTCCACTGCGCAAACATTTCGGCCTTTTTGCCAACCTCCGCCCCGGCGTCTGCCTGCCCGCCCTCACCCACGCCTCGCCGGTCAAACAGGAACTCATCGCCGACGGCTTCGACGTCCTCTGCGTCCGCGAGTTGACCGGCGGGATCTATTTCGGCACGCCGAAAGGCCGCGAGGAGCGCAACGGCGAGCCCGTCGCCTTCGACACCATGGTCTATCAGAAAAGCGAAATTCAGCGCATCGTCCGCGTCGCCTTCACCGCCGCGGTGGGCCGCAAAAAGCAACTGCTCTCCGTGGACAAGGCGAACGTCCTCGCCACTTCCGTCCTGTGGCGCGAGACGGTCATCGAGATCGCCAAGGAATTCCCCGAGGTCCAACTCTCCCACATGTACGTGGATAACGCCGCCATGCAGCTCATCAAGCGCCCCGGCTCGTTCGATGTGATAGTCACCGAAAACCTCTTCGGCGACATTCTATCCGATGAAATGGCGATGATCTCCGGCTCGCTCGGCATGCTGCCCTCCGCCTCGTTAGGAAACCAGCGCGAGGACGGCCTCTACTTCGGTCTCTACGAACCGTCCGGCGGCTCCGCCCCCGACATCGCCGGCCAGGGCATCGCCAACCCGATCGCCCAGATCCTGTCGCTGGCCATGCTGCTGCGTTTCTCCCTCGGGGAAATCGAAGCCGCCGATGCCATCGAAGCCGCCGTCGCCAAGACCATCGCCGACGGCTTCCGCACCGGCGACATCGCCACCAGCCAGCCCGGCGAGGCCAAGGTGGGCACCACCGGCATGGGCGACGCGGTCCTGGCCAGGCTCTAACTTTTATTGCCGGCGTCCGCGATGTAGCGCACCGCGCGCAAACTCGGCAGGAAGAAATACGCCCCACCCTTGACGGTGACGAATTGCGGCATCCCGATTACCCGCCGCCGCAAGCCGCCGTCGGACTGAAGCGTGAAATTACCGGTCACCGGGCAGCCCGGGATCGGCTGGCGGGTGCCCACCAGCGGATCGCTCTCGCCAGTTAGACCGGAGAACTTGGTGCTGGCCATCCACGCGTTCTGTTGGAACTCGAACTGGCGCGAAATGTTGGCGTTGAGGCAGATGAAATGGATGCCGCGCGGGCTGTCGTCACCGCCACCCGTTAGCGCGTCCTCCGGCTTCAGCCCGGAACCATATTCACGCCCGCGGCGGAGAATCCGGTGAAACCGCACGGATGACATCAGATCGTCACGGAAACCGCTCGGGCCGAAGCCGAGCATGGTGATGAGTTTCTTGAGCAGACTCGTCGGGTGGCCGGGGTAGTCCGAATTGCGTGGGTTCGCCCGGCGGATGTGTGCGCCGAACGGACACCGTGCGCCTGACGAATCCTGATCGAAGGTGAATTGATTCTTAGCGTCCTTCTCCTCGACTCCCGGAATGGATTCATTTCTAACCACTACTAGCGGCTCGCCGTCCCGCGTCCGCCCCACCATCGCCGCGGCCAGTTTCTCCGCCTCATCGTGGTCTCCGCCAGACTGTGCATACATGAACTGCCAGAACTTCCTAACATCCTGCTGGAGCTGGCGCATCACCAAGTACGTCCCGTTGCGGCCAAGGTCCTTCTTTCGCGGCACTTCCACCGCCGGCAACAAGCGCGCGGTCTCGTCGTCGGAATCGAGCAATGGTCGCTCGGTGATTTTCCCGTATTCATTGGGATAGCCTAGCAGAAACTCGCCGAGCGCCGAAATGTTGGTGTAGTCAAATTGAGAATGAGTCGTTGCCTGCCGTTGTTCCCAGTCGATCTGCGGTTGGCTGACTCCGTCGGCAAAACCGAAGGGCTCAATGCCATCCAAGTCCGATGTTTCGAGCGGATCGATCAGCAGTTCGAACGCCTCATTCCAAGCTGCCCCTTTTGATTTCCCAACAAAGTCTTCGTAACAACCGGCCTCGCCGAAAAACATCACCACCAGATGCGGTTCCTTGCCGAAGCCGCCCCAATCCCAATTTTCGGGCGCATTGTCCCTCACGTCCCCCAACTGCCGCGCCCGGTTTTCCGCCGCCATGCCCGAACGGAATTCGTGGGAAAAGCCCGCGATGACGTCGTCTGGAATTCCTAACTTCCGCAAGCCCGGCGCGGTGAACGCGACGTGCAGCGCGGTCTCCGGCGGTGGATCCAGCGCCATCGCGGAAGTGATGTTGGCCGAGCGCAACCATGCCCGCACTGCGGCCAGGTCTTTCACGCGCAGGAGTTCATAGCGCGCCTTTTTCATGCGGCCGTAGCCGTAACGCACCAAGCCCTGCACGTCCGCGTAATCGACTTCGCCGGTTTTCATAACAGTGTCACCCATTCGCGGGCCTCCTTTTCGCTGATCGACGGTGACTCCAGACCCCGCCGGATGCGCGTGTTTCGTTCCAGATCGACTGCCGTTAGTCCGGGATAGGCCTTGTACCACACCTGCGTCGGGATGGTGTGGCGGCGTAGAAATTCCTTGTATTTTCGCTCGTCGGCGCAGCCATCCATGACCAGCCAGTTAGTTCTCGGGTAGCCGATGCCGTTGCTGAAGGAAGCATTAAGCCCGAAACCCGTCTTGTTGATGAAATCGTCCATGTAGCTCTCCACGCTGCCGTCGTAGTCGCTGAAAAACACCATCCGTCTCTTGTCGTCGAGAAACACCCACCGGGCGAAATGGATCGTCCGGATGCGGCCTAACCGGCCGGCACGGACGACATGCCGCGCTGCATAGTTTACAGTGGCGAGCACGCCGATGGTGGTTAGAAGCCGCAACGCTCCGGGCTTGAGGCTACCCATCGCGCTGAAGGGGTTGGTGACATCGTGATCTTCGGAGAGCGCCATTTCATCCGAGTAGGTCTGATCGACCGGGGGGCAAAGTTCGGGATCGGACTTCTCCTGCTGGCGCAAAAATATCACATAGAACGGCAACACCGGGAGGAGCAGTATCAAAAGGAAAAGAACCAACAAGGGAATGCCAATGAAATGCAGCGCGTTGCGGATGCTCCAACCGATGGGTGCGTGAGCTTCCTTCGACAAGGTCAGGCGTCCCGAGGATTTCTCGGCATCAATGAATCTGCCCAAACGGGCGTGGATCTCCCGCGGCGGCAAATTTTCGAGCTGGGGAGCGTTGGACGCGAGGTGGACCTCAAGCGCTTCACGCAGCGCCGCCTCCTCGCGGACCTGGCGGACGGTGCGGCCCCGGGAGTTCACATAATTCGCGATGGCCGGGCTGCGATGCCGCTTCATCCATTGAAGAAGATTTGTGTCAGGCGTGAATCCCTGGCAACAGGAGAACAGCACGCGCAGGCCGTGGGACGAGCGGCTGGCCAGCTCTTCCAGGAATGCTTCCTCTTCGCCATCCATGTCGCCAAGGAACGCGAGATAGAGCGGAAAATTTCTCGGCGGCAAGCCGTAAACCCGCGCGTCGCCGGTAGTCTTGTCGTCGAGGATGAGCAACCGCGCGAAGTGCAGCGTCTTGAAGCTCGCGAACGGCACCAGGGTGTTAGCGGCATTCACCCGTCCCGGCGCGTCGTTCATTGAGGCGAGCAGCCGGCGAAGCTCTGCCTCGCGCTTCGCCTCGATCGGCGCGAGAACCATGAAGTTCGATTGAGGGGTCATGGCGTCCTAGTCGAAGACCTCGTCTCCGGTCGGTTCGAAATGTGGCACTGCATTCATCGTGTGCCGCAGCTTGGAAAGCTCGTAATACATCCGCTGCCGGGCGCGGCTCTGATTTCCTAACGGCCGATGCTCCGCGATAGTATGCCATGGATTATAGGAAAGTTTCTTCGCGAACTCCATCTGCGACGGCAAGTCGAACTTCTGCCGGGGCAAACGCAGTGTCGCCACCGAAACGCGCGGCGAAAGTCGTTCGGGCCAGAGCACCGCACTGTTTTCCAGCGGCATCAGATGCGGGTCGGTCTGGAGTTGCAGGCGGAAGTCGAGTTCCACATCGCCTTCCGCCAGCGAAGCGACCATCGCATTTCGCAGATAGTCGTCCGGCGGGCGGAACGGCAGCCGGGGAATCCGCGAGCGCTTGTCCGACTTCGGCCAGAACGAGTATTGCATCGCGCGGGCCTCGCCTAGCAGATAGGGCACGCAGCTGAAATACGGAGCTTCAAGCGGACTGCTCTGCGTCTTGATAAACAATGACTGCATGATCAGATCCATCACGTGCGGACGATGGAGATTCAGGAAATAGAAGATTTGCGCGTTCTTCAGGCTCTCCTTCTGCAACTGCGCGTTTGCCTTCACATCCGGCGTCACGAACGTCGGCGTGGAAACTCCGAACATGTCGATGGTATGCTTCTCCTCATCCATCAGCTTGGGTCCCGGCACGCCCATCAGTTTGATGCTGATACTCATGAAGCCCACGTCGTCGATGTCCGGAGTGATATATGGACCCGGCCCGGAGAAGCGCACCCACGCAGGAAACGTCTGCGGCTTGGCATAGATCCCGTGGCGGAGGTCCTCAGGAATACCGTCGTGAATGATGAACTCACCACGGACGATGCCTTGGGTCTTGGTATTCCCTCCACGCTCGACGCCACCGGGTTTCCAGAGCTTGCGCATCTGGGCCTCGAAGGTGGTGATGATTGATTGGAGAAACTCCTCCTCATCTAGCAGCGGCTCTTCCTCTGCCAGTTTTAACCCGTCATTAGGGCGCTGGCTGTTGATCACCGCAGTGGCCAGGCGGGCGAGCGGATCTCTCAGAACGGCGTCGAAGGGAGGCCGGAACCAATGATCGAACCGCCGCTCGAAACGCAGCAATGCACCGAACGTGTCACTCACACAATTGCGCCATGCCGAGCCAGTGTCGGCGCGCGGCTGGGGGCGGCTGGCGTTCGAGTTCACGGAAAAAGCGGGTCTATTTTTTTGGCGAGACTTCCAGGGCGAAGTGGATCAGCGGCTTGTTCGCGTGGCCGTAAACCTTGCCCAGATAAAGATCCGGCTGCACCTGGCGGAGCTCATCGCGGATCCAGCCCGCGACCGTCGAAGTGTCCGAATAATCGAGAACGATGCACTCCTTGCCGTCATGCAGGCTCTTGTCCTTGTAAACCTGTGCGACGATGGCCTCGAATCCTAACAGTGTCAGCTTGTTGCGCAGCGTGGAACGGGACGGATCCCTTTTGTCGGGCTTGAACACCTTGCCCTGCCACGCGAAGTGGGACACGAATTTGGAAATCGCCTTACTGAATATCGTGCCGGAAGCAATGATCGCGGTGCCGTCGGTGTCGCCCTCCGGGATCTCACCCGGCGGGGATTTGGCGAAAAGTTCGTCCAGTTCATCTTTCGACATTTTGAGGAGATCGTCAGCGTTCATGTTGGAGTCCTTTTTGTGGGTTGGTGTGGAAACACTGCTAGAGAGTTTTGAGGTATTCGATCAGCGCGAGTTTCTCGGCGTCGGGCAGACCGGAGCCGAAGGTATGGCCGCGGTCCTCGATCAGGTCCGGGCAGTTGCTGACGCTCAAGAGTGCCGGAGCGACCTCGCGCTTCAGCACTTCCTTCGCAGCATCGCCGGTGAGGCCCTTTCGCTTAATCTCGATCAGGGCGAGCTTCACCTTCACCAGCAGCGCGGCGAGATCACGGTGGGACATCTGCGGATTGACATTTGCTAACAGGTTCACCGGCGTCCCGGCGGGAATGTGGCCGATGCGGAAAAAGCCGTCCGAGTCGATATGTCCAGCCAGCGCCTTCTTGAGCAGGTCTGGGAGATAGGCGGCATTCAGCGTGATCTGGCATTCCTGCGTGGTGCGCCAGATCGAGTCCCTGCCAGCGCGCTTCTCCGGCCATAACAGTTTTTCCGCAGCGTCGTTGAAGGCTTCCATGCGGCCGGCGACCGATGGATCGCCGGTGTATTTGCCGAGCGCGTTGTTGTGCAGGAATGGCGCGGATGACCAGATCGAGACCAGCGACGGCGTGCGGTAGAAGCCGGTCCCGCCAGCGGGAACCGGGAACTTTTCCTCCGCTTCGGTGTAGGGGTTCCAGTAGTCGATGCTGCCCGGCGATTCGAGCTTCTTGTAGGTTTCCGACGAGAACCAGCTCCAGACATGCCCGCGTTTGGCGTTCGTCCCGAAGGCTCGCGCCGCGTTGGTCTTGATTCTCGTCACCGGATAGCGCCGCTCGTCAGATAGAAAATTGTTTGTGAGGAAATCCGGCTTCAGCACTTCCCCAGCGAACCACTCCTCGGCGTCCCTGCCCGCGGGCGGCTGTTTGCTGGAGTGGCAGGTGGCGCACTCCTGCGCGAAGACAGTTTTGCCGCGCGTCAGGACGGTTTCGTCCTTGGTTAGATGGTCCTCACCATCCGGCGCGTCCGCCAGCCGGTAGGATGTTAGCTTTTCGAAAAACGCCGCAATGTTCCCGACTTTTCCCTGGGTGGAATTCCAGTAAACCGAGTTTTCCTGCGCGGTTTTGATGCTGAACGGCTTTTGCGGAGTGAGCCCTAACAACGGCTGGTGCTGCTGCATCCAGTGCTGTGAATACATGCCTATGTTGATATAGACGCAGATCGTTGCGCCCGGCACGCCTACGGAATCCGCGCCATCCTTGAGAATGTGGGCAACCTCCATCGGCGTTTTCGCGCCGGGGATAAGCAATGACTCACCACTGATTTCCTCGCTTTGCCCGGCCTCCATGCGAGCGCCCAATTCGAAGATCGCGTTGATCGCGTTCGGGTTGTTGATGTGGTCGGTGGCGATGCGCGAGGTGTCGGAAGTCCCGCGCGGCTGGTTCTTCAACATCTCCCAGAAGAAGCCGCCTTCTTTTACGTTGGGCGCGAACACCCGGCCTTCAGAAATGTATTGGTTGCCGATTGCAGACGCGAGATTCTCCCACTTCGGGTTGTTGAAATCTAACGGTGGACGCGTCGGATGGAACGCGATGTGGCAGGAACCGCAGGAAACACCCACGCGATAGGGACGGATTAGTCCTTTCTGAGTGGCGTATTGGGGATCGTTGTTAAATTTCACCGGATCCCAATGCTTAACCGCGTCGCCTTTGAAGTCCGGATTGTCGAACAGCCGGAAACCCATGACGCCCGTCGGACGGCCATAAACCGCAGGGTCGATTCCTGCAGGTTCCCCCTCCACCGGCTCGTCGATCCACAAGCCGTGTTTGTCCGGCTTGGTCGCCCGTTTGAAGCCGGGCTGATTGATCAGCCCCAGCTCCTTGAAACGCTCGTCGCGTTTACGCGAATCGATTGTCTTGAGCAAATCGAACAGCCCGAGCGCCTCGCGCGCCACGCGATCCCAGAACTGTTCGTTGCCGCCGCACCACAGGTTCCAGGTGTTGCGACCCTTGATCTCGTCCGAAGTCAGGACGATGCCGCCGTCCATCGGTTGGAAAACATCCAGCGCCAGCTCTGGAAAATCCGCCGGCTTGCGGCCGCCGCCATCGTCGATCAGCGAAATATTCGCAGATGGGGATTCCTTTTTACAGCCGCTCGAAGCGACGCCTATCGCGCATAGCAACGCAGCACCTGTTAGCAATTTCAATGTGGCTTTCATGATGTGTGAACTCCGGTAGATTGAGTGAATGCATCCAATTTATTTCACGCCAGTGACGAGGCTGCTACCCCAATCATCTACCGTAATAACAGACAACTGCGGTTGCCGTGGCAATCCTAAAATCAGGAGGCAGCATCGAACCCCGCAACGCTTTCGGGTGGCTGGACTTGCACTTGCTGCGATCAATGGCAAATCTCCCTGAGCCATGGCTTTGCTCGATGTCCGGAATCTCACCACCCGCTTTCACACTCGCAACGGCGTCGTCCATGCGGTGGAAAACGTCTCGTTCACCGTCGATCCCGGACAGGCGCTCGGCATCGTCGGCGAGTCGGGATCGGGGAAATCCGTTACCTGTTATTCTCTGCTAGGCCTGATCCCCCAGCCTCCCGGCCGGATCCACGGCGGGCAGGCAATTTTCGACGGCATCGATCTTCTGAAGGTTCCCGAGAAGCAGCTCCGCAGAATCCGCGGCAAGCGCATCTCCATGATTTTCCAAGATCCGATGACCTCTCTCAACCCGTTCATGAAAGTGAGCGCCCAGCTAACCGAACCACTCGCGCTCCACGAAAATTGTCATGGCAAGGAAGCGCTCCACCGCGCGATCGACGCGCTCGCCGAAGTCGGCATCCCGGAACCGGAAAAACGCATCCAGTCCTACCCCCACGAGTTCTCCGGCGGCATGCGCCAGCGCGTCATGATCGCCATGGCTCTAATCACCCGGCCTGAACTCCTCATCTGCGACGAGCCGACCACCGCGCTCGACGTGACCGTGCAAAGGCAGGTGCTCGACCTGATACGCGACCGTCAGCGGAAACTTGGCACCGCCGTCATTTTTATCACACACGATCTAGCAGTCGTTTCCGGGATGTGTGACCAAGTTAATGTCATGTATGCCGGGCGCATCATCGAAAGCGCGGAACAATCCGACCTCTTCCGCCACCCGCTGCATGCCTACACCCGCTCGTTGTTGAAGTCCATTCCGGCGATCCATCCCAAGGGCGAGCTGCTCTACACCATCCCCGGCCTGCCGCCTGATCTCACGCTGCCTGCCGCCGGGTGCTCATTCCAACCCCGGAACCGCATCGGAAGGCCCGAGCTGTGCCTCTCGGATCGATCCCCTCCGCTCGATGAAATCCAGCCCGGTCACTTCGCACAGAATTGCCCGGGGTGTCTGGCCACGGCGTGATTCGCTGCCCTAAGGTACCCTGCCCGTTACCCACAAAACCTATATTCGCTGCGGCACCTGCGCGCCTATTACAAGGAGTGGTGATCTCCGAATCGCATGGCGGATCGGAGTCCTCCACTCCTTGATTTTTCCGCCATCGACTTGTGGGTAACCAGCAAAATCTACCGACGCATTCCAAGGAAAACATCGATACTCTCGATCAGAGTTACTCCAACTATTTGGCTGTCACTTTGATCGTGTTATACGAGCCCCACTTGCCTTGGTTATCTCTAGCATGCATCTGGAGGGTGAGCCTGCCTTTCTTCAGCTTACCGCTGAATAAACTCTCACTCGATGGATTACGATTCATCACAACGACTCTTCCGTTGATTAGAAACTGGTAAGCGGTAATGTCGTCACCATCTGCATCGACAAAAGTTCCGTCAAAGTAAAAACCATTTTTTGACACCCTCTGATTGTTTTTTGGAAAAGTGATTTTCGATACGGGTCCCCGATTCACCGGCGGATCACTCGCCGTCAGGGTAAACTGGAAGGGTGCATACGTTGATCCGATTACCAGTCTGTACGTTACACCACCGACGGTATTAAAGCTGTGGCTCAACTTGCTCGGATCCAAACTTTTTTCCACCTCGGTGATCGTTTGGATTGAGTCCCCGGTGAGCACCGCGAATCCGCCACTTGAGCCTGCGGGAAAGTCAACCCTCACTAGCTTGTTGCTGCTTGCCTTCCAAGTATACCATAGTGTTTTCTCGAAACCTTCACCACCGGGTTCGACGGTTGCACTGGCGGTGGAGCCAATGACGGTGAGAAGGTTTCCGGTAAGAACCTGCGGAGAATAAAAGCTGTCGTTAATGGGTGTCGGGGCGGTCGGCACCGCAGGTCCGTAGAGTTCGCCGGAATAGGAGAAGGAAACGGTCGAGAGATTTAATTGCAGGAAGTCGTTATCGTCATTGGAGAAATAGGCCCGGCCTGAGCAAATCTGAAAAGTGGTACCAGCCTTCGCTTTAAAGGTGACCGAAACCGACCCGCTGCTTCTATAGTCACTGTTGATCTCTATTAGATTGTTAATTGCCGTTCCCAAATAAACGCTAATAAAGTTGTAATCGAGATTTGTACCTGTATTTCCAATGGTGACAATGGAATCATTTAAGGCGGTCCATGTATACCAGACCGTATTTCCAGAAGTCGTGTCGGGTTCGCCTGCCTCGACCCCGGAATCTCGGGTGTAATTTATTGCCGTGATTGTATTTCCAACAATTGTTTTTCGATTCACAAAATGATTATTGGTAACGCTTTTTGACACGGGGGCATCCGGTCCATACAGCGTTCCAGAATATACAAATGGCGTCGTAGTGAGAGTTATTTGATGTGGCAGGGTTGCGTCAGATCGAACTTCATAGCTTCCGAAGCATAGCTGAAAGACTGTGCCTGCCTTCGCTGCAAAAGAAAGACGATTCACGCTGCTGCTGCTGCTATAATCGCTTTTGACAACGGTCATCGCATTTATGGAACTTCCCATATAGACAGCCATGAAGGCATAATTAAAACTGGTCCCCGTATCGTCCAAGGTGATAATCGAGTCCGAAGTGGCCGTGTAGGTATACCAAACGGTATGCCCACGAGTCGTGTATGGCTCACCCGCCTCGACGGTTGCGCCCTTAATGTCTAAAGAAAGAGTGCCCACGCCCATGCTGATGCGGTTTGTGAAGTTATCATTGGCAGGGGCTGCGCTAGCGATGGAAATCGCGGCTGAGAACAAGAGAGTGATTATAAGGAACAGTTTTTTCATGATTGGGTTGGAATAATAGTTAGTTAATTTAATAGTTGGTAAAGTAAAAGAAGTGAATGCA
>JANMSI010000054.1:0-22228 GCA_031389115.1 Akkermansiaceae bacterium
GTGGCAATAGTGTTTCGAGAATTTCCCATTCGGAATCCGTCATGCTGCTTGGGTAACTGGCCATGCCGAGCTTCTCCAATACATGACTAAATTAGTACAGATTAAAATTCAGAAATCTTGTATTTTTAAGACGGCCTCTAAGTTTTACTCGGAGGACCTTTTGGAGAAAGAAATGATTCGGATACTAACCAGAGATTTGCTAGGTAGTCTCCGGGAAGTCCCTGAAATAGCTTTTCTGCCAGCATATCCAAATCTAAGTCCGACGGGATTAACCACGCCTCTCTACCATCGCCCTTCACGATTGGCCACCAAGGAATTGCCCTTGCATTTTGATTGATCTGATTCAATTCGGAAGCGTAAGACCGCTGCTCAGAATTCAGATAGTTGTCAGACTTGCACATCAAGATATATAACTTCATTGTATTTATTGAAAGATTTGTGGGTAAAACAAGAACTAACTAGAGAGTCACACTTTGATCGGCCCGTACATTCCGGAGAAAATCAAATCATTCCACAGCTTCTTTAATAATGTCCCTGTTTCTTTGTTAACAAAAAGGGAGGATAATTGGCCACAAGGCTGTCCGAGTATGTATGATCTCATCGTTTCCCAGGTTTCAGCGACTTCAGAATTTCTCCAAGCGGGAACCTCAAATTCGAGAAGTAACGGTACTACCAGGGATTTCGGAATCGTTCCATCACGATTCAAGGGGGGACCCCAATCGTATTTTACCAATATTGGCTTGGCCATTGGATGGTAAAGAGTCATCTCAAGCTCTTCTGCTTCGATGAAGAACTTCGGGTCTCTTTTGCGGAGATCTTCCACAGATTTCAGCACAACCTCTTGACCGTCGTACGGACATGTTATGAAAGCATCCCTGAGTAAAATTGTATGATCGAGTCCCTTATACCCGCGGTTCTCGTTTGGCATCGTCCAAGGTAGCCGCCGCTCGTTACCGCAGGCAACGAGGGGATGCCACGACGGGTAATAATCTACCACCGGGCCGTATTGGGACAGAAGATCCTCAAAATCCATTCTGCTCTTTTCCCTGTCGTTGATCGGAATCTCCCGGCCAACTAGATATTCCAATGCTTTTTGTTTTCCCGCGTCACTGTCCGTATTTGCTCTGAATGCCATGACCCACGCACAAAACCTGCAAAACTGACAAACCGCAAGCACTTTATGTCACGACAACGATCTTTGATGCACGAAAAGACCTTTTCGTGCGAGCAGATGTTGCGGGTTTCCAATACACGATGTTTTTTTCGAGAAGACGTGAATCGGATGCCGCCTGTGCGAAGAACAGATCGCGGTATAGCGAGCGACCAAGCCGACGGGGGAGCACGCCGATTTCCGCTATTCAACGAGAGGTCGGTAGGACCCTCATTTTTTTAAGGTGAGTAGGAGGGGCGCAATCGCTTCAGCCTTGCTCTCTTTGCCGGCGTGCCGCGCCTGCGATCATCGGGCTGAGGAGGGTGCCGGTGATGGGGTAAAGAACGCCAGCGGCGATGGGGATGCCAGCAATATGGTAAATGAACGCGAAGAACAGGTTCCGGCGGATGTTCTTCATGACGGCCCTGCTGGAAAGAATCGCCCTGACGATGCCTGATAGATCCCCTTCACCAGGGTGATGTGAGCGCTTTCGATGGGCACATCCGTGCCGGTGCCCATGGCGATGCCCCCCATGCGCGGTATGGACGCCGCAGGTCAATCAATGCCCGCCGTATGATCTCCATGGCCATAGTGTCCGCGATCGTAGTAAGCACGCTCTTCGGCGTGACGGGCATGATGCCTCGCTCTCGCAGCATGCCTGGCAGCTTCTGCAGCACGACGGGAATCAGCAGCGGCGTGGGCAGAGTCGCGGGCCGCTTGGCGGTAATCACCATGCCGGGCTGCGTGGTCGGCGCGGGCGTATGCGGCGTCCGCATGACGGGCCCGAACGTAGGCATCCGCACTGTCGTGATTGGCATGGTGGCGGTCACTGGCCGCATGCTCATCAAGCGCTAAGGCTGAAGTGGCGAATACAAGGGACGCGAGGGCAAGAATGGTTTTCATAGGTAGTAGGTCTCAGCATTTCCGACGTTACGAGCAACGAATTATTCGACGCCCATTTCGGTTGCGCCCGACTATTAGAATTCAGGCCTCCATTTTAAAAGCGGTCCCGCTACGCTGCTTCCAACCGCTTGCCATGATGAACCCCTTCATTCTCTTCCTTGCCATCCTGCCGCTCCTCTCATCGTCCCTCCAGTCGGCCGAGATCGCGGGATTGGTGAATCGGGGGATCGATGGAATTCCTCTCGCGAATGTCAGGATCACGCTTTTTCGCCCGGATCTCCGTTTCTTTCGCGAGGTCCGCACCGGGGCTGACGGGCGTTACACGATCAAGTCCGTGCCCGAGGGCAACTATCAGCTTGGGGCCGCCCTGCCGCGGTTCGAGTATAGCGAAGCTTCGATCAATGTGATCGGGGCGGCCGCGACGCGGAATTTCACGCTGCCCGCGGAAACCCAGGCGGGTCGCTGGACGATTGTCGGCAATACCACCCCGGAGCTGCTGGACGGGACCGGTTCCGGCTCGCTGCTGCCGAGCGGCGAGCTGTTGGTGTGCCACAATGAAATCGAGCCCGTTGCCTTCGAGCCGGTCAGCGCCACCAAGTGGTTTCCGCCAGGCTCCGGCAGTGTGCAGGGATGCCACGTCACCAGCCTGCTTAGCGACGGACGACTGTTGTTTGTCGGTGGTTCCATGAACAACGGCAACCCGCAGGACCCTATCCCGCGCACGGTGAAAGTTTTCAACCGTTTCAACAACTCTTGGGCGCAGGTCGCGCAGATCAACATCGGCCGCTGGTATCCCGGCATCGTGCGGCTCCCCGACGAGAGGCTGCTAGTGGTGGGCGGCGAACTTGACGGCCCGACCGGCCGCACCAACACCTGCGAGATTTACGACCCGGTGGCCAACACCTGGACGATGACCGGTTCATTCAACCTGCCGACGGAAATCCCTCCGACCTTCATGTTGTACACGGGCGAAGTTTTCAAATCGTGGCGCTACCCGGAACTTTACAACCTCGCGAGCGGCCAGTGGCGCGCCGGCCCTAACATGATGCAGACACGCAATGGCGCTGCTGGCGGGGGCCACTGCGATCACGAAGCCTTAATGCTCGAAGACGGCCGCATCCTCGCGGTGGGCATCGACCCCGTGACGCTCTCCGCGGCGACGCGTTTCACCGAGATCTATGACCCGGTCACGAACTCATGGTCGCTCGGCCCGAATGCGCGGCACCTCCGCACGCAGCCGGAAGCCATCATGCTGCCTGATAGCCGGGTGCTCACCTTCGGCGGACAATACACGGGCACGCTCCCCGCCACCACGCCGCTGCAAAGTGCCGGCCTGGTGCCTAACTGCACGAAAGTCGCCGACCTCTACGATCCTGCCAGCAATTCATTCCGGACCATGGCGGACATGAACCGGTTCATCCACTACCACAGCATCGCCGTGCTCGCGGCCGATGGCCGTGTGCTTGCCACCGGTGGCGCGGGGGGAAGATCGTTGTTTGGCAATGATGCTTCCATCGAGGCATTCGAGCCGCCTTATCTCTTCCGCGGAGTGCGCCCGCGGATCACTAACATTTCCAAGAGCGACCTCGTTGCCGGCGGGAACTTCACCATGGAAGTGGTCAATACCACCGCGGTCACAAAAGTCGCGCTGGTGGGAGTCCGCAATTCAACCCATTGGATCGATGGCGGCCCGCAGCGTATTCTGCCACTCGGTTTTACGCAGAGCGGCGCCTCGCTGAATGTGACGCTTCCTTCCGACACCGTCCGCCTGCTGCCTGGCTATTACCTGCTGTTCGCGATGGTGGACGATATTCCGTCGGTGGCTCGCGTGGTGCGGGTGACTGCCAGCGTCGCGCCGGCGCAATCGCGCCCCGTTGTTAGTATCGCCCTAACCGACGCCAGCACCGGTGAGCCGGCGAACGCAGCGACTTTCACCATCACCAGGACCGGTGTGACGACCGCCCCGCTGGTTGTGCCGCTCGACCAATTCGGGAGCGCGGTGAATGGGAGGGATTTCGCCAGCGTGCCAGCTTACGTCGTCATCCCCGCAGGGCAGGCGATCGCCAATTTCTCGCTCCTTCCGATAGATGATAATCTCGCGGAAGGGCCGGAAAATATCACCTTCGCTCTACCGCTCAACGCGGGATTTGCAGTGAATAGCAGCCTGTACAGCGCGACGCTATCGCTTGGTGACAACGAGGCCGAACCGCTACCTGCCGGTTTGGCGATTGGCTCCTCCGCGCCGAGCTTGTTTGAGCTGACTCTCACCGGTATCGCCGACCGCCGCTACCTCATTGAGAGTTCCGAGGACCTCTTTACTTGGGTCCCTCTCACGGAAATTGTTACGGACTCGGTTCCCAAAAGGATCACCGATCTCTTCGTGACACCGAAGCAATTCTTTCGCGCACGTTAGCGCGAGTTTGCAATTCGTCCTCCAACTATCAGGCCGTCAGAAGTGCTTAAATTTGATACATGAAAATCCGCCCGGCAGACCTGGGTCACCGAACGGATTGGATAAACTGGATCAGGCTGGGGCTATGCCTTCATCGGCACGATGAACATGCATTCTTTGCCTTCCGCATTTACGATCGTCACCTTTTGGGAAGTGGTTCCCTTGCCGGGAGGTCCGGTCCTTTTGACGGTGAATTTCTTTTCGCAAGAATCGCAATGCATGGAGCCGCCGTCGTGGCACAGCGCCTCGACCTCTTTTTCGTCGGCGACTTCCTTGACGGTAATCGATTTGCATTCCGAGCAGACCAAGGCGTAGTGATCGCCCGTCTTGAGGCTTTGGATCTCTTCCACGGTGCCAGCATGCTTGTAGCTTCCCGCCTTCAAGACTCCGCCTTTTCCTGGAGGTAACGCTGACGCCGAAGTGGCAAGACCCACCGCGAACGCGGCGACGAGAATTCCCTTTAACGAGGATTTTATGGCTGTGATGAATTTCATGGTCGTGGGTTGTAGTGGTTTGGTTTTTTCATCGGGCGACTTTAGCGGCCTGACGGATCTACCCTAGTGCCTCAACGCGGTCGCGGCTCCGCATCCCTGCGAAAAGACTGCGCATTTATTCATATTCCCCACTCTGCGGGCCCCGTGTCGTGAGAATCGCCGTCCACCCGGTGCTTGCCGGTCAAATTGAGGACGCCGTGACTGCGGATGTTCGTCTAGTCCCGCTCAAGCTCGCGCCAAGTTCGGATTCGCCCCACCCAAATATTATTTAATTTCAAGGGTTTGTCCCGGGAACGGGTTATTCCCTTGAGGGGTCAGCTCGCTACGAGCCTGAAATCCTGGGAAAGTATTCAAACAAATCGCGGATTGCCCCGGCTTTCGCGGCTAAATTTCTATTTACAGATGACTGATCCGTCGAAAACCAGCCAGCACACGCTTGAAGTCCTTTCCGCTTCCCAGGTGTATCGCGACTACGAGCGGGCGTTCACGGAAGGCACCGGACTTCCTCTGCGGCTTCAGGCCCCTTCGCTTTTCGATGTGGTCCACTATGTGAAAAAGCAGGAGAATCCCTTCTGCGCGATGATGTCGAAATCCGACGTGAGCTGCGCGCAGTGTTACGCGCTGCAGTGCAAGGTGGAGGAGGAAGCCCAATATCAGCCTAAGACGCTCAAATGTTTCGCGGGAATGTGCGAGACCGCCGTGCCGGTCAGGGTCGGAGAAAACCTGATCGCCTTCCTGCACACCGGACAGGTCCTGCTGCAGCGGCCCGACAAGGTGCGCTTCAAGCAGATCGCTGCGACACTTCTCAAGTGGGGGGCGGAGGTGGACTTGAAGAAGCTTGAGGAACACTACCTGAACACGCGTGTCCTCACCCCGCACCAATATGAGGCCCTGATCCGGCTGCTGGCAATTTTCGCCCAGCACCTTGCCGAGTGCGGCAACGCGCTGGCGTTACACGGCGCCAGCGGCGAGTCCCCCGTCATTGATCGGGCGCGGGATTTCATCCGCGATCATTCCGATGACGAACTTTCACTGGCGGCCGTGGCAAAGACCGTCAACATGAGCGCTACCTATTTCAGCGGAAAATTCAAAGAGGCGACCGGGATCAACTTCGTCGATTATGTGGCGCGGACCCGCATTGAGAAGGCCCGGCTTTTCCTCCTCGATCCGACCCGGCGGGTGAGCGAAGTGGCGTTCGAAGTGGGTTTCCAGTCGTTGTCGCAGTTCAACCGCACCTTCAAGAAAGTCGTGGGTGAATCGCCGAAGACTTATCGGACGAAGCTGCCTTTGGCGGACTCCTGATTTGTTCCGTTCCGGGTCCCGGAAGATCAAGTCGAAGAAACGCGCCATAATTCGTTGCGGATGCGTAGCCATTCTCCGGGATGGCCGCGAAGGTTCGTTTACGAAAATACCGATGTCCAGAAGACGCCGGGCCTCTGACCCAACCCATGAACCATCTATCAGTCCAACTGAGCACCGCGACCGGTTGCGTCTTTTCCGGAAGCGCGTTGTCCCTCGATCTTCGCACCGCCAACGGCAGCATCCACCTTAACTCGAATGAAGAGAGTTTCCTGAACATGCTTCATGCCACCGAAGTCACCGTTCAAACCCCTGATGGTCCAATGGTCTTTACACTTGATAATGCCGTTGCAGGATTGAAAGGGCACAACTTCACCGTTCTTGCGGAAAGCGTCCGCCTCATCGTGCCGGGGACGAGCAGCGAGTCCGGATGATTTGGCAGACCCGAAAGGGGCTGACCGCCGCCAGCCCGGCCACCGCGCCGGATGGAAGTTTCTTCGTGGCAGTCCGGGAATCCAGCACGAAGGGTACTTCGTCATTGAAGGCGGAAATCTTTCGCGGGTGATCCTTTTCACCCATGCCAATCCATCGCACCATTTCCAGCACAAAACTTTTCACCCCTGAACCCATGCGCCTCCTCACATCTTCCGTGCCCCGCTTGTTCCTCGGCCTTCTGCTTTTGGTTTCCGGGCACGCACCGGCGCAGTGGGCGGGCTTCACCGACTACAGCACCGCGCTTCAAACCAACACGTTCTCTTTTGCCGGCAGCAACGCCGTCGCGGGAGACTCGAATGAAAATTACTACGACGGCGACATGGGCGACTACGATGGCGACGGGTGGATGGATCGCGCCCTCATCGCCCGCTACGGCCTGCTTCTCAACACTGGTAGTGGAGCAATGACGCCTGTTGCCAACACCATTGCCGGAGGCACCTATCGCTTCGGTGACAAGGACGGGGTGGGCAACGATTGCACGCAATGGGCCGACGTGGACAACGACGGCGACCTCGACATCCTCCAAGGCGGCAACGGCGAGACGCTGACTCTCCAAATCAATTCCGGCGGGCGCTTCGCCGGCAAGCCGATCCCTAACATCTCCGCGCTTCAAATCATCAACACCGATCTTGAACGCGATGGCGACGTGGACCTGGTGATCGCCCACTCGTTTTGCTCCGACGTGAGCTGCGGTCACGGCTGTCCGGAAGGCGGTTGCCAAGGCGTCGGCAATTTTCCGAAAGCCTTCCGCATTTATAGAAATGACGGCACCGGGACTTATACAAATGTTACTACGGCGGCGGGCTTTCCATCGACCTGGGGCGACAAGCTCATCGTCGGGCTGGTCGGCGGTGATGTGGATGGAGACGGCGATTTCGATGTCATGATGATCAACGGCATCGACCGGGCGATTACCTTGGGGCGTAACAACGGGGCGGGAGTTTTCACCCTAACAAATATTCCGTTCGGCATCCCGATGGCCGCGATCCGCCCTATTAACAGCGGCTTCAGCCAAGGAATGAACTTGGGAGACATCGACGCCGATGGTGACTTGGATCTCGTTTGCGCGTTGGTTCGCGACACCGCAGGCTCCCCATCGCCGCGGGTGGCGCACGCCGTGTTTGTCAACAACGGCGCGGGCGGATTCGTTGAGGAAACCGCCACCCGCTTCGTGGTCGCGGGCACGGAGTTTTACGAAGGCGGCAACGGCAAGTTGTGCGACGTGGACTGTGATGGCGACCTCGACTTCTTTGCCTTTAATGGCGGCACGAAACACTTCCAGCTCTACCTCAACAGCGGTGCCGGAGTCTTCACCTACGATCCTATAGAGTCCACCCTCCTCGTTGGCGGTGCTTCCACCGGCACGGGGGCGGACACCGACATCACCGACCTCAATCGCGACGGTGCATACGACATTTGGGTGGGAGCGGCTGGCTCCGACCCGCGGACGTTGCTGAATTCATTCCAATCGGCAGACGGCCGGCCCGCCAATCTCCCGCGCAGTTTCGCGAGCACCGCCGCCGCGGATGGCGTGACACTTTCCTGGCAGCATCCGCCCTTCGCCGATGTGGCGCGCTGGTATAAAGTCTATCGCTCGACCGTGCCCGGCCTCGCCCCGACCGACCGGCGGGTGATCAAACGAGTGGCGCTCAGCCGCCACCAGGATGAAGGATTCGCCGCACCGCTCACCAGGTTTACCACGAATGCGGTTTTAAATGACGCGGACGTGACACTTGTTAGTGCCAACAACGAGGTGCGGTTCATCGATCGCACGGCGCAAGCGGGAGTGACTTATTTCTACTCGGTGGCGCACGTCGGCACCGAGAACATCGAGAGCGTCCCGACCTCCGAGCTTGGGGCGGGCGTGCCCGCGCTCCCTGGCCCGGACACCGCGCCACCGGAGCTGGAAATCATCAGCCCGACGATGCAGGATCAGACGGCGTATCCTCTCATCGTGCTGAATTACGGAGACGGTGGCAGTGGAATCGAACTGACGAGTTTGCGCGTTTCATTCAACCGCGTGGTGGGTGGACGCGCTGCCAACGCGGATTTCAGCGATCTCTTTTTTCGCAAGGACCAGCGGGGCTACATCGCCGCATTCACTGGAGCCAACACGCTGCCTTTGAATCTGCTCACCACGATGACCGCGTCAATCGCGGACAAGTCCGGTAACGCACGGCTGCTAACAGTGCAGGTCTTTCCAACCGTCGCGATTCCTGCCACGCCGACCGCCACGCCCGCGTCGAGCGCACCGGTCTCGGCCCGCTTACCGTCGATTTCAGTGGCACTTCATCGACCTCCACCGGCACCAAGATCGTGAAGTGGGAATGGTATTTCGGCGACGGCACCACCGCGCTAGGCCGCACCTTCCGCAAGGATTTCCCAGCCGGCGGCACCTATCCCGTGACGCTGCTCGTCCGCGACTTGCGGGGTGGCGCGAGTTCAGCGGCGATGAGCATCACGGTGGCCGACCTGCGCTTTCTAACTACAGGCAAAACCGGCTCCGTGTTTTCCGGCACATTGCCTACGGTCATCGGGCGCAATTATAGCTTCGAACGCAGCGCGTCTCTTGTTCTGCCCGATTGGACCCCGCTAACCACACTCCCCGGCAACGGATCGATCCGCACCTTCACGGACTCGACCGCCACCGACCCGCAGCAATTCTACCGCGTCAAACTTGGGGATCCGCCTCCTTGATTTCAAACAGGAGCCTGCATGATCGCCCTTTTAAGACTGCCTCCCGGTGTTTGCCTCTTTCTCGCGGTTCTGGCGTCAGGTGCCGGGCAAGCTCGGGCGCAGTTAAATTTCCCGCCATACGTCATCGCGTCGGTTTCATCCCCGGAGATTCAGCTCGGGCAGGCGGCGGTATTTTCCAGCGCCCAAACCTTGGACCCGGACGAGGCCCCTCAGCCACTTTCCTTTCAGTGGGAATTCGGCGACGGAACCACCTCGACGGAACCAAACCCCACGCGCTTGTATGCGGACCCGCGGGCCTACCGTGTCACTCTAACGGCAAGCGACGGGATGGATGCCCGGCAGGACTTGATCGTCGTCCATGTCCTCGCGCCGCCGACGCAACTTTCTCCGGCGAAAAGCAGCATGCTTGCTTTGAATCCGGGGGAGACCGAGCTATGGGTGGCGAATCCGGATTCGGGCTCGGTATCGGTGCTCGCTGTAACGGCTAACAGCTTGGAGAAGCTCGCCGAGATTGTGGTGGGAAGAAACCCGCGCACGCTGGCATTCAGTCCCAACGGGAATCGCATCTACGTGGCGTGTCAGGACGCCAACGAACTTTGGGTGCTTGATGCGTTCACGAGGACGGTGACGCGCAAGATTGCCGTCGGGCATCGGCCGTATGGAGTTGCTGTCGCGCCGACCGACGGGCGCATCCTCGTTTCCAATGAAGGTGCCGGCACCGTGTCCGTTCTAACGCCCGAACTCGTCGTCGAAAAAGTGATCCCGGTGCCTGCCACGCCGCGTGCGCTGGCGATCACGTCTGACGGAGCGCGTGCTTACGTGACGCATTTTCTCACCCGTGGGGCTACCGGCACCGTCACCGAACTGGACCTGGTGAATCTCGCCGCGTCGCGCACGGCTCCTCTCGTGCTCGACACGAATCCCGATCTCACGTCCACCGGCGGCGGTTTTCCAAATCTGCTATCGGCTCTGACGATCGACCCGGCGGGGCGCGCCGCATGGTTTGGGGGGCACAAGGCAAACACCGGACGCGGGCTGTTTGTAAACGGCGAGGTGCCACGGCCGGAAAACACGGTGCGCGGATTTTTCGGTAAGGTCGGGGTGACCACGGCGGCGGAGGAAGTGAATCGGCGGATCGACGCAAACGATACCGACTCAGTTTCGGCAATCGCATTTTCACCAGATGGCCGCTGGGCATTCGTCACCCATCAGGGTGCGGGCCGCCTATCGGTATATGATATTTCGTCGGCCACATTGATCGAGCCCGGCGAAGACGGAGCGACGGTCGATTTCGCCGCCCGCATCGATCTGGGCCACGCGCCTCAGGGCATTGTCGTTTCGGCAAACGGGCAGCGTGGCTACATCGTCAACTACCTTTCGCGGAACGTGCAGGTGCTCGACTTGAGTAATTCGCGCATGCCATCGGTTTTGGCAACCGTCGCGGTGACCGGCGAGCCATTGCCTCCTAACATCGCAAACGGCAAACAGCTTTTCTATCGCAGCCGCGAGCCGCGACATTCGCTGTCCAACTACATCGCCTGCGCGTCGTGCCACGCCGATGGCAGCGGACACGACGGGCGGACTTGGGATTTTACCAATCGCGGCGAAGGTTTGCGCAATACCACCGATCTCCGCGGGCGTGGCGGGCTGGCGGACGGGCCGATGCATTGGAGCGGGAACTTCAACGAGCTCCAGGATTTCGAAAACGACATCGTTATCCATTTCGGCGGTAGCGGCCTCGCGCAGGACGGCCAGCCGCCGAACTTACCTCTCGGTGCGGCGAACGCCGGGCGCAGCGCGGATCTCGACGACCTGGCGGCTTACATGACATCCTTGGCCGTGCCGGTGCGCAGTCCGATTCGGCAGGATGACGGCACTCTCACTGAAACCGCGGCCCGGGGTAAGGCACTGTTTTTCAGCCCCGCGCTTCAATGTGCGTCGTGCCATTCCGGCTCGCGATTCACGGACAGCTCGCCCAGCAGTTTTGTCCGCCACGATGTAGGCACGCTCGGACCTGGAAGCGGCCAGCGGATCGGTCAATTGCTTGATGGACTCGACACGCCCAGCCTCCGGGGGGTGTGGGATTCCGCTCCTTATCTCCACGATGGGAGTGCCGCAACTTTGTTAGAAGTCGTCACCACGCGCAATTCCAACAATCGGCATGGCACTACCTCGCAACTCGCGGCGGATCAGCTTGCCGACCTGGTTGCCTACCTGCTCTCCATCGACGGCTCGCCCGCGGATGTCCCGACCGATGCCGACCAGGACGGCATCTCAGACCAGTGGGAGTTGCTCCACGGGCTTGATTTAACCGATAGTGCGGACGCCATCGCGGACCAGAATGGCGATGGCGCGAGCAACCGCGACGAATTCACGGCGGGGACCGATCCGCGAGATCCCGGCTCAAGACTTTTCATCCGCGACGCTGCGCACGATGGCGCATTGTGGACAATTTCATTTCCGACCGTCTCTGGTCGCAGCTACGCGGTGGAACGCTCCGCAACGCTGGCACCATCGAGCTGGATTGCGGTCGGAATCATCGCGGGAAACGGTGCGGAGCAGGTTTTCGCCGAGCCGAAGGCGCCAGGGGCAACCCGGTTTTATCGACTTCGCGTGACCCGCTGACCCCGAGCACGGGAGAATAAAATCCGAAGAAATGCGCCATTTTTCCAGCGTGATGCGTGGATTCGGAATCGCTTACCGAGCAATGTTGTCAATGGAAGCGGCGAGTGACCGGTCACACCAATGATTGAGTATATGCCGCTGCCAAGCCGCTGAAAACAATACACGCAATGAAAACATACATCAAAACCGTCGCCGCCGCATTGGGTCTCATCGCCTTCAGTTTCCTGTCCTCGTGCTCCGATATGCAATCCTCGGGAAGTCACGAAATGGGTCCTCCAGGAAAGTCGCGTTCCATGTCTGATGAGTCCATGCCTAGCAGGGCGAACTAGACCACAAACAGTAAATATATCCAACCAATGAAAACATTAGCAAACATCATAGCCGTCACGATGGCGCTGGGCTTGGCATCGAGCGTTTCAGCACAACGGGCGGAACAGTCCGGGATCGCCAACAAAACCTTCCAAAAAGCCGATTCCGCGGAATCGATCAAAGCAATGAAGAAGGGGGATCGATACGCCGTCGTTTGCAGGGAGTGCGATTCGGTCACCGTCAAAGAAGTCGATGACGAGAAGGAACTCGAAGCGATGTGCCACGACGGGGGTGCCATGCACTGCCCATCTTGCAAAAAGAAATACACCGTCAAGTCGGTAGGGAATCGCGCCGGTGCCACCCCGGTGGTCACTAAGGTCACGATCGTCAATGCCGAAGGCAAGGAGTGCATGTTCGTCGTACCTCTCAAGGGCTGAAATATTAGGTTCCTTGTAACCAGCGGCGGCGGAATTTTCTCCCCCGCCGCATTTTTTTGCGGTCCAAGGGCACTCAGAGAGCAACCGGAACAATCAATCAGTCGAAGCGCAAACCTGCTTTGATCGCCATCACTCTCGAAGCTGTCTGATCATTATGTTGGTTGTTTCACCCCCTGATAAGCTCCCCAATTTCCAGCGCTCCGACAATCAGGAAGAGGACGACGATCAGGCCGAGGACGATGTTGGTTGCGATGCGGTTAGATCGTAAAGACGGAGGGAATGGAATGCGGTTGTTCAGGTATAACAACGTGGCGGCGAGAAACGGGATGAAGAGGCTGCCTAAGACGGTGAACGCAATGACGATCAGCAGTGGCTTGCCAATAAACGCGAAGGGCACTGCCGCGAGTGCCATGAACACCAAAGCGACTCGATACGGCGTGGAACCGGGCCGAGTCGCCGCCCTGCGCTGATCCGGCAGCATCCGGCGCAGCAGACCGTAGCAGTCGGCGAATATGCTCGGAATCGTCTGCCAGACACCGACAAGCGAGGCGAGCACCGCCGCCCAGAAGCCGATCGAGTAAATGTAGAATCCCGAGCGACCTGTAAGCGCCGCGAGCGCGCCGGCCATTCGTGACACGGCGTCGCGATCCGTAATGGCGACCCCGCTGGCGTGAAACACGCGGTTGGCAAGGAGCATCACGGAAAGCCCGAAGATGGCGGTGAAGAGGTAGGCCGTCGCAAGGTCGAGTCGCACCGCACGAAGGTTGCGCGGGTCAACCTTGCCCTCGTCCCGCAGCAGATAGTTATAACTCAGCAGCGTGAGGGAGCCGCCGATGCCACCTATGAGCGAAAGCACATACGTTGCGCCGCCGGTCGGGATTGTCGGCACGAACAGCCCGTGCAGCATTGCCATGGGCTCGCGGAAAGTGAGCGCGGCGCAGGCCACGATGCTTGCGAACATCACCACGATCAGTGGCTTCATCACCCGCCCCAGGCCAGCCGTGTGCGCCGTCCAGATCAGCGCGAACGCCGCCAACGCCTGTCCAAGCCCGCCCCAACTCCGCGGTACGGCACCACCCGTAATATTCTCGATCGCCAGGCCGCAACCGCTAACCAGAGCGCCGCTAACAGCCACGCCCCACACCACCAGGTAGCCCGCGAAAAGCATCATTACCCATCGCGGAAGATGCCGCGACCAGCCTTCGAGCGCGGTGGAACCGGTGGCTAGTTGCCAGCGTGCGAGACCCTCGCTGAGTACGAATTTAAAGAACGCGCCAAGCACCAGCGCCCACAACAATGAGAGTCCGTGGGTGGCCCCGCCGACGGTCGCTGTGATGATGTCACTCGCGCCGATCCCGCTCGTGGCCATGATGATCCCGGGACCGAACCATTTGAAGGACGGGCGCGGTGCGGGTGGAGAAGGGGGTGGCAATTCCGGCACGGGATCATTCTGGCACGGGTGCCGTGCGATCAGGAAAATTTCTTCCGTGACGAGGTCCAAGCTCCTTTGAAAATGCGCAGTTTATCCGTTGGGATGCCGAGCGGAATGATCGTTGCGCTCCTAAAGTCCAACACATGAGCGGCATTCCGCCCCTCGTCTGAACTAAAACCAATATCAAAAACCACGACCATGAAAGCCATTCTGAAAACCTTAATTGCCTCGCTTGGTCTCCTATTCGGCGCTCTGGCCATCTCCAGTTGCGCTGACACCGGTGGATCCGGATCGACCCACAACATGGGTAATCCGAAAAACCAAAATCCGATGTCAGATGCGAAAATGCCCGGTCGCAACTGAGCCGATGTGTAGGAAGAACATGCCATGAACTGGCGTGAGCTTCCCGAGCAAATCCCCGGGTGAACACCCGGGGATAGGGTTGGTTCGAGTGAACCTATCAGAGCAGCTGATACACAAGCCGGAGAAACGCTGGTGGCAATCTTTCTAACCGCTCTCTTCAATTGCGCAAACTGTGAGATCCCTCGAAATAGGTCCGATCATTTGCAAAACCGATTTTTCCAAGAACGGCCTGGAGATCCGCCCGGCGGCGGAGCGTTTCGGCGCGGACATCGTCTGTATCGGCAGCCACACGCGCCCCGGCTTCACCGCCAAAGTACTCGGCTCCGTCGCGCTCGCCGTGCTGCAAACGAGTAGGCGTCCGGTGCTGATGGTGTGGCCGCCCACTGAATGAATTTTGTCTCTTAAACTCAGGAAGAACACTCCATGAAAAACACGAACTCCCAACCAATTCTCTTCGGTACTGATTTTTCCGAGAATGCCAAGCACGCCGCCAACGTCGCCGCCGCGCTGGCCAAGCTGCTGAGAGCGCCGCCGCGGCTCGTACATGCCTCCGAAATCCCTGCCTCTCCTGTCATTCAGGAGCACCTGCACGATGATCTTTTCAGCAATTGCCGCACAGCAAGCGGCGCATCGCCGCGCTAAAGACAAACAGCAACCCCTAACAACCCCCACCCCGCCATGCAAACCATGCTAGCCACCGTATTTCACGGTATTAATGACATCCGCGTTGACTCCGTGCCCAAGCCGTCCGCAGGTCCGGGCGAGGCGGTGTTGCGAATCACGGCCACCACGATTTGTGGAACGGACCTCCACATTGTGCGCGGCGAATATGCGGTGAAGCCGGGACTCATCATCGGTCATGAGCCGGTGGGCGTCATCGAAGAACTCGGTGCGGGTGTCACTGGCTACAACATCGGCGACCGGGTTCTTGTCGGAGCCATCACGCCCTGCGGTCAATGCCGCGCCTGCCTCTCCGGCCAGCACTCGCAGTGCGGCCACGGCTCGGGCTGTCAGGCGATTGGTGGATGGCGTTTCGGCAACACGATCAACGGTGCCCAGGCGGAATATTTGCTGGTGCCGTATGCGCAGGCGAATCTGGCGAAAATTCCCGACGAGGTGACTGATGAGCAAGTGCTGTTGCTGGCGGACATCGCCTCCACCGGCTTTGGTGGCGCGGAGAGCGGTGGGATCAAGATCGGGGATACGGTGGTCGTCTTTGCGCAAGGCCCCATCGGGCTGTGCGCCACCGTGGGGGCCAAGCTGATGGGAGCCACGCTCATCATTGGCGTCGATGGCGACGAGAACCGTCTGGCGATAGCGCGCCGGATGGGAACGGATGTCACGCTCAACTACCATGAGTGCAATGTCGTCGAGGAGGTGCTGAAACTGACCGGCGGTGGAGTTGATGTGGCCATTGAAGCGCTTGGAACGCAGGAAACCTTTGAATCCTGCCTGCGCTGTCCGCGCCCGGGCGGCACTCTGTCCAGCCTCGGTGTCTATTCAGGCAAGCTCCAGATTCCCTATGAAGCCTATGCCGCGGGGCTGGGAGATTATCGAATCGTCACGACGCTTTGCCCCGGTGGGAAGGAGCGCATGCGCCGCCTCATCAACGTGGTGCAGTCGGGCCGCTTCGATCCGACGATGCTGCTGACGCACCGCTTTTCACTCGCGGACATCAAGCAAGCCTACGAGGTCTTCGGCAATCGGGCGGAAGGCGTGCTGAAAGTCTTGATCACACCTTGAACTGCGATTTTTGCCCAAGCCCCGTCCCCTACCACCTAACACATAACCTCATGAATTCACCCACCGCACACCCTTTCATCAAATGGTTCGCCGACATCACCATTGCTGACGTCTCGCTGGTCGGCGGCAAGAATGCGTCGCTCGGCGAGATGGTCCGTGAACTCGCGAGCAAGGGCGTGAAGGTGCCCGATGGGTTCGCGATCACGGCGGAGGCGTTCCGCCATTTCATCCGCAAAGCAGGAACCGACGCGCGCATCCGGGCAACGCTCGCCGACCTCGACACGCACGACATGGCGAACTTAAGCGAGCGCGGCCAGGCCGTGCGGCAGGCCATTCTCAACGCGACGTTGCCGCCCGATTTGCAGGGTCTCATCTGCGAAGCGTATCGCCAGTTGCAAGGCCAGCGAATGAATCCGGCACCAATCAAAATAGATCTCATCATGAAAGACTTAATGGTCGAGCTGAACACCCCCGAAGGCTGTGTATTTTCCGCCGCCGCATCCTCGATCGACCTGCACACTCAAGAGGGGATGATCCACATCACTTCCTGCGACGAAAGCCACCTGAGCATGACCCGGGGGACCCAGATTACGTTCCAGACTGCCGAAGGCCCCCTGTGCATTCGTGCTGGAAAATGCCGCCGCCGGTTTGAAGGGGCTTTGTTTCACCGTCCTCGCCGAGCGAATTCGGCGCGTCGAAATGTAGGCAATGGGCGGTGGAACTGACAAAGGCTCGCCAGCTTCCTTCCCCAAAAAACTGCTACCCGGTATCGGAAGAAATGCTTGGTATATCCGTTGGGATGCAGAGCCGAATGATGGTTGCGCTCCTAAAGTCATACGCATGCGCGGCATTCCGCCACTCATCTGAATTATAATAAGCACCACAACTGCTCAAAATATGAAACCCATCGAAACAGGTCCGATCATTTGCGGAACCGATTTTTCCAAGAACGCCTTGGAGGCCGCGGACGTTGCCGCCGCACTCGCAGTCCGGCACAATACCTCGTTGGTGCTTGTCCATGCTTACATGCGACTCATTCACGTGATCATCCCTGATGTGAACGAGACGCCGTCCCATCTGCGCCAATGCTTGCACTTGGAGGCGGAGCGGCTCCGGGCACTAGGCGCAATTGTCGAAGAAAATCTTTCCGAAGGTGTTCCGGACGATGTCATGGTGCGCATCTCCAGTCAGAGAAAGGCCCGCCTGCTGGTTGTTTCATCAACAGGGTTTCATGAATCGACGCGATGGTTCACAGGTGCGACGGCGGTTAGAAGCGCGGAGTCCTCACTGGTGCCAACTTTGGTTGTGCGGGAAAGCGCCCCGTTTGAAGCGTGGGCACGCGGTGAGAGAGCTTTGAAGGTATTTGTAGGTACGGATTTCGGGGCCAGTTCGAACGCGGCACTGCGTTGGGTCGCGGCGCTCCGGGAACTCGGCCCGTGTGAGGTGATCGCCGGACATGTAATCTGGCCTCCTAATGAGGCAGCCAGGCTGGGTCTCTCGCGCCATCCCGGATTGGGCGGAGACTCACCTGCGATGCACAGTGTTTTGGAACATGATTTGCCCGGCATGAAAATCATTCTGGAGCGCGACTTGCGGGAGAAAGCCACGCGCTTGCTGGGAAGCGACGATGTGAGTGTGCAAGTGGACGGAAATTGGGGACGTGCGGACCATCCTATCGTGGGAATGGCAGTCGATTCGAAAGCGGATCTGCTGGTCGTCGGTACCCATCAACGGACGGGTTTCGGCTGGCTGCGCGAAGGTTCGGTTTCCCGCGGCATTCTCACCTATGCTCCGATGAGCGTGGCTTGCGTGCCGACACCTGCCGCTTCGAGGATGGACGGGCCCCGTACTCGCAAGTGTCAGCGCGTGCTGGTGGCCGTCGATCTCGAAGAGGCGCACGGCTTTGCCGCGCCCTACGGTTATTCGATCGTGAATCCCGGAGGCACCGTGCGCCTGCTGCACAACATCGTGCCTCCCTTCCGGTTCTCGAATCCCACCCAAGAGGAATATGCGCAATTTATCGTCGAATCCGAAGCGAAACTAAGCGCGCTCGCGCCCGATGAAAAAGAAGCGCGCGGCGTCACGACCGAAGTCGAAGTCACCCAATCCCAGGACAGCGCCGAGGCGATCTGCGCAGCGGCGGAGCGGTTCGGCGCGGACATTGTCTGCGTCGGCAGCCACACCCGTCCCGGCTTCACCGCCAAGGTGCTCGGCTCCGTCGCGCTCGCCATACTGCAAACCAGCCGGCGTCCGGTGCTCACGGTATGGCCGCCCACTGAATGAATTTCGTCTACTAAATACAAAAAGAACACTCCATGAAAAACACGAACTCCCAACCTATCCTCTGCGGCACTGATTTCTCAGAGAATGCCAAGCAGGCCACCAACGTCGCCGCCGCGCTGGCCAAGCGGCTGAGCGCGCCGCTGCGGCTCGTTCATGCCTCAGAAATCCCTGCCTCTCCGGTCATTCAGGAGCACCTGCACGATGAGGTGCGGCGCCTGCACGATACCGGCGCCGATATTACTGCAGAAGTGATCGAAGGTTCCGCCTCCGAAGTCCTGATGCAAACCGCGCTGCAACACGCGGCCCGCCTGATCGTAGTTTCCTCACTCGGAAAAAGCGCGCCCACCCGCTGGCTGCTCGGCAGTGTGGCAGAGCGCACAGCGGAGTCTTCGCCGGTGCCGACGCTGGTGGTGCGGGAAGCCGCGCCTTTCGAGGCGTGGGCGCGGGGCGAGCGGGCGCTAAAAGTTTTTGTTGGCGCGGATTTCACCGCCAGCTCCGATGCTGCGATGCGCTGGGTCGCGGAGCTCCGGGAGCTTGGACCTATCGAAGTCGTCGCCGGCTATGTGGATTGGCCGCCTGAAGAAGCGGCGCGGCTCGGCATTTTTCGCCCGTTGCAATGGGGCGGCGGCAACCTGCCGGAAATGCAGCTAATTCTTGAGCGCGACTTGCAGGAAAAGGTCACGCGGTTGCTGGGAAACGACCACGTGAGTGTGCAGGTGGGCGGAAATTGGGGACGCTCGGCTCACCCCCTCATTGGAATGGCGGTAGAATCGCAGTCGGATCTGCTGGTGGTCGGCAGCCATCAACGGACGGGTTTCGATTGGGTCCGTAAGGGTTCGGTATCACGCGACATCCTCATTAACGCTCCAATAAGCGTGGCCTGCGTGCCGACGGCTCCAGCTTCGCGGATGGCCGGACCCCATATGCGTAAATGTCTGCGGGTGCTGGTGGCGGTCGATCTCGACGAGCCGCATGGATTTGCCGCAGCTTACGGTTATTCGATCGTCAACCCGGGAGGAACCGTGCGCCTAGTGTATAACATCCCGCGCATCCGTCAGCAACCCACGGACAAATTGGAATCCGCCCAGCTGGTCGGGGCATCCGAGGCGAAACTGCGAATGCTCGCGCCGGAGAAAGCCGATGCGCCGGACATCACGACCGAAGTGGAAGTGACAGAAAACCGGGAGACCGCTGAGGCGATCTGCGCGGCGGCGGAGCGCTTTGGCGCTGACATTATCTGCATCGGCAGCCACACGCGCCCCGGCTTTAGCGCCAAGGTGCTTGGTTCCGTCGCGCTTGCCGTGCTCCAAACCAGCCGACGTCCCGTATTGGTCGTATGGCCACCGACGAGGTAATGATCGATGAAGGAGTCCACTCAAACCAACTGGCACGAAATTCCCACAAAGGAAGTTGTCGGGCTGCTGGAAATCAACCTCACAACGGGCTTGGCGGCGGGCGAAGTCGAGGCGCGGCTGCGGCAGTTTGGGCCGAATCAAATGACTGCGCAGAAGCGGCTCAGCGAATGGATGCGCTTCCTTCTGCAGTTCCATCAGCCGCTCATTTACATCCTGCTCGCCTCGACCGGCATCGCGGCGGCCATGGGCGAATGGGTGGATGCGGCGGTCATTTTCAGCGTCGCATTTATCAATGCCGTCGTCGGCTATTTGCAGGAAGCGAAGGCCGAGAAAGCGATCGAAGCGCTGGCGAAAATGGTCCTCACCGAGGCCACGGTGCGGCGCGGCGGCGAGAAGCTGCGGATTCCCTCCGCGCAGCTCGTGCCGGGTGATGTGGTGCTGTTGCAATCCGGCGACCGCGTGCCTGCCGACCTGCGCTTGGTGTTGCGGCGCAACTTGCACATCGAGGAAGCGGCGCTGACCGGCGAATCGCTCCCCGCCGAAAAGCAAATCGAGCCACTTCCCGCAGACACGATCCTCGCCGACCGCACCAATCTCGCCTTCACCGGCACGCTCGTCACGTCCGGACAGGGCGAGGGCGTGGTCTTGGCCACCGGCGACAAAACCGAGATGGGCCGCATCGCTGGGATGATGAATCTCGCGGAGGATTTGCAGACTCCGCTCACGCGCAAGATCGCGCAGTTCAGCCGGCTGCTGCTCTACGTCATCCTCGCACTGGCGGCGCTGATTTTCGTCGCCGGAATCCTGCGTGGGAAGCCGTGGCCGGAGATGTTCATGGCGGCGATTGCGCTGGCGGTCGGCGCGATTCCCGAAGGCTTGCCCGCGGTCGTGACTATCACCTTGGCCATCGGCGTCGGGCGCATGGTCCGGCGGCACGCAATCATCCGCAAGCTGCCCGCCGTGGAGACGCTCGGCAGCACCACCGTCATCTGCTCGGACAAGACCGGCACGCTCACGCAGAACCAAATGACCGTGCAGGAAATCCATGCCGGCGGGCGGCTCTACCACGTCACCGGCAGCGGCTACGAGGCGGAGGGAAAAATCCATTTCGAGCAGGCGCCCGTCGTCGTCGGTGAAAATGTCGCGCTCATCGAAACGCTCGGCGCGGGCTTGCTGTGCAACGATTCGCGGCTCGTCCGCAACGACGAAGGCCAGACCATCGTGCAAGGCGACCCGACCGAGGCGGCGCTGATCGTGGCTGCGCAGAAAGCGGGCTTGGAGGAGGAGGAAATGAGCGGGCGTCTGCCGCGGATCGAGACCATCCCGTTCGAGTCCGAATACCGCTACATGGCCACGCTGCACGGCGCCGCCGACGAGCCGAAGATCATCTATATCAAAGGCGCGGTGGAAGCCCTGCTCGGCAAATGCACGCACGCGCTCGCCGAAGATGGCGCCCTCGCGCCGCTCGACGGAGCGCTCGTGCTCCGCCACGCCGAGGCCATGGCCGCGCGTGGTTTGCGAGTCCTCGCCTTCGCCCGGCGTGAAATGCCGCCATCGCACGACGGCTTGGAGCACGAGCACGTTGCTGGCGGGCTCACTTTCCTCGGCCTCCAGGGCAAACTCGACCCCCCGCGTCCCGAGGTGATCAAGGCGGTGGCCAAGTGCCGCGCCGCCGGCATCCAGGTCAAGATGATCACCGGCGATCACGTCCTCACCGCCACGGCCATCGCCGCGCAAATCGGCCTGGACAGTGGCTCGGGCGTCGTCGGGCTGACGGGCCGCGACTTGGAAAAGCTCACCGACGACGAGCTGGCTGACGCCGCCGAGCGCGCCTCCGTCTTCGCCCGCGTCGCGCCCGAGCAGAAACTGCGGCTGGTCAAAGCGCTGCAATCGCGCGGCCACGTCGTCGCGATGACCGGCGACGGCGTCAACGACGCGCCCGCGCTCAAGCAAGCCGACATCGGGATCGCGATGGGCATCACCGGCACCGACGTGTCGAAGGAAGCCGCCGACATGATCCTGACCGACGACAACTTCGCCTCCATCGAAGCCGCCGTGGAAGAAGGCCGCAGCGTCTTCGACAACCTCACGAAATTCATCCTCTGGATTCTCCCGACCAATGGCGGTATCGCGCTGATCCTGCTCGTCGCGATCATCGGCGGAATCACCCTGCCCATGCTCCCCACGCAAC